>CAZKRE010000100.1:5514-10044 GCA_964555075.1 uncultured Phycisphaeraceae bacterium
GGCGGCCTGCAGCGCGATTTCAGCTACTCGCACGGCAATCAGTTCGACACCGGCTACTACCGCTGGCTGCTCGATCAGTCGTTCGGTTGGCACAACCTGACCAAAGGCACTTCCTGGGAGTTGGCGGGTGATGACCGCACGCACTGGGAGGGCATGCAGGAGGCGTTCCACTGGCTGCTCGACAACGGGCAGCTCAATACGATGGCGGCGCACCCGAAGAACCGCCTGATCGAGCCGGACCTGCGGTCGCTCAAGCCGCACGGCCCCGAGTCGCTCTGGGGCCCCGTGATGGAGCGGGCCGAGCGGGCGCGGGCGCAAGGCAAGGAGGCTCTCGCGACGCTGGTTGTGGATGACAGCGGCCTGCCGGTCGGTCACCGCTACTTCGACGTGGCGGGGATGCTTGTGGACCGTACGGCGGAACGGTACCTGAGCTTCTGGTGGAACGCTGGGGCGAAGGTCCGTGACGACGCGTCGGGGCCCAACGCGAACTACAACGCGAAAGTTCCGATCGGCTCCTTCTACCTCCGGCCGCGGGCGCATCACCGGGAACTGACGGTTCCATCGGACAACTTCCATCACAGCGGGGCGGTGCTCGCCGAGGGGATGGAAGCGCTGGAGGACTGGGCGACGGGCTTCGAGAACTACGCGGGCTCGCGGCTGAGCGGCCACCTGCGAGTGGGCGATGCGCATATCTTCGTGGGCGACGTTCGTTGCCGATCGCGGTCGCAACGTCAATCCGTGGCGCGGTTCACGATGACCACGGTCATCACGCCCACCGAACTCGTCCGCGCGACGAGCGGGCCGACGCAGCCGAATGCGAATCCCGTCATCCTTCAGCCACTGGTCGTGCGGGCGGCGAGCGAACAGGCGCCGGCGATCGAAGGCGTTGAATGGCAGCCCCTATCAGGCGGCATCGTGTACGAGTGGTCGCTGTCGGACGAGCCGGTGGATGGCAGCCAGCGCTACGCGACGATGCCGGCGGCTCGTGTCTGGCGGTTGCGCGGCCGGTGGACCGGTACGGAACCGCTTGCGACGGCGTGGCGGGTCGCGACAGCGCCGGACTCGGCGGGGTGGGCGGTCGAAGAACTGACGCCGAGGGTGCAGCGCCTGAGGTCGCCGGATGGCACGCAACTGATCGTGCTGACGAGCGCGGCGCCGCTACAGCGGATGCTGCGAGACTTCCCGGATGCTCACATCGTCGTCGGCGAAACGCCGGGCGAGGTGGAGGGGCGGGCCATCGAGGCGTCGGGCGAGTTCTGGCACATCCGCCCCGCGGGCGGGGCATGAAACCACGAGGAGTATCGGCAACCGCCCCGCGCCGGAGACGGCGCGCCGGCGCGAGGAGCGTGTTCATGGCGCAGTTGCAGTGCGAGGAAGCGGCGGCAGGCGTGAAGCGGAGTGGAGCGGCGATGCCCTGGGAAGATCGGCCGGAAGGGTGCAGCGATCCTATCTGGCGGTACAGCGCCAACCCGATTATCCCGCGGGACGCGGTGCCGTGTGCCAACAGCATCTTCAACAGCGCGGTCGTGCCGTTCGGGAGACGTTTTGCAGGGGTGTTCCGTGTCGACGATCGCCGCCGGGCGATGCGGTTGCACGCGGGCTTCAGCGACGATGCGCTCAAGTGGACGATCGACCCCGAGCCCATCGCCTTCGAGACTGCTGACGGGAAGCCGTACCCCTTCGAATATGGCTACGACCCGCGCGTCGTTTGGCTCGACGACCGGTACTACGTCACCTGGTGCAACGGGATGAGCGGCCAGCCGACGATCGGCATCGGTTGGACGCGGGATTTCCGCCGTTTCGTGGCGATGGAGAACGCGTTTCTCCCGTTCAACCGCAATGGCGTGCTCTTTCCCCGCAAGATCGGCGGGCGGTACGCAATGCTCAGTCGCCCGTCAGACGGGGGACACACCCCCTTCGGCGACATCTACTACTCCGAGAGTCCGGACCTGACGTTCTGGGGCCGGCACCGCCATGTGATGAGCCCCGTGCCGCTGACGTGGCAGGGGACGAAGATCGGCGCGGGGCCGATCCCGCTCGAGACGGAGGAGGGGTGGCTCCTGATCTATCACGGGGTGCTGACGAGCTGCAACGGGTTCGTCTACAGCGTCGGCGCCGCGCTGCTCGATCTCGAGCAGCCGTGGAAGGTCATCGCTCGTGGGGCGCCGTACCTGTTGTCTCCCCAGCGCCCATATGAGTGCATAGGCGATGTGCCGAACGTCGTATTCCCGTGCGCCGCGCTGCACGACGAAGCCAGCGGTCGGTTGGCACTCTACTACGGCGCCGCCGACACGGTCACGGCGTTGGCGTTTGCCCACGTCGATGGGCTCTTGGACTTCGTGAAGTCGGCCCAGCAATAGTTCCTGACCGCCCCTGCCTCAATCAACTCCCACCGTCTGAGACAACGAGCCGATGAATCTGACGTTGCTGGATTGGTTGATTGTCGCCATCCTGTTCGTGCTCCTGACGGCGGTGGCGCTGGTGACGCGCCGCTACACGCGGAGTGTCGCGGCATTCCTGACGGCGGACCGCTCGGCGGGCCGGTACCTGCTGACGATGGCCAGCGGCATGGCGGGGCTTGGCGCCATCACCCTCGTCGCGAACTTCGAGCAGTTCTATCAGGCCGGGTTCGCCGCGGGCTGGTGGGGCATGATGCTCGGCCCCGTCACGCTGCTCGTCACCCTCTCCGGCTTCGTCATCTATCGTTACCGCGAGACGCGGGCGATGACGCTCGCCCAGTTCTTCGAGCGGCGGTACAGCCGGCGATTCCGGGTCTTCGCCGGGATCGTGGCGTGGGTTTCCGGCGTCATCAACTACGGCATATTTCCGGGGGTGACCGCGCGGTGCATCATCCACTTCACCGGTCTGCCAACGGGCTTTACCTTCCTCGGATTCGAAACGCCCACCCTGGCGGTCGTCATGCTGCTCATGTTGAGTGTCGCGCTGGTGATGGCCATCAGCGGGGGCCAGATCGCCATCATGGTCACGGACTTCCTCCAGGGACAGTTGGTCAACATCGTCATGTTGGCGGTGATGGCACTGTTGCTGTTGACCGTCGGCTTCGGAACGATCATGGAGGGGTTGCAACTCGCGCCCGCGGGAGAATCGAGAATCAACCCGTTCGACCAGCACGAGGTCGCTGACTTCAACGTCTGGTACTTCGTGATGATGGCGGTGTTCGGCGTGTATGCCACCATGTCGTGGCAGGGCAACTCCGCCTACAACGCCTCGGCCCGCAACGCGCACGAAGCGAAGATGGCCCGTGTCCTGGCGGAGTTCCGAGGCATGATCACCTTCTACGTGATCATGCTCCTGCCGGTTACAGCTTACGCGGTGATGCACCTGCCCGCCTTCTCCGGGCTCGCCGACAGTGTCCGCGCTCAGTTGGCGACGATGGACGGGGAGCAGACACGGCAGCAGATGCTCGTGCCCGTGGTGGCGTCACACCTGCTGCCCGTCGGGATGATGGGGCTTTTTACCGCGGTGATCCTCGCTGCGGCGATCTCGACGGACAATACCTACCTCCATTCCTGGGGTTCGATCTTCATCCAGGACGTGGTGGTGCCTCTCCGCCGTAAGCGGCTGGACGCGAAAACGCACCTGCTGTTGCTGCGGTTGTCGATGTGCGGGGTTGCGGCCTTCGCGTTCTGCTTCAGCCTGCTGTTCCCGCTGCGAGCCTACATCCTCATGTTCTTCCACATCACGGGGGCGATCTACATCGGCGGCGCCGGGGCCGTGATCATCGGGGGGCTCTACTGGAGCCGCGGGACGACCGCCGGGGCGTGGTCGGCCATGATTACCGGCTCGACGCTCGCGGCCGGTGGGGTCGTGTTCCAGAACATCGTGTGGCCCATCCTGGCGAGCGGTGTCGAGTTCCCCTTCAACGGGATGCAGATGAGCTGCTTCGCCGCCGTGGTCGCGATGTCCGTTTATATCCTCGTCTCCCTCGCGACTTGCAGGGCCCCGGTCGACATGGACGCGCTCCTGCACCGCGGCCAGTACGCTGTCAAGGGCGACCATACCGCCCCGGACGCTCGCCCCGTGAGCGGCCTGCGGTCCTTTGGGTTCACGAGCGAGTTCACCACAGGCGACAAGATCATCTATGTGCTTAAGCTCGCAACGTTCTTTCTGTTCTTCGGTGTCTTCGTCGTCGGCACCATGTGGGGGTTGATATGGGGGGTATCCGACGAGGCCTGGGTCCGGTACTGGTGGTTGAACCTGATCTTCACGGGCGCGGTAGGCACAGCCACCACGATCTGGTTCCTCATCGGGGGCGTGAAGGACCTGGTCAACCTGTTCCGCACACTCGCGCAGGGGTCGCAGGATGAAGACGATGGGTTTGTCACGGAGCACCTGGGCGTGCAGGCGCAGGCCGCTGTGGCTCAGGAGCCGCGGGAGCAGGACGCTGCGCCCTTGACACGCGCGTCCGCGAGTGGTTTGCACGAGTGGCGCGGGGCGTGACGTGAAGGGCAGGCGACTCCGGTGAGGGGTGATCAACCTCCTGATGCTCGCGGCGGACGCCGCGTCAGC
>CAZKRE010000100.1:10144-12216 GCA_964555075.1 uncultured Phycisphaeraceae bacterium
GGCAGGGTCGGCACCGGAATCGGCGGCGGCGTGTGGCATCGGGGGGGGCAAGTTCTTATCATCGCTGCCGCGGCTGGGGAGGACACGGGGCTCGGGGGACTCCGGCTCAGCCGGGTCGGAGTCGCAGCGCTGCCGCGGTGGCTGCCGGCCGGTGGGGTGGGAGCATGCGGGCAGGGCGGGCTTCCGTTCGTAACGTCCCCCACGATTGGCCGCTTCACCCATGACCGACCAAGTTGCCATCCTCGGACGCTTCACGCTCGCGCGGCTGGACGGCCTCGGGCGCTTTGCGCGGTTCGTCGGCGCGACGCTGGGCTGGGCGGTGCGCGGGGCGGGGGGCTTCGGCCGGTGGGGGCTGCTGATGCCCCAGCTCTACCAGGTGGGGACGATGAGCATCCCGGTCGTCGCGCTGGTGGGCGCGTTTGTCGGAGCGGTCCTCGGGGTTGAGGCGTTCGACCAGTTCGCCGCGATCGGGCAGGAGGGCCGACTCGGCGGGATCATCCACATCAGCGTGGTGAAGCAGATCGGCCCGGTGCTGGCGGCGGTGATGATCGCCGGCCGGGTCGGCGGCGCGGTCGCGGCGGAACTGGGGACCATGCGGGTGACCGAGCAGCTCGACGCCCTGCACGTGATGGGGGCCGACCCGGTGAGTTACCTCGTTGTCCCCCGCGTCGTCGCGTGCATCCTGATGGTCCCGGTGCTCACGGTCTTCAGCGACCTGATGGGCATCGCGGGGGCGTGGCTCGTGGTGGTCCGCGGGTTCGGGGTCGATGAGACGCAGTACTGGGAGTTCTCCCGCCAGTTCGTGGGCAGCTACGACGTCTTCACCGGCCTCGCCAAGGCGGTCGCCTTCGGGGGGATGATCGGGCTCATCAGCTGCTACAAGGGGTTCCACTGCGAGAGCGGCGCCGCGGGCGTCGGCCGCGCCGCGACCGACGCGTTCGTCACCAGCTTCATCGCCATCATCGTGGTGAACTTCTTCCTCGCCAAGTTCTTCAAGGACCTCTACGGCGTCCTCTACGGCCCGGGGAGCGTCACCGCGTTCGGCGGGTGAACCGCTCGCTCGGCCATCGCGCTCCCATCACGGCCGCGACGCGTCCTGCCGCCAGCTGGCGAGCTGGCTGCTCGACAGCCGGGTGTAGCGACCCATCCGCCCCGTCGCCAGGTCGTCGAGCAGCACGCTCTCGCGATCAACCAGCACGGCGTCGAGGATCAGGTCCGGCCGCGGGTCGAGGAGCTCCCGCAGTTGCGCCGCCTGCGCGTCGTCGATCCGCTGCGAGGTGACGAGGATCACGTGCGTCGGGTCGCCCGCCAGCGCCACGCCGAGCGCGGCAACGAGCGACGCCTCGCCCGCCACGGCGACGCGGCTGCGCAGCGCCGCGATCTTTCCGCGGTTGACCGACTCCAGGGGCTCGACATCGTCGAAGAGCGCTCGGGGCCCGTCGCTGGTCGCGAACACCAGCTCGACCCGCGAGCCACCCGGCTTCGTCAACCCCGCCTGGACCGCTTCCGTTGCGTCATCGATCCACGCCTCGCTCGCGGCGGACGCGTCGAGCACGATCGCCGTCCGCTCGCGTAGCGGCAGGCCCAGCGCGTTGGGCTTGTCGAGCGTGAACGGGTTGGCGCGGGGGTCGTGGGTGAACGCCTCCACCGGCAGGACGCGCGATGGCCCGTCCGGCACGGACGGGTTCAGCAGGACACTCAAGGCAAAGAGGCAGACGCCCAGCAGCAGGGCGGTGACGAGGGCGAAGACGGCATACGTCGTCAACCGCGCGACGCGGCGCTTCGTGGCGGTGGGGATGCTGCGGCGGGTGTTGACGCGGACGACCCGGCCGGATTCGGTCGTGTAGATGTCGGTGTCTGCGTCGTCGGCCGCGGTTCCGTCCGCCGGCGCGGGGGGCGGCGCGGAGAGCGGCGAAGCGGGGCGCCTGCCGGGGCTGTCCGGGCGGGCCGGCCGCGCGGGGGCGCGGGCGGTGGGGGAGGTGGGGGAGGCCGGCCGCGTCGGGCGCCGCGGCGCCGCGTCGCCCGGCCGGGCCGGACGCACGAGCCGCTCCGCCCGCTCGCCGCTCGCGTCC
>CAZKRE010000101.1:0-12132 GCA_964555075.1 uncultured Phycisphaeraceae bacterium
CTTAGGTGGCAGGAACCCGCCATGAAAGATGCGCAGGCGGTCACCGGGCCTGTTGGGAACGGGCCGCGGGACGATCGAGAAAGGCGGGGCTCAGCAAAGGGGCGTGGAGAACCAGGTCGCGGCGGCGCCGAGGCGGACCTCCTGCAGCAGGTGCAGCTTGAGCATCCCGCCGAGACGGGTGGCGAGGGGGACGCCCAAGTCGGCCCGATCGGTGAACAGGTGCAGCGCCGGCTGTTGATCCCGGTCGATGCGGACCTGCCGCTGGGTCAACTGGATCAGGTCGAGGTGCTGCTGGACCCAGCCGCGGAGTTCGAGCAGGTCGACGATCGCCCCGCGGAGCGCCGCGACGCCGGGGTCGCCGGTCGCGGGATCGGCGGCGAGAGTCGGGGCGGTGCGGTGGAGCAGATGGAGCCGCCCCTGCTGGTCGAGGAGGAGCTGAGTGCCGGGCTGGTGGGGGCAGCGGGCTTCGAGGGCGATCCCGCCGGGGATCAGCGGCCGCTGGGCGGTGGCGGGGCAGTCGATCAGCAGCGACGCGAGATCGGGCTGGCGGAGTGCCGCCGCGGCCGGTGCCGGGGGGCGATCGGCGACGGGTCGATGCGGGCGTTGGGCGGCCGGCGTCGGCGCCTGCGGCGGCGCGGGTTGCGCGACGGTGGATGTGGCAGCGGCGGTGGGGACGGGCGGCTTGCCGCCGCCGACCTGCTCCGCGACCTCGCGGCGCCAGCCGCTGGGCTCGCCCGGTGCGGGCGTCGCGCGGGTGGCCGGCCGGACCGGGTCCGTCGTCGGTCGGCGAGTCGGCCGGGGCGGGACCGTTGTCCGGATCCTCGGCGTGAGCGGCGGGGTGAAGATCGAGTGCCGCTTCAACGGCTGCGGCACCTGCGGGGCGCGCGGGCCTTCCGCGACCGGGGCGGCGGGCTCCCGCGGCGACAGCGGTGGCGTCGGGGTGTCGACCGGCTTGGGCGGCGGGAGAGCCGCCGGCTCGTCGCGCAACTCGACCTCCGGCTGGGCGAGCGTCTCGAACCACGCCTCGATCCGCGGCCAGAGCGAATGCAGGTCGTCGAAGCTGCCCAGTTCCCGGGCGGTGACCGGGACCATCCGCTTCTGCCAGCCCACGAGCTGGATCGGCGTGCGGAGGAACTCATCGGCGGCGGCCCGGGCCCGGTCGGCGGCGGCGCGGCTCTCCGCCTCGTCGCTGCCCATCACCATCAGACCCACCCGCTGGTCCGCGGCGGCGGCATCGGAGTCGACGATCAGCTTCAGCGTCCGGTAGACGTTCACCACGGCCGCGTCGTCCGCGCCGCTGAGCACCGTCCACCCCCCGATCGACAGCAGCCGCTCGAGCCCCCCATCCATCAGGCCGGCAGCGGTCGCGTCGTGGTGGACGAGCACGGTCCGGACCGGGGACCTGCCCCGCCGGGCGAGCGCGTCGAGCAGCGCGACCGGGTCGCCCGACGCCGGCGGCAGCTCATCGCCTGGGCGGGGCTCGTCGAACGGCTCGATGAGTTCGAGGTCCAGGCTGTCGTCGCCGACGTGGAGGATCGCGACCGGGCCGTCCTGCTGCGCGAGCAGGCCGGCGTACTGCGTGAGCCACGCCCCGCCGAACCCCGGGAGGTTGCCGAGGATCACCGCTTCCACGAGCACCGACGGCGGCGCCGCGGGAGCGGCCGTGTCGTCGCCCGCCGCGTTGCCGGCAGGTGTCCCGGGCGACCCGGCGGATCGCGGCGCGGTGGCGGCGTCGTCGTCCCGCCGGAGGCGGAGATAGGGCGCGGGGGAGGTGTCGGGCGCGGGTTGGGCGTCCGCTTCGGGCGCGGGTCCGACTGCCGTTTCCGTGCCGGCCTCTTCGAGTTGGGAGCCGGCAGAGGCGAGCGCATCCACGGCCCGGTCGATGAGCTCGAACGGATCGGGCGCCGCTTGGGACGGAGCCGGGGCGATGGTACGAGGATCGGCCGCGGGGGTCGCTGCCGGCGCACTGGTGCGCACCTTCGGGCCGAGGCGGATGGGGGCCGGACCGTCGAGCCGGGACTCGGCGACCGCGGGGCGGCGGACGGCTGCGCGGGCGGCCTTCCGCGCCGCCGCGTCGTCGGCCTCGGACGGCGCGGCGGGGGCCAGTCCCGTCAGGAACAGGTCCGCCAGCGCGTCGAGAGCATCCTGGGTGCGGTCATCGGACATCGGGCACCGTTCCGAGTTTCGCGCTGCGGGTATCGGGTCGTGGGGAGTTCATGCGGAACCCGAGACCCGACACACCGAACCCGAAGCTGGCTTCAATCGATCGTCATCTCGGCGACGTTATCCACCTCGCCGAGCTGGTTGGATTCCAACGTGGTGTTGTACGGGTCCTGGACCCACCGGCCGTCGATCACGAGGCGGTAGCGGTACTTGCCGGGCGGCACGCTGATGACGGCCTGCCAGATGCCCAGCCGCTCGTCCCGGTTCATCGGGGTGCGGTTGGGGTCCCAGTGGTTGAAGTCGCCGGCGATCTGCACCTCCCGGGCGCCGTTGGCGGGCTGGACGAAGAGCAGGCCCTGGTGCGTCGGGCGGACGCCGTAGAGCCGCGCGAGCTTCGCCTGCAGGTCGGCGGGCTGGCGGGTCAGCTCCGGCCGCGGCGGCGAAGGGTGGAAGTCTTCGGCATCGTTGAGCGGGCCGATCCGGTGTGGGGCGAAGCCTTCCGCCTGGGCGTCGCCGTCGTGGGTGAGGCGGGTGGCGAGCGTCGCGGTCCGGGCCGAGAGGGCGCGGGCGCGTTCGACGAGTTCGGCGGCGCGGGACATCGCGGGGCTCCGCATCGCCGCGGGCTGGTCCGCGACCAGCACGTCACCCTGCGCTTCGCCGTGAACGCCCACCGAAACGGCCGTGCCCTCGGCTTGCAGCAACGCGACCGGCTCGGGCTCGGGCGGGTTGGCGATCAGCCACGCCACGAGCTGCTCGAAGTCCTGCATCCCCCGGCTGGCGGCGTCGTATTCGGTGATCGGCTGGCCGAAGCTCGCGGCCTCCTTCAGCTTCGCGTTGAAGTTGATCACCACCGGCAACAGCATGTCGCCGAAGTGCTTCTTCAGCTCGCTGAGGATCTCCCGCGCCAGCTTCGTCCGCACGTCGTACATCGTCGGCAGGACGTGGAAGCGGACGTGGTGGCCGGCCCGGCGGGCGAGCATCTGGATCGTCTGCTCCTGCTTCACCGAGCCCTGCAACGCGAAGTAGCCCGTCTCGACCGGGATCAGCACCTCGCTCGCGGCCCGCAGGGCGTTGAACGTGAGCAGCCCGATGGAGGGGGGGCAGTCAACGACGCAGAAGTCGTACCGGTCCTGGACCGTGGAGAGCACTTGGGCGAGGCGGCGGTCCCGGTCGGGCGCGGAGGCGAGCTGCATCTCGATGCCCGCGAGGTTGACCGCCGAGGGGGCGAGGTCGAAGTTGCGGGAGATCTGCCAGATGATGTCCGCCATGCCGAGCGAGCCGTCGAGGCCGACCCGCAGGAGGTCGCCCATCGAGCGCTCGACCTGGGCGTCGGGCACGGCGAGCCCGAGGGCGCAGTGGCCCTGGGGGTCCATGTCGACCAGGAGCGTCCGGTGGCCCTTGGCGGCCAGAGTGGCGGCGAGGTTGATGGAGACCGTGGTCTTGCCGCAACCCCCCTTCTGATTGATGATCCCGATGGTCCGCACGGCTGCAGTCCTTTGCGTCCGCGAGCCCGCTCCGCGGGCATCCGGATGGCCGCATGCGCGGCGTCTGTTGGGGCGCTCCTGCCCGTCCCCACTATCGGGAGTGGCTCCTCCGAACCTTGAATATCAATACTGGGAGGCGGGGTTTGCACCCCCGGGCGATGGTTACGGGACATGCCGCGTGAGCCCTCCGGGCGTGCCGCGCGGGGCAGACGCGGGCGCCATCTCCCGCGCCCGGCCGCCGGGCCCGCGGGCTCGGAGCGCGGCGGGTGGTCTAGAATGAGCGCGGGGTCGCACGGGGGATGGCGGAGCAGTCATGCAGCTACCTGGAGCATCGCCGGCGGGGCCGGGCGTGGGCATCGTGATCGTGGACCACGGTTCCCGCCGTGCCGAGTCCAACCTGATGTTGGAGCACTTCGTCGAGCTGTTCCGGCAGACGTCGCGATACCGGGTCGTCGAGCCGGCGCACATGGAGCTGGCGGAGCCGTCGATCGAGACGGCGTTCGACCGTTGCATCGACCGGGGCGCGACGACGGTGGTCGTGTGCCCCTACTTCCTGCTGCCGGGCAGGCACTGGGACGAGGACATCCCGGAGCTGACGCGGGCGGCGGCGGAGCGGCACCCGGGGGTGAAGTGGATGGTGACCGCGCCGATCGGGCTGCACCCGCTGATGCAGCAGGTGGTCCACTCGCGGATCGACTACTGCCTCTCGCACGTGGCGGGGCAGACAGACGAATGCGAATCGTGTGCGGGAAGCGGGCGGTGCATGCTCCGCGACGTGCCCGCGAACGCGATCAGAGCCGCGACGTAACAGGTCGCGGCTTGGGCTACGGGGAATCGTCTTCTTTGTCACCGTCGGGTTCCGCGGGCTTGAGGCGTTGGGCGGCGGCGGCCCAAGTGTCCTGGTGCCCGGCGGCTCGCGCGGCCTCGCGCGCACGCTCGGCGTCGCGCAGTTGCTCCCGCAGCAGGTGACGCCGCCACAGGCTCGCGAGCAGCGCGATCACCACGATCGCGAGCACCGCCACGACCGCGACGAAGACCAGCATCGCCACCAGCCGGGTTTCTGAATCGATCTCGCCCACGGCTACCTCGCGAGGTGCAAGGAAGGCTCGCCCGGCTTCCCCGCGTCCGGGCCGCGGTAGGTGCAGGCGGTCTTCTCGGTTTCCCAGACGGTGATCTCCTCGAGCGTGGCGCCGTCGGCGGGGCCGGCATCGCCGATGTGGCGGGCCAGCAGGTCCCACACGACCTTCACGATGTGCTCCACGCTGGGGTTCAGGTCCTCGAACTCCGGCACGTCGACGTTGAGATTCTTGTGGTCGAGCCTCTCGAGGACCCGCTTGTGGACGATGGCGTCGAGTTCCTCGACGTCGAGAACCCGGCCCTGAGGGTCCATCGGGCAGGAAACGGCGACCTCGACGCGGTAGTTGTGCCCGTGCCCGGCGGGGTTATTGCACTTGCCAAACGTCTGGCGGTTCTCGTCGTCGCTGAGAGTCGGGACGTGGAGCCGGTGGGCGGCGGAGAACTCGTAGCTTTGGCGCAGGGTGAGGCGGTCCATGGCGTCGCTCCGGAAGGAGAGGCTGTAGGTGGGGGTGAGGACGAGACGGAGCGCGGTGATCTTGCCGTCGAGGGGCGGGTAGAGCAGCCCGAAGATCCGCCGCATGAGCTCCCCGAGGGGGACGTCGCCCGCGCCGCCGGGGGCGGAGACCCAGCTTTCGAGGTCGGGGAGGACGTGCTCGCGGACGGCCTCGTCGATGTGCTTGATGTTGAGGAAGTAGCCGGTGGCGGGGTCGGCGTCGCCCCGGCAGGTGACGCGGAGCTCGTAGTACCGCCCGAGGCCTCGCATGGCGGGCCAGGCGGCGTAGGTGTTGTGCATCGGGGTGCCGAGGGGGACCGGGCCGCCGGCGCCCGCGTCGCTGAGGCAGAAGCGGACGGTTCGGGAGAGCTCGAGCATGGGCACCAGTATAGGCCCGAATCGGCCGACCCCCGCTTGCCTTGGGGGCGGGTGTATCGGTCACTGGAGGGAGCCGCCCGGGGCGGGCGGCGGCGGAGAGGCCGTGTGCATCATGCCTGGGTGCGTTACAGCGTGGTGGTTTACGTGGGGCTGCTGCTCTCGGGCACGCTCGTCGCGGACCCCGCGCGCCACGCCCCGTCGGGGATCGATTGGCTTGTGACGCCCGATCGCTCCGATAGGCTGGGGGATGATGCAAGCAATCCGAGTGACGATCGCGGCGGTGATTCTGGCGGGCTCGGTGGCGGCGTTTGCGGCGTGGGTGACGCTGCGGCCGGGTGCCGGGACGGGGGATGAAACCCCCGCTGCCCCCTCGGCGCGTGCCGCGGCCGACCCGGAGCGGGCGCAGCGCGAGCTGGAACTCCTGCAGGAGAAGCTGGCCGCGGCGATCAAGAACAAGCGGAACCCCTCGGCGGTGCTCGAGGAGGGGCGGGCCCTGGTGGCGCGGCACCCGGACCTGCCGGCGGCACACGTGACGCTGGCGCAGGTGCTGTCGGTCAGCGGGCTGCACGACGAGGCGTACACCCACTACG
This sequence comes from uncultured Phycisphaeraceae bacterium, assembly GCA_964555075.1. GTDB lineage: Bacteria > Planctomycetota > Phycisphaerae > Phycisphaerales > Phycisphaeraceae > CAZKRE01. The sequence continues at coordinate 6,186 of CAZKRE010000101.1, forward strand.
CCCGGGCGCTGGAGATCGACCCGCGGCAGCCGGAGGTACACGACCTGGCGGCGAGCCTGGCGATGACGCGGCAGCGGTACGACGAGGCCCAGCGCCACTACGCCGAGGCCGCGGCCCTCGCGCCGCGGAACCCGAAGTACCGCCTCCACCTGGCGGTGGCGCAGCTCCGGGCCGACCGGTACGACGAGGCCCGGAGCAACCTCCTGCGGGTGATCCAGCTCGATTCGACGTCGCACGCGGCATACGGGGTGCTGGCGGACCTGTACGCGGAGCAGAACAAGATCGAGCCGGCGCTCAACGCGATCAACCGGGCTTTGGAGCTGGTGCTCGACCAGGAGGCGTTCCGGGAGAGCTACCTGCGGAAGAAGGCGGCGCTGCTGCGGCGGGGGAACCGGCCGGGCGAGGCGATCGCGGTGCTGCGTCAACTGCCCCCCAAGCGTTGGGTCGAGCCGGGCATCATCGACGAGTTCGCGCAAACCTACGTGATGCTCGACCGGCCGGAGAAGGCGGCGGAGCATTACGAGGCGGTCCTGCCGATCGACCCGCTGGCGGACTGGGCCGCCGAACGGGCGGCGCACTACTACCTGCGGGCGGGCGAGAAAGAACGGGCGCGGGCGGCGCTGGCGTCCCTGCGACGGATCAACCCCCGGGCGCCGCAGATCCCGGAGCTCGAGGCGGCGATGCGGTGAATGCACGAAAGAAGCCGGAGTGAATCCATGGCGAAGGGACGCGCCACTCGTCAGTGCGGCTTCGTCATTCCTCAGAGCATCCGAGCATTCGGGCATTCGTCATCCGACGATGTCCATCGCCAGCAGGTCGGCGTCTTCGCGGAGGGGTTGAGCGACCTTCAGGTGCTCGGGATGGTCGGCATAGACCTTCAGCGCCGCCGCGTCGTCGAGGGAGACGAGCAGGCCGTGGGTGTAGCCCATGGCGCGGTCGGTGATGTTGGCGCCGACGGCGATCTTGCGGATGCCGGGCACCTTGCCCTCGAGGGCGCGGAGGCCGTCGAGGTGGTGCTGCTGCCGCTGGGCGGTGACGCCGGGCTTGAAACGGATCCAGACCATGTGTTCGAGCATGGGTTTCCTCGGGCGTTTGCGTGGGGGGTGTTGAAAGGCGGGATCATACCGGGCCGTGACCGCCCGCCACTGCGGCTCGGAGGAGCCGGTCGGTCGCGTCCTCGCCGTCGAGGAACTCGATGCCGACCTCCGGCACGGCCACGGGCGGCCCGCCCTCGGGCCAGCGCGGCTTGAGCTTCACCCAGTCCTTCATCGTGGTGACGAACGCCTCGGCCCCGGCATCCCGCGCGGCACGGAGGATCGCGTCGATGGTGTCGGCGTCGTAGGCGTGGTGATCGGCGTAGGCCCGCTGCCCGACGACGCGCGACAGGACCTGCCTGCACTGCTGAAAGAAGGCGCCGCTGTTGCCGATGCCGCAAAAGGCCCAGACGGGTGCGCCCCGGAGCCAGTCGAAAGAGGCGCCGTGCCAGCGGACCCAGGCGTGGCGGACGTGAGCGAGCGGGGGTCGGCCGTGCGATCGGACTATCTCGTGATCCAGCGTGCGGAGGGCGTCGGGCGTGGCGTGGTTGGCCCGGGTGACGATCACGGCGTCGGCCCGCCGCAGCGCGGCGCGGGGTTCGCGGAGCAGGCCGCGGGGGAGGACGTGCCCGTATCCCCAGGGCCTGGTTGCGTCGACCAGCACGAGGTCGAGGTCGCGCGTCACCCGGCGGTGCTGGAAACCGTCGTCGAGCACGAAGGCATCGGTTGCGGGCCATTCCGCGAGCGCGGCGGAGCTGCCGGCGACGCGGTCGGGGTTCGCGGCGGCGCGGACGCCGAGCTCGCGGTACTCGGCGAGCTCGTCCGACTCGCCGGTCGCGTCTTGCCGGTAGCCGCGGAGGAGGACGGTGGGCGAGCGGCCGGCGGCTTCGAGGCGGCGGACGACGTCGCGGACGACGGGCGTCTTGCCCGTGCCGCCGGTGGTGAGGTTGCCGACGCTGATCGTCGGGTGCGGGAGTCGTGCGGCGGGTTTGAAGCCGCGGTCGTAGAGGGCGTTGCGGAGCCGCATCGCGGCGGCGTAGGCCGGCTCGCCCAGCGCGAGGCCGCCGCGCAGCAGCGTGGCGTGCGGCCGACGGTCCTCCCCGCTCATCACCCGCAGCCAGTCGGCTTCGGTCATGGCGGCCCCGCGTCGGCCGGGGTGGGGAAGCCGGCCCGCTCGAGCAGCCGGGGGAGCTTGCGCATCGGCAGGCCGACGACGGTCGCGGCGTCGCCGTCGACGCGGATGGGCCAGCCGGCGCGCTGCCGGTCGAAGAGGTTGTAACCCCCCGCCTTGCCGCGCCATTCGCCGGTGGCGAGGTAGTCGGTGAGGGCGTCGCCCCCGATCTGCCCCCAGGTGACGGTGGCGGTGTCGGAGTCGAACCACCAGCGGTCATCCCTCGTGCGGACCAGCGCGACGCCGGTGACGACGTCATGCGCTGCGCCGACGAAGCCGCGGAGGGTGGTCTCGGCCTGCTCGGGCGTCTCAGGCGTGCCGATGAGCCGGCCGTCGATCCCGATGCAGATCGTGTCGGCCGCGAGGAGGAGCGCATCGCGGGCGACCGCGGGGCGGAGGCTCTGCGCCTTGAGCCGGGCGAGTTCGATGGCGTGCTCGGCGGCGGCTGTCCCGTCGAAGCCCTGGGGCGTGGGCGGGTCGGCGAAGGGCGGGGCGGCCTGCTCGAACGCGTATCCCGCCGCACGCAGCAGCGACGCTCTCCGCTCCGACTGGCTGGCGAGGATCAGGCGCATGGGCGGGCATTGTAGAGCCGACTCCGCGAGCCGCTGCCCTCGGGCGGCGCAGGGCCGCGGGATCATCGCGCGGCGCGCGGGCCGAGGGCCGCGGCTAACACGCGATGCGTTCCCCGCGGTATAACCATCGCCCCGCGTCCCGGAACCTTGGAGAATCGCCATGCCTGCCACCCCCGGAACCCCGGAAATCGCCGGAACCCCCGGAATCCCCGGAACCCCCGGAACCCTGAACCTCGCCGTGGTCGGCGGCGACGGAACCGGGCCGGAGGTCGTGGAACAGGGCCTCCGCGTCCTTGAGGCCGCGGCGAAGGCGCACGGCCTGCGGGTGAGCGCGACGCGCTTCCCCTTCTCGGCGGGGCACTACCTCGAGACCGGGCACGTGCTGGGCGACGAGGACGTCGCGACGTTCCGCCGGTTCGACGCGATCTACCTCGGCGCGGTGGGCGGGCAGCCCAACGACCCCCGGCTCGCGGGCGGGGTCATCGAGAAGGGGCTGCTGCTGAAGATGCGGTTCGACCTCGACCAGTACATCAACCTCCGCCCGGTGAAGCTGTACCCGGGTGTCGAGACGCCCCTCGCCGGGAAGAAGCCCGAGGACATCGACTTCGTCGTCGTCCGCGAGAACACCGAGGACCTGTACTGCGGCAACGGCGGCATCATGCGCAAGGGCACCGCGGCCGAGGTCTCCACGCAGGAGATGATCTCCACCGCGTTCGGCGTCTCCCGCTGCCTCCGCTACGCGTTCAAACTCGCGCAGGAGCGCAAGCGGCAAGGGAAGCCCGGGAAGCTGACGCTCGTGCACAAAACCAACGTCCTCACGTTCGCCGGGGCGACGTGGTTCCGCCTCTTCGAGCAGATCGGCCAGGAGGAGTTCCCGGATGTGACGCGCGAGTACCACCACGTCGACGCCTGCTGCATGTACATGGTCGCCCGCCCCGAGGCGTACGACGTGATCGTCACGAGCAACATGTTCGGCGACATCATCACCGACCTGGGCGCCGCGATCGCGGGCGGCATGGGCATCGCGAGCTCGGGCAACCTGAACCCCGAAGCCGGCGCAGGCCCCGGGATGTTTGAGCCGGTCCATGGCTCGTCTCCCGACATCGCGGGGCAGAACAAGGCGAACCCGCTGGCGGCGATCGACACGGTAGCGCTGATGCTCCGCGAGCTCGGGCGGGTGCGGGGCGACGCGGCGATGGCGAAGACGGGCGACGCGATCGCCGCCGCCGTGCAGAAGGTCACGCCGAACTTTGCCGGCAAGAAGCTCGATCGCAGCGGCTACGGCACGACGGAGCTGGGCGACATGGTGCTCGCCGCGCTGTGAGCTCGGGGGGGGCAGACCAACCTTCGGCGGGTGGTGGCCGGTCGGTATAGTGCGGCCGTGACGGGGCACGACGACATGTCGCCGACGACTGCAACGGCTGGACGCTGGGCGAGGCTCGTGATGCTCCCCCTGGCGGTTGCGGGGCTGCTGGTGTCGGGGTACCTCACCTACACCTCGTGGGCGGGGGTCGGGCCGCCGGGCTGCGGCGGGGGCAGCGGGTGTGATGCGGTCCTCGCGAGCAAGTGGTCCCGGTTTCTGGGCCTGCCGGTGAGCGGCTTTGCCACGCTGGCGTACGTCGCGGTCATCGGCACGACCTTGGCGACCGGGGCCGGGGCGGCGGGTGTGCGGCGGGCGGCGTGGGCGCTTCTGGTCGCGCTCGCGACGCTCATCGCGTGCGCCGCGATCTGGTTCATCTATCTGCAGGTCGCGGTGCTGGGCGAGATATGCCCCTACTGCATGGCGGGCCACGCGATCGGCCTGCTGCTCGCGACCGCGGTGTTGCCGGCGGCGCCGCGGCGGTCGGCGGCGGCGATCGTGGCGGGACTCGTCGCGGCGGGCGTGATGATCGGGGTGCAGTCGGCATCGCGCGAGACGGTGCACCGGGCGACGACGGTCAGTGTCGCGGCGGATCGGGACACGCGGGCGGAGGGCTCGCGGCGGGTCGAGTTGCTGGGCGGTGCGCTGTCGCTGGACGTGTCGGCCGAGCCGCATCTGGGCTCGCCCGACGCGGCCGAGGTGCTTGTCCTGATGTTCGACTACGCCTGCCCGCACTGCCGGCAGACGCACGGGGTGCTGCGGGATTACGTCGCGGCGGGCGCGGGACGGTCCATCGTCGTGGTGGCGGCGCCGACGCCGGTCCACCGGGGCTGCAACCCGTTCGCGCTGGAGGAGATGCCGGCCCGGTTCGAGGAGAGCTGTGAGCTGGCGCGGATCGCGCTGGCGGTGCACGCGGCCGACCCGGCGGCGTTCGAGACGTTCGACGCCTGGATGTTTGAGCCCCGCACGCCCCGCTCCGCGAGGGACGCGCGGGCGAAGGCGGTCGAGCTGGTCGGGGGCGAGGCGTTTGATGCGGCGTACGGAGACCCGGCCGTCGCGGCGGCAATCGAGCGGAACGTCGCGGCCTACGGCGAGCTGGGAGAGAGTCGGCGGGTGCCCGCGGTGCTGCTGCCGGGGCGGGAGCCGGTGATCGGCGCCGTGGAGGATGTCGCCGCCGTCGCGGAGCTGTTGAGTCAGCCTCGGGTTGTCCCATAGTCGCGCAAGCGGGCCGGAGAGCGGAAGCCGCCCGGTATACTCACGGGCGATCCCGGTGCCGATCGGGATCGACCCCTGAAACGATGGCGACTCGGCGGCGTCTGTTTCAAGACACCCCCCGCTCCGGGAGCGAACATGACCACGCCCGCGCCGACGCTCGCCCAGGACGACCTCGCGCTCCTCGAACAGGCCGCGGAGGGCTACCAGCGGCTCGGCCGGGAGATCGGCAAGGCGATCGTGGGGCAGCGGTCGGCGGTGCGGGCGCTCTTGTCGGCCCTGTTCGCGGACGGGCACGTGCTGCTCGTGGGCGTGCCGGGGCTGGCGAAGACGCTGCTGGTGAAGACGCTCGCGCAGGCGCTGGACGGCCGGTTCCGCCGGGTCCAGTTCACGCCCGACATGATGCCGGCGGACATCGTGGGTATGGAGCTGCTTCAGGACGATGGGGCGGGGGGCCGGCGGATGAAGTTCGCCCCCGGGCCGATCTTCGCGAACATCCTGCTGGCGGACGAGATCAACCGCACCCCGCCCAAGACACAGTCCGCGCTGCTCGAGGCGATGCAGGAGCACCAGGTCACAAGCATGGGGCGGACGCACC
>CAZKRE010000102.1:0-12069 GCA_964555075.1 uncultured Phycisphaeraceae bacterium
GAAACCGCTCGCGAGACGGGAGGTACGGGTAGACATGGCCAATCCACCTTTCCGTGATTCGTTTCGTGGCGAATCGCGCTGCCCGAGGGCATCGCCCTTCGCAATCAGTCGATGGCCGGAGCCTTCCGCCATCACCTATGCCTCACCGATGTCAGCCGTTGGGAGTTCGGCGACGAGCCGCCAGCGGCAGGCCGCCGAGTGCGAGAAGGGCCAGAGACGCCGGCTCGGGCACGGCATACACGACCAGGTTATCGACGCCGATCATGTGCCTGGATGAGCTCAACGTGCTCGAGAAATAGACTCGGAACGACACCGGAGAACTCACGTTTTCAAAGGTCGGCCCGAAGGCGACCTCCTGCGACTCGATCCAGTGATCGTTCGTCGCGTCGAAGACTGCGCCCACATCTGTGAGCGTCCACTCGCCGAGTTTGCTGGCATCGGACGGCGCTGTTTCGAACCCGTCGAACGACGCATACAGCGCCCACTTCGTGGTGTGCGTCACATCCGGCAGATCCTGAAACACGAGATCAAGCGAGATTCCCGTGAAGGTGACGGGTGAGGACGGCGTCGGCGTGAGCGTGAGGAAAAGCGCGTCATCGCCCGCAATCGCCCCAGCCAGGGTGCTGCTTGCGCGTGACGTCCACCGGCCGATCGCCGGGGCAGGATTGCCCGCCGCCTCCAAGTATCTGAAGTTCCTTGAGTCGACCGCGGCATCAAGCATCTCGGCCATACTGACGGAGACTCCGAGGACCCCATCCACCGATGACACGCGGGAGTTGCCAAAACCGTAGCGGGCAACCTCCTCGCCGACGATGGCCGCACGGGCATCAGCGCCAGCCCAAGCGAGACTGACCATCGCAACCGCCGACGCCTTCACCATGGTGCTGCTTCGATGCATCTACGACCTCCTGATTAAAAAATATGACTCGATCCAGATTCGCCACAATGATGCCCAAAGCCTTGGAAGCCCGTGCAGTAAGCATCGATGCACAACGATACATCAGGCGGCACCAGGTGTCAACGGGAATCTCATCGACCGCCAGCGTACTCATCCGGCCCATAATCAAACCGGCGAAAGCACCGTTAGGGCAGGGACGGCGGAACTTCGATGTTGCTGTACCGGCGCCTCTTCCAGCTTGACAGATGGCCGGGCCGCCTGCAGAATATGCGCATCGATGCACAGCCGCGCCGCCCCTCAAGGTGCCTCTCCATGACGACCGTCTCCGCCCGAACCGCCAAATATGAAGTCGTCGCCGAGCGGATCGAGCAGAGCCTCTGCCGGGCCGCACCGGGGACCAAGCTCCCGTCGCTCCGGGCGCTCATGGAGCGGTACCGCGCGAGCCAGGCGACGATCGACCGCAGCCTCAGCCTGCTCATCAACCGCGGCCTGCTCGAGCACGTGCCCGAGAAAGGGGTGTTCATCCCCAGCGACCGCCCCGCGGACGGCCGCAGCGCCCACGTCGAGCTCTGCTTCTTCTACGAGAAGTCCTCCCTCTCGCAGAACATCTTCTACAGCCAGACCGTCTCGCGGATGATGACGGTCGCGAACGACGTCAACATCCGCATGCACGTCTCGGCGTACGACGAGATGGGCAGCCTCGACCAGTTCCAGCAGATGGTCGAGCGCATCCGCCCCGACGCGATGGTGCTCATGTCCGTCACCCGGGTGAACTTCGAGCTGCTGCTCCGCTCGATGAACATCCCGACGCTGCTGCTGCTGCCCAATGCCGTGCAGAGCCAGTCCAACCGCGTCATCATCGATGACGTCAACGGCATCACGGCGATCGTCGACCACCTCCGGGGCCTCGGCCACGAGCGGATCGCCTACCTCCACGGGCAGGGGTTCCACGGCTTCTACAACCGCACGCAGGGCGCCCGCATCGACGCCTTCTATGACGTCATGCGCGACCGCGGGCTGGCGGTGCCCGCCCACTTCGTCGAGTACGGCGGGTTCACCACGGACGAGGGCCACGCGGCCGCGAGCAAGCTGCTGAACCACCCCCAGCGACCGACCGCGATCATCGGCAACGACTACAACTTCGCCGGCGTCTACCAGGCGATCGAGGCCCTGGGCCTGGCGGTCGGCCGGGACATCAGCGTGGTCGGCTTCGACAACATGTTCCCCGCCGAGGTGGCGAACCCGTCGCTCACGACCGTCGACATCCACTGGGAACGGATCGCCGACGTGACGGTGCAAGCCCTCAACGACCTGCTCAAGGACCCGTCGATCACGGGCCGCGAGCACCTGACGCCGACCGACCTCGTCGTTCGCCACTCCACCGGCGAGGCGCGGTAGCGCCGGGCCTCGAACGGCGACGGGCGGCGGCCACCTCAGCGTTCAGCGGCAACCTCCACCGCGTGCGACCGGAACCGGTCGAGCGGCTCGTATCGTCGCCCAGCAGGCAGCCCGCTTGCTGCCGCGCCCACGACGATCTGCACGACGAGGCCCAGCGGCATCGCCCACATGAAGCCGACGGGCGGCTCGTCCTGCCCGGTGAGTTCACGCCAGAAGTTGATCGCGACCACGGTCGCCACCCCCGCCGCGGCGCCGACGAGCGTCCCGAGGCCCGTCGCCCAGCGGACGAAGAGCGCCATGAAGAAGAGCCCGAACAGCGGCGACACCAGCAGGTTCACGACCTTGTAGGTGAGTTCGAGAAGATTGCCCTGGACGAGGCTCACGCCGGTGCTCAGCAGCACGACCACGACCCCGATCCCGACGGAGACCCAGCGGGTAAGGGACAGGCGGGCGGGGCCAGCCTCGGAAGATGGGCGGCAGCGTTCGATCAGGTCCACAGCGACCACGGCGCAGGCGGAGTTCAGCCCGGAGGAGAGGCTGCTCATCGCGGCGGCGAGCAGCCCGGCGATGACCAGGCCACTCAACCCGATCGGCAGCGCCGCGACGATGAACGCGGGGAAGAGACGATCGGCGTTCGCGGCGAGGCCGGCGCCATCCGGCAGCAGTTCCGGGCGGCTCTGGTAGTACGCCACCAGCGCGAAGCCGATCGCCGCGAGCAGCAACTGCACGCCCGCGTTCGTGACGAGGGAGACCGCCATCACCGCGCGTGCGGAGCGAACGTCGCGGGTCGCCAGGTATCGCTGGATGGCCATCTGATCCGAGCCGGAGGTCGCGACGAACCAGACGATGACGGCGACGAAGGCGAGCATCACCGACCGGCCGTGCGCCCCCTCGCGGACCCACCGCAGTTCGTCCCAGTGCGGCGCCCATTCGGTCGGGAACCAACCGCCGACCCCGCCGCTCCACCACGTGAGCATCCCCAGCGAGATCACGGCACCGCCGAAGAGGATCGCCGTCTGGATCACGTCGGTGACGACCACCGCCCGGAGCCCCCCCATCGAGGTGTAGATGATCGTCAGCACGATCATCCCGAGGCAGACCCACGGGGTTGCCGACGAGGTGAGTCCCAGCAGCGGGACGAGCACCGTGTCGGCGGTCGCATAGATGATGACGGCCATCCACAGGAGACGCAGCGCGAGGAACATGGACACGCCGAGCATCCGCACCCCGACGCCCAGCCGCCGCTCCAGCAGTTCGTAGCCGCTCGTGATCCGCAGCCGCATGAAGTGCGGGATCAGGGCCCACCCGACGATGACGTAGACGATCGGGTACGCCAGGACCCCCGCGAGGATCATCGGCCCGTGGCGGATCATCTCGCCGGGGAACGCGAGGTAGGTGATGGTGCTGAAGAGCGTCGCGAACATCGAGAGCCCGACCGCCGTCGGACGCATCGTCCGCCCGCCGAGCAGGTAATCCTCACGCGTCTCGACCCGGCGGCTGTAGTGGTAGCCGACCGCCAGCATCCCCACCGCATACCCCGCAATCACAAGCCAGTCGAGCGCGTGCATGGAACCTCGTGTAAGGCGCAGACCTTATCAGCCGCGAACCGTTCAGGGTCAGCGGGGGAAGCGGCGGAGCAGCGGGCTCCCGCCGGCCGCGTCGTAGACCGGGTCGTACACCTCCTCCGCGAGCCACTCGGCGCTCTGCCGCGTCGCGTGCCCATCCGCCCAGAGAAGCACCGGCCCGCCGTGCATCGCACCGTTGATCTGGAAGGTGTCGGTGCTCTTATCAAGGAAGAAGTGGATGGCCTCGTTGTTCGCCACCTCGTTCAACGGGGGCTTACGGTTCCACGCATCGGCGGTCAGGATCGTCTTCCCCGGCGCCTTCACCTGGTCGTCCCGAGCCGGCGGCGAAAACTTGGGGTCGGGGACGGCGCCGGCCGTGTTGTACCGCACACTGGTGCCGATATGCAGCCGGTTGTAGCCGTAGGACACGTGCTTGTACGAGAAGAAGTGATCGACGGTCGCGATCCGTCGGGCGTTGACCAGGTGCTCGTTCGACGGACACAGGTAGGCGCCGTAGCCCGCGACATACCGACGGGTCAGGAGCAGGCGTGACCAGTCGTAGTTGTCGTCCTCCGAGTAGCCTTCGGGATTCGCCGCGTCCCAACCGGGGTACATCGGCGGGAAGTACCCCTTCGAATCCACCTGGTAGCCCGCCATCGCGATACCCACCTGCCGCTGGTTGCTGAGGCAGGCGGTCGCTTGCGCCGCCTCCCGCGCCTTCGCAAGCGCCGGCAGGAGGATGGCGATCAGCAGCGCAATGATGCTGATCACAACGAGAAGCTCAATGAGCGTGAAGGCGCGCGTTAGGGTCCGCTGATCGGGTTGCGGCGTCATGGCCTCGTCTCCTGAAGATGAACGTAACGGATCGACATCGGTGGCATGTCCAACGACAATCGGAGCGGCTCCGACGCCGCCGCGTGCGCCACGATCCCGGCCCCGCGCGCCGTCACCGCACCCCGGAACGCGGCGGTGTCGATCGTCGCGGTCGCGGTCCGTGCGGCATCGGTCCAGTTGGCGAAAACGGCAACCGCCCGGCTGGGATCCTCGGCGTCGCGGAAGCACCCGGCGAGAATCGCGGGCCACTGCCAGAGAGCGCCGCCCTCCCCCGCGTGAGCGGGCGGCTCGGAGGTATGTCCTTCGATGGCGGGCGGGCGGAGCATCTCGCCCCAGCCGAGCGCCGACGGATTCTCACGCCGTAGCGTCACCGCGTCCCGGTAGGCGTCGACGATCGCGGGATGGTTCTTGATCAGCTCCGGCGGGGTGTAGCTGATCCAGCCCATCTGCGACCCCCAGACCAGCGGGATGAGCCGGCTACGCAGGTAGAGCGGCGGTGTCCGCAACTCGGAGGGATCGTCCTGCCACCCGATGGCGGCGAAGTGGGCGTGGTAGACGGTGTTCCAAAGCGGGACCGGCTCGCGCGTCGCGTCGCTGATCCCCGCGACCGTCAGCCCGCCCGCGATGTGCGGCAGCAGCGCCTCGTTGAGGTACTCGGCGATGAAGAGCGGCTGAACCCCCTCCGCCCGCAGGTCTTCCCGCAGCCCCTCGTACAGCGCCTCTTCGTGACGCTGCCAGGCCGTGGGGTCGCCCGGGGCTTCCTCGGTCGCGTGCTGGACCATCGGGTACACGCCGAGCTGGTCCTGGTAGACCGCGTCGACCCCGTGGTCGACGAACAGCCGTGTCGCCCGCTCCCGGATGCTGCCCCGCCACGTTTCCGATCCCGCCCAACCGACGGCGAAATCGTGCATCACATGGAACCACGTCCCGCGTGAGGAGGTCCATTCCCGCACTTCCTTGCCCCGCGCCCGTGCCGCCTCGGCCTGCTCCCGATCCGCGTAGAAGGGCCACGTCTCGCGGGCGGACACGTCGCCGCTCCGATTGCGAACGACCGCCCGCTCGTACCGCGACCACACCTCGGGCACGTCCATGTCCACCAGACGCGCGTTCGTGTAGGGCATCACCTTCAAGCCGGCGTCGTGGTACTGCTGGACCAGTGAATCGAACCGCGGGTGCGGCGGCGTATAGCGGGGGAACGCGTAGTTGAACGGCCCCCCCGCCTCGTTCCACCCGTACCAGTGCACGCCCATCGGGCCGCCCACCGCCTCAACCCACTGCGGCGGCCAGCCGGTCTTCTCCTCGAAGGGCACGGCCGGATCCGCCGGGATGCGCACCCAACTCGGCAACCCCGCGAACCAGTCCGGCAGGTCCGCCCGACGCCCCAGCGCCTGCTCCGGTTGCGCCCATGCCTGCGTCACCGCCCATTCGCGGTACGCCCGCCCCGCGTCGTACCAGCCCCCCTCGACCCAGCGCAGCCGCACCGGGTAGTCCAACTCGACCCGCCCCTCGAGTGGAACCTCCGCGGTCAGGTGATGGCCGAACCGGGCACGGAGCGGCGAAGCCCGACTCGACCGATCAACGACCAGGTCCTTGATGCGCCGCTGGGTGTCGGGCGTCATCATCAGCAAGCCGCCCGCTGCCTCGTCGTCTCCGTAGAACTGCATCTGCAGGTTGCCGAACTTCGAGGGGTACCGCGTGCGGTGCACCGCGCGGAGAATGTCCGATCCGCCCCGCCCCCACGGGCTCGTCGCCTGCGCATGCACGTCGCGGTAGATCTGCCCGTGTGCCGACGGGACGAGCAGGTAATCGTCCCGAGGCTCCTCGCCGATGCGGGCGAGCGGGAACTGCGGATACCACGCCTTGCGGACGATGAACCGGCCGTCGAACCCGTCGAGCGCCAGGTGAAAGTCGACGTCGGCCTCGCCGCTTGCCACGGCGCGGGCCTCCACGTTGCCGACACGTCGACCGCTTGCGTCCGAAATGGTCCACCGCTGGCTGGCGAGCGTGCCATCGCGTCCGGCAGGCCCTATCGCGGAAACCCGGAACCCGTCTTCCGATTCACCGGCAGACGCGACCCGGACCGACCGCTCCTCGCCGGGCTTCGCAAGTTCCAGCACCCAGAGCGGCTCATCGTGTGGGCTAAGCACGACGTCGCGGCCGCCGACGCGCAACTCCGCCAGCCTGCCCTCCCGGAAGGCCGCGGCGAGCGTCGCTTCCCCGGGCCGCCTGCGGATGCCCCGCCCGCGGGACGCCAGCGCACGCAGGGCCGCATCCGCGGTGTCTCCCGCCGGGTCCTCGTCCTGCAGACGCTCGCCACTCCCGGCCGCAGCGGCATCGCCTCCGCTCACCTCCACCCGGAGGTCGTCGATGACACCGGGGAACGAATAGCCGGGGCCGAATGCCGCCGGCACGCTGCCGACGTAAAGCGTCGGCGACTTCAAGTCAGACCACGCGTGCCCGCTGCCCCATTCGTCCCGCGGCTCGCCATCCACGAACAGCCGGGTGCCCGTGGGACCGAAGACGACCGACACGCGGTACCACCGGCCGGCCTCGAACCCGCCGCTGGACCGCACCGTCACCGGCTCCTTGTTCAGGCGCATCGACTGGTACACCAGCCGCCCGGCACGGTGGTCGAACATCAGGATCTCGCGGTTCTTTGTGTCTCCGAAGAGGTGGAAGAGATACTTGTTGACGCCCACCTGCTGATCGAGCTTCTGGTCGGGGCGAAAGACGACATGGAGCACGCCGCGCTCCGGGAGTGCGGCGTGCACCCGTCCGCTGGCGGCGTCATCCTGGCCGTCGAACCGGAGGGCTCGGCCGCTCTGCCCCTCGACGAGAGTCGGCGTGGTCTCCTGCTCCTGCCCGGGCTGCCCCAGCTTCAACGCGAGCCCCATCACCCCTTCATCGCGAACGGCGCCGTCCGCAACCGCATCGAACGTGAAATGGACGAGAGGCTTGCCGGTCGTTTCGGGAAGGGACGTGCCGGCGTCCGGCTCAACGGCCGCCACCATGTCTTCAGGTCGTTCCGCGGGCTCCATTTCTGGTGCCGATCCCGCCTCGGTGGAACGAGCGGCCGCAGGCCGCGTCGCGTCCGACGCAGGCGATGCCGGGCGGAGCTTCGACGCCAGGCCGGAATACCCGTTCTCCCCCAGCGGCTCGCCGGTCGCCCGGAACGTGTAAAGGTGCGCATCACGCAGCTCGAACTCGATGCGGACGGGCCTGCCTTCCAGTTCATCGAGCGACCGGCCGCCCCACCGGATCGGGTGCGACACGCTGTCGCCCGCCATGAGATCGCTGTCTTCGTAGGTGAAGCCATCGATCGGCCGCCGCATCGGGTCCACGACGCGGGCGCGGAGGTTGCCCGCGGCGGACGCGTTGACGACGAGATCGCCGCCGGGCCAGATCAGTGGCCGCGTGCAGAGGCGACCCCCGAGCGCGGGCCCATACCGGGAAATGAATCCTTCCTTCCGGATTTTCAGTAAGCCCAACGCGGAGGAGTTCGTCACCGGGCGGTTGTGCGGGCCGTCCTGCCCGGTGTAATAGATCCACCACTCATCGCCCACCTCGACCCAGTGCGGCGTGATGATTACCTGCCCGCCGTCCCAAGTCCCTTCCGGCCCGGGCTCCAGCAACCGAGGCCGCGTCGGCAGGCGGTCCCAGTCGATCCCGTTGCGGCTGAAGGCCAACTCGCCGAGGATCACCGTGTTCATCTGGAACGGCCAGAGGAACCCCCAGAACACCCCGCCGTAGTGGCGGACCGGCATGCCGTAGAAGAAGGTGAAGCCCCGCTCCGTGTCGATCTCGTCGGGCACCAGGATCGTCGACGGCTCGTCCGACCATTCCCCCCACAGGTCCGTCGCGGACATCACCGCGACGCGCCGGACCGCGCCCTGGTCCGCGTCATCCTCGTAGTTGCGATAGATGTTCCGCGCCCGGCCGTAGATGAAATACCGCTCCGCATCGGGGTCGTAGGCGAGCGCGTTGAAGGTGTCGCTCTGAAGGTGCTTGATCCGGACGTCGCTGCCCTTGTCCCAATCGATGCCGTCCCGCGAGCCCACCAGCCGCAGCCCGCTGTGCGTCTGATAGAGCATCGCGTACTTGAAGCCGCGGCGGTCACGCTCCGGCAGTTCGAGCACGAAGCCCCCGGCTGCGCCGTTGTCCTTCACGCCCATCCAGACGACGTTGTTCGACGTCGACCCACGCCAGGTGTGACGCCCGATTGTCGGGAGCCGCCACGTCACGCCGTCGTCCGACTCGGCGTACGCGATCCCGTACCTCGGCAGGTCCTTCGGCGCATCGGGCGCGATGGTGTCCGGGTTGAAGATCTGGTACCACAGCCGGAACGTCCCACTCTCCGCGTCGCGGTAGACGCTGAAGTAGGAGAAGCGTTCCCCCTCGAGGACCGGGTTCGCGTCGTGGTGCGCCGGCGGATGGAACCGCCGCTCGACGATCGCGCGGCTGTGGCCCGGGACCCAGTAGTTGTCCACGATATAACTGTCATGAACAAACTGCGGGCCGGTACCGATCACGAGCGGCTCGCGGGACTCGCCCTCCGCGGCGGTCGTCCCTAGCGCGGCCAGGAGCGGCAAGACCAGCGACAGCATCCACAAGTGACCCATCCATGTGACTCCCAGAACCGAAACATGGCACTGAGGGGGCACAGAGAAGGAAGATGACGTTGCCGCCCTGCGCCGTCCGTGGTACCATTTGAAAGGCACATTGTCACATTGCGCTACCACCGTGTCAACCCTTCCGAGGCAGAATCGCAGATGCTGAGCCAGACACACAGGGTGATCGCCGTCTTGGAACACGCCCTGGCGGGCCAGAATGTGTCGCCAGGCAGGCGGTTGCGGTCCGAGCGCGACCTCGCCATGGCCTTGGGCGTGGGGCGTCGCCAGGTCAACGAGGCATTGAGCCACTTGGCACACCGCGGCGTGCTGTCACGCACCCGGGGCAGCGGGACCTATGTGACCTCCCGGCTCGATGTGCCCGACGACCGGGTGGGGGAACTCCAGGCGGCTTGGGACGAGTCGGGCCTGGGGAGCACCGAGGAGGTGTTCGTCCCCGACCACGCAGCCACCGGCGCCACGACGCTTAAACGGGCCGGGGCTCCCCTTCGGCTCTGCCTCTGCGGCGACTGGCTCGACGCCTCACCCATCCATCAGGCGACGATCGAGCGGATGATCGCGACCGTTCAACGGCTCGGCCACGTCCTCTCCATTGTTTCCGTGCTCGATGAGTCGGGCCGACCGCTTCCCACGTCCGTGCTGCGGCAGCGCCTCCGGGCCGATCCCGCGGATGGCTACCTCGTCGTCTACCGCTGGGGCGACCTGTTCCTTCGAGCGGCGGAAGGCGCGATGCGCCCGACGATCTTCTGCGGGGCGATCTGCGGGATCCGTCACGAACCTGCGGTCGGCGTCTGCCAGCACGACGCCACCCCACGCGCCCTCCGCAAGTTGAGCGAAGCAGGGTTCACCCGGATCGCCATGCTCGGGTACCACCACCCCGCCAACCCGATCGAACCCCAGCAGGACGCCTACGAGCGAGCCGCGGCCGCGCTGGGCCTGAGCTACCGCCACTGCGAGCTGGTCCGACTCGGAGACGTGCGGGCCGGCGCAGCGGTGCGACGGCTGCTTGAAGCGCAACACCGCCCCGACGCGATCTTCCTCAGCGACGAGTTCCTCGCCCCCGCCCTGATCGACGCCGCCGACACGCTCGGCATCGTCTTCGGCCGCGACATGGGCATCATCTGCTTCAACAACCGCGGTATCTCCGACCTCCCCGCCTCCTGGAGCCGCCTTGAAGTCGACATCCACCTCGCCGGCCAACTCGCCGTCGAGACCCTCGTCCGCACCCTCGAAAGCGGCGAAGAATACGCGAGCAACCTCCTCATCCAGCCTCGCTGGCGACTGCGAACGACTCATATCTATCCCCCCGGATCCGCCGAACCAGACACGGCTGTGACATCCGCTCGTGAACGCTCGACGTCGGGGGCTTAGGGAGACGGGTCCGAGTCGAACCTCCCCGCCGGTCCGACGCTTGACAACAGCCAGTTCCGTGGTACCTTTCTCGTGCCATTCTTGACATTCTGGTTCATGGATCTGGAGGAATCTGATGCAAACGCTGCCGTCCGCCATCGCTGGAACCCTTGGCCTTGCCTTCGCCACCGCCGCGTCCGCCGCGCTCGTCCAGCGGGATTCGGGGGACTTCGTCAACGGCGCCAACAACGGTGCCACCGCCCACTATGAAGCGAACGTGGTGCCACAGAACGCGACGCCCGCATGGAACTCTCCGGGCACCGGTCAAAGCTATGGCGCAAGCGGGGGCGAACTTACCCTGACCACCGGCGTCACCAACAACGACCGCTACTTCCACAACGGGACCGCCTGGGCGAACGATGCCAGCCGATCGGTGGGTTACACCGTCGAGTTCCGGATGCGGATCGATCAGATTGACGACCTCGTGCGCGGCCCCACCCTGGTCCGGATCGGCGACGGCACGCAGCAAGTCGAGTTGGAGTGGCGCGAGAGCGCGATCGTGTGGAACGGCACCGCCATGGCCTTCGATCCCACCGGCTACTTCACCTACCGCGTCGCCTACATCCCCGCAACAGACGACAGCGCGGGCGCTTACGCCGCCTGGATCAACGGGAATCTCGTCTCCGACACGCTCACCGGCGCGTCCTCGTCCGCAGATCACGTGCTCTTCGGCGACACCTCCAACGCCCGCTACGGCGGCACCACGACATGGGACTACATCCGCTGGGACACCACCGGCGCCTTCGCCCCCATCCCCGAGCCGGCGTCACTGGCCCTCCTGAGCCTCGCCGGAATCGCCGCCAGCCGGCGACGCCGCACGCCCCGCTGACGGTGTCAGCCCCATGATCCACCCGAAGCCCCGCTTCCATGCGGGGCTTTTTTACTTCTGGCCTCGCCGGCGGAACCCGCTCCGGGCGAATCTGGTGGAGGGGGGCGATCCGCCCCGGAACCGCCGCGTGCGTCTCGACGAGCACGCGGAGAAAGGCCTCGTAATCGGCGTCCTTCCGGAACAGCCGCATCCGCCCCACCCCGCGGTTGAGAACGTGAAACACGTAACCGGCGGGTGCAACACGCGGGCGACGGGGCATGTCACGAAGCTATCACCCCCAGCCGCCGCCGCCAAAGGTATCCGACCCCTTTTCTTCCCCCCCCCGTATGGATGCCGGCTAATGCTTCCGTTGCCGGCGTTGGCTCTGTGGTGGCCGACCCGCGTGTCCAGGGTGGACTCAAAACAATCGGAGGAGCGAGCGAAGTTGTGGTGGGTGCCACTGGCCTCGTTACGACTTCTCCAACGATAGTTGGCGGAATAGCGTCAGCGCTCGCTCTCGCGCACGGG
>CAZKRE010000103.1:0-12064 GCA_964555075.1 uncultured Phycisphaeraceae bacterium
CGCTTGCCGCTGTGGGGCCGCGTCTCTGAAGCGGCCTCGCGGCCCCCGGCCCCCGGCCCCGGCCCCGGCCCCCGGAGGGCCGCGAGTCGGGGTCGTCCGTGCGAAGCTCGCGGGGAGGACCCCGCGAGGCCGCTTCAGAGAAGCGGCTCCACAGACGCGCTCTGCACGTGTGTCCATCCTTGGGAGAAGCCGATCGGTGCCACGGCTTGTGTGAGCGCCCCCCGGGGCGAGGCAAGCCGGCGAACGTCATGGGGCACGTCCATCACGGGTCGCGCCCCCCTGCCGCCCCATCACCGATTAGACTGGTCGCCATGGGCAACGCCAAACGGGTCTTTCTCTGGACGCTCGTCGGCACGCTCACCCTCGCGGCGGGGCTGGGGATCTGGACGGTGCTGTTCGGGTCGTTCCTGGGGCTCGACGAGGAGGTGTTCGGGACGCTGGGGACGCTGTTTCTGTTTTCGCTGCCCGCGCTGCTCGCGGCGTCGATGCTGGAGCGGAAGCGATTCGTCGTCGCGAACCGCCTGGCGATCATCGTCGGGCTTGCGGGCACGGCGGTGTACCTCGCGGTGATCTGGTCGGGCGGCTGGTATTGGGGCGATGAGTGGCTGTGGAAGGTGATGCTGCTGAGCGCCGTCTGGGCGTGGGCGCTGCCGTGGGCGGCCGCGCTGGGTCTGACGCGGTTCGACAACGCGCTGGCGGCGGTGCGGCTCGCGTCGATGACGCTCGTGATCCTCCTCGCGGGGACGATCTCGGTCCTCGTCTTCGCCGAGGGCGACGGGGATATCGCGTGGCGGCTGCTGGCGGTCATGGGGATCCTCGCCGCGCTGGGCACGCTCGCGACGCCGATCCTGCACGTGATCGCCGGCGCGGCTGCCGACACCGTGATCGAGTCGACGCCGCTGGAGATGGGCATCCGCTGCCCGCGGTGCCTGACGGAGCAGACGGTGGCGGCGGGGGAATCGCGTTGCCGGGCGTGTCGGCTGCGGTTCACGATCGAGATCGAGGAGCCGCGGTGCCCGAGGTGCCGGTACCTGCTGCACGGGCTGACGGAGGCGCGGTGCCCGGAGTGCGGGGAAGCGCTGGCGGGGGAGGAGGTGGCGGGGGATATCCCCGTGACCGGCGGACGAGCCGCGACCGCGAGGGAGCGGAACCCGGGCACCGGGTCGGAGGGGCCGGGGGAACCCGCTCCCTGACGGTCGCGGCTTCGCGGCGGGGTCGGGACCCACGCGGGGGGTTTGCGCATCTAACATCCAGCAGCGCGGCGCCGGCTGGGCGTCGCCCGGAGTCACTCAACCATGGCCGAGGCCCCCCCCTCCCCCGTTGCCGCCGCAGAGACGCCCCCCGCCCCCCGGAATCGGAGCCCCCGGAAGCGGAGGTGGGGCCGCTGGGTCGGGCTCGGCGTGACCGCCCTGCTCGTGGTGCTGATCGTCGCGGTGCTGCTGTTGCCGACGCTGCTGAGCACCGGGCCGGGGCGGGGCGTGGTGGTGAACGCGATCAACGGGACGATCCGGGGAACGGTGGAGATGTCGGGGCTGAGCCTGTCGTGGTTTGGCGGGCAGTCGATGCGGGACGTGACGCTGCGGGACCCGGAGGGGGGCGTGGTGGCGACGGTGGCGAGCATCGAGGCGCCGGACGTGCGGCTGCTGCCGGCGGCGATGGGGAGCATGCGGTTCGGGACGATCCGGGTGAACGGGCCGGACGTGCAGATCCGTCAGGAGCCGGGGCAGCCGACGAACCTGGAGCGGGCGATCGAGATGCGGACGCCGTCGACGGAGCCGACGGACCTGAGCGGGTTGGGGATCACGCTGGAGGTCGCGGCGGGGCGGGTGGTGTACGAGTCGCCGGGGCTGGAGCCGGTGGAACTCAGCGACCTGAACGCGACGGTGGCGGCTCCGACGCTGGCGGATATTGCGGTGAAGCTGGAGAGCGTGCTGAGTCAGGGCGCGGAGGCCGGGCGGCTGGCGGCGGACCTGCGGATCACCGACGCGGTGGCGGATGGGCAACTGCAACTGGCGCGGGCGGGTGTCGAAGGCACGGCGGACGTGATCAACCTCCCGCTGACGCCGGTCGACCGCCTCGCGCAACAGGAGGGGAAGCTGGTCGGGCTGCTGGGCGAGTCGCTGACGGCGAACCTGACGGCGGAGGGGGGCGTGGACGCGCTGAGCGCGACGCTGTCGGCGAGGTCGCCGCGGCTGCAGCGGCTTGATGCCACGCTTGCGACGGAGCAGGGGCAGTTGCGGGCGCGGGAAGCGCAGGTGGCGCTCGAGGTGACGCCGGAGGCGTATGCGGCGTGGGCCGGGGAAGGCGGCGGGACGCTGGAGCAGCCGTTCGTCCTGCGGGTGAACGTCCCGTTGCTGACCGTGCCGCGGGAGGGGGACGCGATGCGGTTCGATCGGGCGCGGGTCGAGGCGAACGTCGAGGCGGACGCGATCCTGCTCACGTTGCCCGCCGCGGAATCGGACGGCGAGGCGGCGGCGCCGCGCACGATGGCGGTGCGCGGGCTCCGACTGGACGCCGACAGTGAGGCCGTGGGTGAGCGGCTGGGCGCGGTGCTGACGGGGACCGCGGAGTACGGCGGCGAGAGCGGCCCGATCGACGCGCGCGCCGAGGTGCGGAACCTGCTCTCGGAGACACTGCCGCTGGCGGCAACGGTGACCGCGCAGGCGTTCCCGGTCGCGCTGGCGGACGCGTTCGCGGGCCAGGGCGGAAAGCTGACGGCCACGCTCGGCGAGACGCTCGACGCGCGGGTGAACGTGTCGCAGCCGCCGGGGCAGCCGCTCGCGTTTGACGGGACCGTGACGTCGACCGGCATCACCGGCCCGTTCGCCGGGACCTACGCGGACGACGGCGCGGTGGCCCTCAGGACGCCCGAGCCGATGAACGTGCGCGTGACGCCCGCGGCGTTCCGGGCGTGGGTGGGCACGGCGGAGGCGCCGCCTGTCGTGGTGCCGGCGGAGGCGATGGAACTGGCGATGCGGCTCGACGCGGCTTACGCCCCCCTGCCGCCGGCAGAGGGGGCGCCGGCCGACGCGCCAGCGCGTGTCGATCCGGAGCGGACGCGGGTATCGCTCGAACTCACGACGCCCCGGGCGGTCCTGGAGAACACGACGAGCGGCGAACGGTACGCCGTCGAGCAGCTCCGGTTGGCTGCGAACGGGCAGGACCTGCGCGAGGTGCTCGAGGTCGTGGCGAACATGCGCGTGAGTCGTGACGGGTCGCAAACCCCGGCGGCGACGGAGGGGGACGCGCGCGGCGGCGCTCTGGCGTCGACGACGCGGGTTCACGGGGTGGTCGCGGGGGACGGGACGCTGCAACCGGGCCGCGCGGCGTTCACCACCGAGACCAACGCCCGCGAGATCCCATCGGCGATCATCGATTCCGCCGCGGGTCAGGACGGACAACTCGCGCTGCTGCTGGGCCCGACCACGACCGCCGCGATCACCGGCGCGTTCGAGCCGGACCGCGGCGGCAACCTCGATATCGCCCTCCGCTCGGCGAATGTCCGTGGCCGGATCCCCGCGACGATCGACCCGCAGATGAACGTGACGATCCCGCAGGCGGTGCTCGACGTGAACGTCACGCCGGAGGTGAGCCAGGCGATGCTGCGGAACATCAACCCGCTTCTCGGCAGCGCCGTGGCGGCCGAGGCGCCGCTGCGGCTGACGATGAGCGACGCGACGTTCGCCCTGCCGACGGGGGGCGAGGGCGTGGACTGGTCGGGGGTGAGCGCAAACGCCCGGCTGACGAGCAAGGGCCTGACGCTCAGCCGCTCCGGGGCCGTCGGGCAGTTGCTCGGGCTCCTGGCGATGACCGGGCGGAACGTCAACGTGGCGGAATCGTACCTCGTGGATATCAGCGACCTGCCGTTGCGCGTGCAGGAGGGCGTGCTGTCGTACAGGGACCTGGGCCTGCGGCTGGGCGACTTCAGCCTCTCGTTCGGCGGCGACGTCAACCTCGGGACGAGTTCGTACGACCTGCGGATGGCGTTCGGGCAGGACTTCCCGGTGCGGCAGCTGCGCGGCGTGGCGATCCCGATCAGCGGCTCGCCCGACCAGCCGGTGTTCTCCCGCGACGCGATGCAGAAGGCGCTGGTCGGCGCGGCGGCGGGCGGGCTGCTCGAGAACGTGCTCCGCGGCCGCGACCGGGACGAGGAACCGGCGCGCGGGGACCAGCCGATCGGCCAACCGCCAACCCGGGAACCGCAGAACCGGCCGGACACGCCCGCGGACGGATCAACGGGTCAAGACCCGCCGCGCCCGGGCATCGGCGGGCTGCTCGACCTCCTCCAGCAGGAACGCGAACGCCGCGAACGGGGACAGGTCACCCCGCCCGACGAGCCGCAGGGACAGGCCCCGCCGCCGCAGCGGTGATGGTGGCTATGACCCTTCGGTGGCGCCGAACGAGGCGAACCGGCTGTGCTTGTGCAGGAACCGGGCGTGGACCTCGTCGACCCTCTTCTTCATCGTGTGCCTCCCCCCGCTTCGGCGCGCGACCGGGTTATGGCTGGGCCACCTCCGCCGCGGGCTGGCTGTCCGTCTCGCCGCCGTTGCCCAGCGTGGTCGCCTTGACCGTCCGCGCGTCGGCGGGGGCGGTCTTGATGCGGTTGATCGCCGAGAGGTACGCGCGGACGGCGGCCTCGATGACGTCGGTGCTGACACCCCGGCCGCGGACCTTCCGGTCGTTGTGCCGGATCCGCACCCGCACCTCGCCCTGCGCATCCTTCCCGCCTGTGACGGCGCGGGTTTCGTAGTTTTCCAGCTCGACCGACACCCCGGTGATCCGCTGGATGGCGGAGTAACAGGCGTCGATCGGGCCGTCGCCGGTCGCGGCGTCCATCCGCTCCTCGCCCGTCGTGTCGCGGAGCACCACCGTGGCGGTCGAGATCACGTCGGTCCCGCTCGTTACCTGGAAGCGGACGAGTTCCCAGAGCGTCCGGCCGCGCTCGAGCTGCTCTTCGAGGATGGCCTCGACGTCCTCGTCGTAGACGTCCTTCTTCTTGTCCGCCAGCGCCTTGAAGCGGTCGTACACGCGGCCGAGCATCGCTTCGTCGACGGTGTAGCCGAGTCCCTGGATCCGGTCGCGCAGCGCCGCCCGGCCGGAGTGCTTGCCCAGCACCAGCTTGCTCTCGGGGATGCCGACGTCGCGCGGGTCCATGATCTCGTAGGTGTGGCGGTGCTTGAGCATGCCGTCCTGGTGGATGCCCGATTCGTGAGCGAACGCGTTCTCGCCGACGACCGCCTTGTTCCGCTGCACGACGAGCCCCGTGAGGTTCGAGACCATGCGCGAGGTCGGGAAGAGCTTCCGGGCGTTGATGCGGGTGGTGAAGCGGGCGAAGTGATCGCCCTCGGCGCCGCGGGTCCGCAGCGCCATCACGACCTCCTCCAGCGACGCGTTGCCCGCCCGCTCGCCGATGCCGTTCACGGTGCACTCGACCTGTCGGGCGCCGTTCTCGACCGCGGCGAGCGAGTTCGCGACTGCGAGCCCGAGGTCGTCGTGGCAGTGCGAGCTCAGGATGATCCCGCGCTCGTCGATGATCGGCAGCTTCTCGCGGACGTAGGCGAAGATCCGCCCGTACTCCGTCGGCACCGCGTACCCGACCGTGTCAGGAATATTGATCGTCGTCGCGCCCGCCTCGATCGCCGCCTGCGTGATCTCGACGAGGTAGTCCAGCTCCGTCCGTGAGCCGTCCTCGGGCGAGAACTCGACGTCGTCCACGTACTCTCGGGCGTGCCTCACCTGTTCGACGCTGATGCGGATGATCTCGTCGAACGCCTTGCGGAGCTTGTGCTCGCGGTGGATCTTCGACGTGGCGCAGAACACGTGCACGCGGCCGCGCTTCGCGTGCTTCACGGCCTCGCCGGCCCGTGCCACATCGCCCTTCACCGCGCGGGCAAGCCCGCACACGATCGACTGTGTCACCTCCGACGCGATCGCGTGCACCGCGTCGAAGTCGCCCTGGCTGGTGATGGGGAACCCGGCCTCGATCACGTCGACGCCCAGCGCCTCGAGCTGCCGGGCGATGTCGAGCTTCTCGCTGAAGTTCAGGGTCGCGCCGGGCGATTGCTCACCGTCACGCAGCGTGGTGTCGAAGATCCGGATCGGTATCGGGCTCGAGCTCGTCATGGTCGATTCCTCGGACGGCTGGCCGCGCTGAGGCGGCGTGGATACGACAAACGCCCTGTCAGGCTTCATGGCCGAACAGGGCGCTCCTGGCTTACCTCGTGTGGCGAGGCCCCTATCCGGCGCACGTCGTAAGCGGGAGCAGAGCAAGCTGCTCGGGCCACGACCGCGAGATAAGGGCGTGATGATGCGACATCGTCGCCGATGAAGCTACTGCGACAGGCCGAACCTGTCAACCGTCCACCCGAAGTCGCGCCCCCTCCGCCTTTTAGCGCCGCCCGAAGAAGGTGGGTCAAGGCCGCCGTTGCCCCGCCGATCGCGGTTACAATAGCCGGCGTTTATCGGACGGATTCCCCGCGGCGCCGCCCGCCACCCCTACGCGAGCACGCTTTTGGATGTGAACGCTTCGAGCCCCGACCGCCCGGCAACGCCCCTGCCGCGGCTGCCGTCGCGCCCGATCGGCCGCCGCCTCGCGCGGCGCCTCCGGGGGCGGTGGCGGGCCATCTGGCTGGTCGCCGGTTTGCTCACGCTGATCGGCGCGGGGACCGGGTTTCTCGCCGGGCAACGCTACTTCGAGGCGGCGGCGATGCTGTCGGTGACCGCGCCCCAGCCCGCGATCGCGGACGAGGCGCTGCGCGAGCGGCTCGCCGCGCTCGCCGAGGCCCACCTCACGGAGCAGCTCGGGCTCGTCCGGGACCCCGCCGTCCTCATTGCGGCGCTGCGGGACCCGGAGTGGCCCGACGCCGGTGCGCCGCAGACGGTGGAAACGCTGCGGCAAGCGGTCGCGACCCGGCGGCCGGCGACGGCCCCCGACCGAATGGCGGTGACGCTGACCGGCACCGATCGTTCCGCGGCCGGCGTGGCGCTGCGGCGGCTGATCAAGGCGTACGCCGAGGCCTACGTCATCGAGGACCAGGCCCGCAACGCGCGGGAGGTGATCGCGGTCGCGGAGGTCGAGCGGACTCGGGAACGGCTCGCGGCGGCCACCGCGGCGGCGGACGCGCTGCGGCGGGCGGAGGGGTTCGAGTCCGTCGACGCGGCGGTCACGACCCTCCAGCACCAGCTCGCCGCGACCAACGCGCAGCTCGCCGACAAGCAGGTCGCGCTCGCGGCCGCCCTCCCGGGCGACACCCCGACCGCGGACGGACTGCCACCCCGCGAGCGGCTCGAACGGCTCGCCCGCACCGACCCGGAACTCTCGATCCTCCTGGAGGCGCGGCTGCGGGGTGAGCAGCGGGTCGCGGAGCTTCGCCGCCGCATGGGCCCGCAGGCGCCGCCGCTGGTTCAGGCGCGCGACGAGCTGGCGGCGACCGACACGGCCATCGCGAACCGGCTGCGCTCGCGCGGCGCGACGCCTGCCGCCGGCGAAGGCACGGCCGGCGCCACGCCACAACGGGCGCCGTGGGCGGTCGCACTCACCGCCGAGGAGCTCCGCCGGCAGGTGGATCAGCTCACGCGCCTGCGCGACCGGCTGACCGAGCAGCTCGCGGGGCTGCGCGCGGGGGAGTCGCAGCTGCGCGAGGCCGAGGCCGGCGTCGCCGCGGCGGAAGCGGCGCACGCCCAGGCCCGCACCACGCACGAGCGGCTGCTCCTCGAGCGACGCGTCGCCGGGAACATCGCCGCCGCGGTCGAGGACGACGTCACCGTCCCCGCCTCGCCCGTCCGCGACACGCGGCTGTCGTACGCCGGTGTCGGAGCCGGCGCGGGCCTGCTGCTGGGGCTCCTCGGCGCGCCGCTGGTCTTCTTCTTCGACAACCGCATGCGCCGGCCGGAGAGCGCCGACCTCCACGACCCCGCCGTCCCGCTCTACGGCTCGGTCCCCCAGCTCACCCAGGACGACCCGCTCGGCGACGGCGCCGACCTCACCGCCCTCGCGATCCACGAAATCCGCGGGCTGATGCAGATCCGTGCCCGGCGGGACGGCGCCAAGGCCTTCGCCATCACCAGCCCCAGCCGCGGGTCCGGCAAGACCAGCCTCACCGTCGGCCTCGCCTCCTCCCTCGCCCTCTCCGGCTCCCGCACCCTCCTCGTCGACTGCGACCTCGCCGGCCGCGTCGCCTCCGTCGGCGGGAGCAAACGCCCCCAACCCACCCCCGACACCCCCGACTCGACCACCGAGCCCGTCAAGCAGAACCTCGACCAGGTCATGCTCCAG
Organism: uncultured Phycisphaeraceae bacterium; assembly: GCA_964555075.1. GTDB lineage: Bacteria > Planctomycetota > Phycisphaerae > Phycisphaerales > Phycisphaeraceae > CAZKRE01. The sequence continues at coordinate 8,276 of CAZKRE010000103.1, forward strand.
ATGGGCTACCTCGACGAGAACGACCCCGAGGTCTTCCTCCTCTCCCACGACGCGAGCATCGGCATCACCGGCATGCTCGAGGGCGGCTCCCTCGCCCACTGCGTCATCGACACCAGCGTCCCCAACCTCTCCGTCCTCCCCGCCCTCTCCGCCACCCAGCAGCACATCGGCCGCATGTCCGGCCAGTTCATCCGCCGACTCATCGACGAGGCCTCCGGCGCGTTCGACCTCATCGTCTTCGACACCGGCCCGATCCCCGGCTCCGTCGAGGCCCTCTTCGTCACCAGCGAGGCCGACGCCACCATCCTCGTCACCAGCCGCGGCGAGAGCCAGGACCGCTTCGATAAGACCGTCGCCTACCTCAAGGTCGTCGGCGCCCGGCTCGCGGGCACCGTCTTCAACCGCGCCGCCCGCGAAGACCTCCGCATCCAGGGCCTGACTCCCCCCCGACCCGCCGGCAAGCGCGGCCGGGACCAACCCGCCCCGCCCCGCAAGCCCGCGGCCGCCGCGAGGCAGCTCGCCGGGTCCGGCCTGCTTGCCGCGGCCGTGCACCAGCAGGCGGACCGGGCGATCGGCGACGCGTCCGCCAGCCCCAGCTCGCGCGAGGAGGCAGCCCGCCGCCGCTTCCCCCCCGCCCGGGGGGCCGCGCCGGGCGGAGCCGGTACGGGCCCCTCCGCCGACAACACCCGCCAGGAGAAGGCGGGCCTCCTCGGGCCGCCCGACGCCGCGCCCCATGCCCCCCCTCGGGCGCGGAACGGCCCCGCCGCCAAGGCGCTCGACACCGACAACGACCTCGAAGACGCCCTCGATGCGCTGGTCAACGAGGTGCGCGTCACGGGGCAGACGCCGCCTCGCGACCGAGGGCAGGCCCGCCCCGATCGCCCCGCCTGAGCCGGGGTGGCCGTTCCGCGGCCGGGCGCCCCCGGCTCTCCCGTCCCGCCCGTCCTAAGATGACCCTTGCCTCACACCGCCCGTGGAGGGCCGACCATGACTCGACCCGCTCCAACCTTCCGACTCGCTCGTTTCGCCGCACCCCTGCTCGCCCTCGGCTGCGCGTCCGCCGCGATGGCGCAGACGCCCGATCCCGGCGACGTGGACGGGACGGTCGTCGCCGGCTTCGACGCGTCTCTGGGCTTTACCACCCCCGGCGCCGTCGCCACGGTCGCCGTCACCCCGGGCGACCGCGTGGAAGCCGGGCAGACATTGGCCTCCCTCGACGAGCGGCTGGTTCAGGCCGAGGCTTCGCTGGCGAAGCTGCTCGCCGACAGCGACGCCGACGTGCGTGCCGCCGAAGCGCGGGTCGAGGCGCTCCGCAGCGAGCGGGGCAGCGCCGCCGCGATGCGGGCCGCCGAAGCCGAGGTCGGCCGCGCGAAGCTCGCGATGCAGCGGGCCCGCGCCGAACTCGCCGTCACCTCCGCACGATGGGAGGCCCACCGCCTCAAGGCCCCCGTCGACGGCGTGGTCGACCGCGTCTACGTCTCGCCCGGCGAGGTCGTCCGCGTCGGCCAGCCGGTGCTCCGGCTCGTCGGCATCGGCGAACGCTACGCCGAGGCCGCAATCCCCAGCGACCGCGCCGAGGGCCTCACCGCCGGCCGGGCGGTGACCGTCATCCCCCGCCGCGAGGGCGCCGCGCCCATCCCCGCCGAACTCGTCCACCTGTCCACGACGGTCGACCCCGCGTCCGACGCCCGCGCAGCCCGCTTCCGCCTGCTCGAGGGGCAGGCGGACCTGCTCGTCGGCTCCTACGTCGGCATCGACCTCGACCCGCCGAGCTCCAGCGGCGACGAGCCCCCCCCCGCGACCCACCCATGATGGCGCAGTGGTTCGACAGGCTGAACCGGACGCTCCGCAAGACGCCGCGTCCCCCCGTCGACGGCCCCGACCCCCGCCGCGGGGACGCGGCCCAACTGCCCCTGCTGCGGCTCATCGCCGACCGCCTCCTCGAAACCCCCGCCGACCGCGAACGCTTCTTCCGCAGCAACGCCCAGTACGCCGAGGCCGGGCAGACCGACTACTTCTTCGGCGCCGACTGCGGCCGGTGCGAGCCGGGCCAGATCTTCGACCACCTCCGCTGGGGCGGGCAGTTCATCTTCGCCTCCCCCCGCCCGCGCGAGGTGGAGGCGGTCCTCGCACGCTACCGAAACCGGCCCGAGTTCGAGATCGAGCGCGAGCCGCAAACGATCGAACACCCCCGCATCCCGGGCGTTCCCGGCCTGCCCTTCCTCCGCCGCCGGCAGACCTACTTCGTCGCCCGCAAGGTGATGATCACCCAGGTCGGCGTGCCCACGTCCCGGTACTCCTACGACGTCCGCCTCGAGCGGACGCCCCGCGGCCACGGCGGTTCCGGGGGCAGCGGCGGTCCCGGGGGCGACGGCTACGTCGTCGCCAAGCAGGTGCCCACCCAGGACCAGGTCGTCGAGCGGCTCGTCGCCCGCTTCCCCAACAACGACCCCGCCGTCATCCGCAACACCGCCCGCAAGCTCTCCGAAAAGGTCTTCCCCGTCTTCCTGACCCGCGAGGCCGCGCTCCTCAAGCTCCTCCAGCGCGACGCCCCCGAGCCTTACCGCGACCGCTTCCCCGTCGCCCTCCACATCGAAAAGGACGGCCGCGGCTTCGTCACCCGCCTCGAGCAGAACTGGCTCCGCCAGGGCGGCGAGACGATGAGCCAGCTCGAGTTCGCCCGCCAGTCCGCCGACCTCCTCGCCGTGCTCCACGACCGCGTCGGCGTGATCCACCTCGACCTCCGCCTCGACAACATGGTCATCACGCCCCGGGGCGTGAACTTCGTCGACTTCGGGTCCGGCATCCGCGTCGGCGAGGACTTCTCCAACAACCCCCTGCTGCGGACGCTCTTCTCCGAGATGCTCTCGACGTCGCAGATCCAGCGCGACCTCCGCCGCCTCGTCAGGAAGAACAAGGTCACCTCCCGCCTCTTCATCGACGCCGCCGACCAGCAGAAGATGGACAAGGCCGTCGACCTCTTCTACCTCGTCCTCCAGATGAACAACCCCCACGCCAACCCCGACTTCCGCGGCCTGGTCCACTTCGACCGGGACAGCGACGACGCCCGCCGCCTCGCCGCCCTCTCCCGCCGCGTCTTCAACCCCCGCGACACCGACCGCGACCGCTTCACCCGGGCCGCCGACGTCCTCCGCAGCCTCGAAACCCCCGACCCCGCCGCCGCCGGCTGAGCCGCCTTCCCCCCCTCCCCCCCGCGGAGACGGCCCCGGCAGGACGGCCGTGCGCCACCCCCCCCAACACCGAACCTCACCCTGCGGGCCCCACCCGACGCGATTCAACCGCGGCGCCAAACGCTAACCCCCGGCCGCCAAAGCCTTTCCACCGCCCACGGAACCCTCCCCGCAGAGCCGCCCCCCCGTCCCAGACGCCCCGGATTCCTTCCATTGCCCGCCGTATCCCTTCCAATACGGCCCCTATTCCTTCCCGTGCGCCCCGCATTCCTACCAATACGGCGCGTATTCCTTTCCGTACGACTTGTATTCCTACCCGTGCGCCCCGCATTCCTACCCATACGGCGCGTATTCCTTTCCGCACTCCCCGCGTTCCTTCCCGTACGCGGCGCACCCCTTCCCGCAGAGCGCGGCTCCCCCGCCCATGGTGCGGGCCCGGGGGAGGGGGCCCGCGCCTGCCGGGCGCACGCCGCGGCCCCCCGGCCCCCCGGCCCCCCGGCCCCCGGCCCCCGGCCCCCGGCATAGGCGGCGACGCGGCGGGCGCAGTCCCGTCAGGCGCCGCGCCAGCGCCAGAGCTTCGCGATCGTCGTGAGGATCT
>CAZKRE010000104.1:0-11957 GCA_964555075.1 uncultured Phycisphaeraceae bacterium
GACACGACCCCGAGCGTACCGGCGGGAGGCTTGCTTCATAGATTCACGGCTTGTGTCTCGTGCAACGAGACCAAGCCGTGCCGCGCGTCACCGGGCGCCCGCACGTCTTGCCGCGCCCCCGGAGGAAGGTTTCCGACGCAGCGGCCAGGCGGACCTTTCCCACCCTCGCTGCGACGACGGCGACGCCGCCTCTCTACCATGTCCGCATGTCGCTGCCCCGCCTCTACGCCGACCTCGCCTACCTCTGGCCCATCCTCTCGCCGCCGGAGGACTACCTCGCCGAGGCGGACGTGGTGCGCGACGTCCTGCGGGAGAAGCTCGGCGACCCCGCCAGCGGCGAGCGGCAGCGGGTGCTGGAGTTTGGCGCCGGCGGCGGGCACACGCTCGTCCACCTCGCGGACGGGTACGACTGCACCGCCGTCGACCTCTCCTCCGCGATGCTCGAGCACTGCGGCGCGCTCCTCCCGTCGGCCCGGTGCGTTGTCGGCGACATGCGCGACGTCGAGCTGGGGGAGACGTTTGACGCCATCCTGATCCACGACGCCGTCGACTACCTCACGACGGAGGAGGACCTGCGGGCGACGCTCGCGAACGCGCACCGCCACCTGCGGCCGGGCGGCGTGCTGCTGCTCGCCCCGACCTACACCCGCGAGACGTTCGCCGACCACGAGGTCGCCAGCGATCACCGCGACGCCGACCGGTTCGACGTCACCTACTTCAGCTACGTCCACGACCCCGACCCGGGCGACACGTCATTCGAGCTGATCCTCGTCTACCTGATCCGAAGGGCGGGCGACGTGCGGATCGAGCACGATCGGCACCGCTGCGGGCTGTTCCCGATCGCGCGGTGGCGGGCTCTCGTGCGGGAGGCGGGGTTCACCATCGCCCGGACCGCCCCGGCCGAGGGCGACGCGCCGGGCACGACGATCGTCGCCACCCGGAAAGCGGCGAAGCAGCGGGCGTAAGCCGCGGGCCACGCCCGGCGGCTCGGGCGCGGGAAGGCCGCCGCCGCTCGCCCCGCAACCGCCGAGCGCGCTACGCTCCCCCCATGCAGGAAGCCGTCGGATGGGCAGCGTCGATCGTCCTCGTGGCCACGATCGGCTATCAGGTGCTGAGGCAGTGGCGGTCGGGCACGAGCAAGGGCGTGTCGCACTGGCTCTTCGTCGGGCAGATCGCGGCGTCGATCGGCTTCGTCGCGTACAGCGTGATGGTGCGGAACACGGTGTTCATCGTCACGAACTCCCTGCTGCTGCTCAGCGCGATCGTGGGGCTGGGGATCGTGTTCGTGCACCGGCGGCGCGGGCGGTGAACGCCGCGTGCGGAGTGGCCCGGGATGCCCCCGGGGTGGCCGCGGCACGGGTCGGCTGCGGGCGAATCGGGTACCATTCGCGGTTCGCTGTCGAGGAGCCGCCATGACCACCACGCCCGCCCAGCCCGCCGCCCCCCTCTCCCCCGCGGACAAGTCGATGGACGACATCGTCGCCCTCGCCAAGCGCCGCGGGTTCATCTATCAGGCGTCGGAGATCTACGGCGGCATCCGCGGCTTCTGGGACTACGGCCCGCTGGGCGTCCTGCTCAAGAACAACATCCGCGACCACTGGTGGCGCTCCATGGTCGAGTGCCCCCCCATCGGGCCCGGCGGCGAGCCGGTGGAGATGGTCGGCCTCGATTCCTCCATCGTCCAGCACCCCAAAACGTGGAAGGCGTCGGGCCACGTCGACACCTTCACCGATCCGATGGTCGACGACCGGGAGACGAACGACCGCTTCCGCGCGGATCACGTCAAGGTCTACGTCCCCCGCGACGGTGAGGGCAACGCCTACGCGTTCGTCGACGATCCCGAGGCGGCGGAGAAGAAGATCAAGCGGGACGCCCGGCGGAACCCCAGCGACTACGACGTGGTCACGCTCACGTCGCTCCCGCTGGACGCGTACGCGAAGATCGTCCCCCCCCGCAGCAAGACGCCCGGGACGTTCACCGAGCCCCGGCCGTTCAACCTGATGCTCTACACCTACCCGGGGCCGATCCACAACGAAGAGAACAAGGCGTATCTCCGCCCCGAGACGGCGCAGGGCATCTTCCTCAACTACAAGAACGTCGTCGACACCACGCGCGTCCGCGTGCCGTTCGGCGTGGCGCAGATCGGCAAGAGCTTCCGCAACGAGGTCACGCCGCGCAACTTCATCTTCCGCTCCCGCGAGTTCGAGCAGATGGAGCTCGAGTTCTTCTGCCCGCCCGACTCGGCCCTCCAGTGGTACGAGTTCTGGAAGCAGAACCGGATGGACTGGTGGCTGAGCCTCGGCATCGACCCCGCCAACCTCATCTTCCGCGACCACGAGCAGGACGAGCTGTCCCACTACTCCAAGGCCACCGTCGACATCGAGTACCTCTACCCCTTCACCGCGCCCGAGTACGGCGAGCTCGAGGGCATCGCCCACCGCGGCGACTTCGACCTCACGCAGCACCAGACCCACAGCGGGCAGAAGCTCGACTACTTCGACCAGGAGCTGCAGACGAAGCTCAAGGCGGACGGCGTCCCGCCGGACGAGGTCAAGGCGAAGTCGCGGTACATCCCCAACGTCATCGAGCCCTCGAGCGGGCTGACGCGGGCGGTGCTCGTGCTGCTCTGCGAGGCGTACACGCCCGACCCGAGCCGGCCCAGCGGCGTGTACCTGAAGTTCAAGCCGAAGTTCGCGCCGATCAAGGCGGGCATCTTCCCGCTGGTCAACAAGGACGGCATGCCCGAGGTCGCGCAGGAGCTCTACCTCCGGCTGCGCGAGCGGTTCACCTGCGAGTACGACGCGAAGCAGTCCATCGGCAAGCGGTACGCCCGCATGGACGAGATCGGCACGCCCTACTGCTTCACGGTCGACGGCGACACGCTCAAAGACCAGACCGTCACCGTCCGCGATCGCGACACCCAGTCCCAGTCCCAGGAGCGGGTCCCGCTGGACCGGGTCGAGGCGTATCTGGCGGAGCGGATCGGCCGCTGACTCCGCGGCGCGCCCGAGGCCGGGGCGAAGGCTGAAAACCTGCATTTGCGAGCGGGTTCTGCTACCTTTCCGTCCTCACTCGGGAGCCCGTGACATGCCCTCCGCCGACCGATCCGTGATCGCCAGACAGGCCGCCGCCGGCCTCCGCACGTTCGCCGCCCAAGCCGCATCGACGCCCGTGCTCATCGGTTTCGACGGGTTCGTCGACTCGATCATCGAGGTGGTGGACAAGCGGCAGGACGCGCGGCGGTACACCGCCGTGCCGACGATCGCCCGCTTCGCGGAGAAGATCGCCGCCGCCGCCGGCCAGTCGTCCAACTACGAGCTCGTGACCACGCTGCAGAAGCTCGGGGGCAACGGGCCGATCATGGCCAACGCGATGGCGGCCGCGGGCGTCGGCGTGAGCTACATCGGCGCCGTCGGCCACCCGGCCATCCACCCCGTCTTCGAGGAGCTCGCGAAGATCGCGGAGGTCTACAGCGTCGCCCAGCCCGGCTTCACCGACGCCCTCGAGTTCACCGACGGCAAGCTGATGATGGGCAAGTACGGCACCATCAGCGACCTGGGCTGGGCCACGGTCGAGGCCGCCATGGGCGCCGACCTGTTCCACCGGGTCGTGACCCGCAGCCGGCTCATCGGGATGGTGAACTGGACGATGCTCGACAGCATCGAGAGCGTCTGGGAGGAGATCTACACCGCGCTGGGCAACCGCAGCGGGGAGAAGCCGTTCATCTTCATCGACCTGGCGGACCCGGAGAAGCGGACGGACGAGGACCTCCGCCGGGCGATGGCGTGGGCGACGCGGCTCAACGAGCGGGCCCGCGTGATCCTCGGGCTGAACCTCAAGGAGTCGGTGCAGTGTGCCGCGTGCGTCGGTCTGCCCGCCGCGCCCGACGCCAAGGCCGCCATCCGTGAGACGGCGACCGCGCTGCGGGCGAAGCTCGGGATCCACGCCGTGGTGATCCACCCGCGCGAGGGCGCCGCCGCCGCGGTTGAAACACCCAGCGGCGTCGAGACCGCCGAGTTCCTCGGCCCGTTCACGCAGAAGCCCCGGCTCTCCACCGGCGCCGGGGACAACTTCAACGCCGGCTTCTGCCTCGGGCAGCTCGCGGGGCTCCCGGTCGATCAGTGCCTCTGCGTCGGCACGGCGACGAGCGGGTTCTACGTCCGCAACGCTCGCAGCCCGCAGATCGGCGAACTCGCCGCCTTCTGCGACGACCTCCCCCCCTCGGAGTGACCGGTCGCGAGCCTATCAAGCCTATAGTGCCCTTTGAGGCACCCGGCCGCGGATCGCGAGACACGCCGGCCGTCGAGGTTTCACGCGACGGCCGCTTGCCCGAGGAGAGGACATGACGTTGAACGAGCTGCCCCACGTCCAGATGATCGCCGACTACGCCTGCGAGACGGGCGAGCGCCCGATCTGGCACCCCGTCGAGCGGCGGGTCTACTGGACCGACATCCCCACCGGGCGCCTCTTCTGGTACGACCCGAAGACCGGCCACAGCGAACAGTGCTACAGCGGCCGCCCCGTCGGCGGGTTCACCGTGCAGGAAGACGGCCAGCTCCTGCTCTTCCGCGACAAGGGCAACGTCGTCACCTTCCGCGACGGGAACGTCACCGCCACCGTCATCGACCACATCCCCGGCCTCGAGGAGACGCGCTTCAACGACGTCATCGCGGACCCGGAAGGTCGCGTCTTCGCCGGCACCATGAGCCACGGCAGCGAGCACAACGGCCGGCTCTACCGCGTCGAGCCGGACGCCTCCCACCACGTCGTCAGCGACGGCCACGGCACGCCCAACGGCATGGGCTTCTCCCCCGACCTCAGCACGATGTACTTCTGCGATTCCCGCCTCGCCCGCATCTATGCCTTCGACTACGACCGTGCCGCGGGCAACCTCACGAACCGGCGGACCATCGTTGAGACACCGAAGGACCAGTGGGAATCGATCGGCCGGGGCGACGGGATGACCGTCGACAGCGAGGGCAATCTCTGGTCGGCCCGGTGGGACGGGGGTCACGTGCTGAAGTTCAGCCCCAGCGGCGAGCTGCTCGCCCGCATCCCCATGCCGGCGAAGAAGATCACCTGCGTCGTCTGGGGCGGGGACGTCCTCGAGGATCTCTACGTCACCTCTGCCGGCGGGCATCAGAAAGACACCGACGGGCAGCACGCGGGCGCGCTGTTCCGCCTGGTCCCCGGGGCGCCGGGGAAGGCGGAGTTCCTCTCCCGCGTCGGCCTCTGACGCTCCGCAGGACCCGCGTCCGGCCGCCGCGTCACCGCGCCGGCCGGATCTCCAGCCGCCAGTCGGCGACGTCCTGGTCCAGTGCCGTGCCCGTGAGGAACTGCTGCGTCCGCGCGGGCAGCACCTTGTACTGCCAGTCCCCCTCCGGCCGGAGCGGCCGACCGCGGTCGTCGAGAAACAGGAACCGGTACTCCACCGGGATCTCCTTGTCGCGGAGGATGCGCACGGGCACCGACACCGTCATCGCCCCGGCCTCGCTCCGCTCGATCACGGCCCGGTCGTGTGCCAGGACCCGCTCGAGCCCGCCCGTCGCCGTCACCGGCGGGTAGGCGGCCGCGGAGATGTGCTCCGTCCGCGCCGCCGGCGGGTCCGTGCTCTGGCAACCCGCGACAGTCAGCATCCCAGCAACGGCCATCATCGGCACGGTCATCTTCATCATTCGGCTCCTGTTCCTGCGTACGATCGCTCCCTCGCTCGGGACGCTGGCGAATCGTCCCCCCACGTGACGGACGTGGCTTCGGCTCCGTCGATCTGCTCCTTCAACTGCGCTACCGCCTGTGACCGAGGCGTATACCCCGCGTGCGGCTGCCCGAAGATCCGCGCGAAGCCGGCCGTCCCGGGAAGCGGCGCCACCAGCGAGTCGCCCCCTTCGAGCAGGTGCAGCCCGGGGTACTGCCCATCCTCCTCGCGCGACAGGTCCACGCCCTCCAGTCGGTAGAGCTCGCGGAGGTCGGAGAGCGTCAGGTCGCGGAGGTAGCCCGCCGACCAGTAGTCGTCCATCACCCGCTCGGTCGGGTGCCGCACGTCGCGCCCGCCGAGCAGGTACGGCAGCGGCCGATCGTCGGCATCGTGGCGGGTGTGCGGATTCGCGTAATACACGCCGTCGCTGACCGCCCAGTCCGGCGGCACGCGCTGCGGGGGGCTCACCAGCCGCACATAACGGAGCTGCGCCTCACGCCCGCGCGGCGCGGCCAGCCCGTGGAGCACAATTCGCGAGGCGGGGGACCCGTCGATCATGACCTGGATCGGTTCCGGCCGATCGGTCAATCGCAGCGGGACGAGGTAATACCGCTGCGGGTAGACGTCGACGTAGCGGGGGTCGATGTGGGCGCCCGCCTTGAGGAACGCCCCGGTCGCCATCGCCGCCAGCCCCGCGACCAGGAGTTCGTCTGAACCGGCGTTGGCGCCGATCGCCGCCGCTCCGACCCCGCCGACGAGGAGGCCCGACCCCGCCGCGCTCTTCGTCCCCCGGACCCCCGCCAGCCCGCCCCAGGTGTATCGGGACGCCAGTTCGTTGACGTCTAGCGCGAGCGGGAGCGTCCGTGTCTCTTCGCCGCCGACGCGGACGAGCATCGGCCGGGTGTCGCTGGATGCGCGGTGGATGTAGGCGATCCGGGAGCGGTCCTCCCCGACGCCCTGCCGCCGCGGGCCCAGGCCCCAGGAGACGACGAGGATCGTGTTGTACTCGCCCCGCCGCAGCGTCTCGACGAGCGGGCCGAGCGACGGGTCGATCTGGACGGCCCGCGTGAAATGGTCCGATGCTTCGTCGTCCCGGTCGAGCTGCTGATTGGCGACTCCCGCGAGGAGGTAACCGAGCGGGAAGTGGTTGCGGTCGACGACGTAGCCGAAGTCGGGCGCCTCGCGGGTGGCCGGTGCCTGGGAGCGGCGATACGCCTCCTCGGGTTCGACGCCCTCGGCCACGAGCTCTTCATAAACCGCGGATCGGCGGGCGACCTCTCTGGCGTCCAGGCGGCTCTCGCGGGCCTGGTCCCGTTCGAGGTCGCGGAGGAACAGGTGCGCGTTCTCCAGGGCCGCGCGGGCGTTGTCCCACGAGCCCAGCTCCGCCATCGTCAGGGCGTAGTAGGCCATGCCCAGCGCCTGCTCGAACGGCTCGCCCTTCCAGATCTTCGTGTCCTCGTTGAGCACGACCGCCTGGAGGGCGCGGTCGCGGTTGAGCCCCTGCTGGCGCAGCACCTCGTAAACCTGCTGGAAGATGAGCGACGCCGCGTGCGGGTACCCGTCCGCGAGGGTGAGCACGCCCACGCGGATGCGGTCGAGCAGGTACTCGCCGCCATGCGGGTCGTCCCGGAGTTCGCGGTGCAGCTCGGTGCGGGCGACGCCGTAGTCGCCCCGGGCGATCGAGGCGGTGGGCGTCCGCATCTCGGGCCCGCGGCACCCCGCAAGCAGCAGTGCAACCATCACGATCGCGACGTTAGCCGCGGCCCTCGGGCCGCGTGAGCGCCCGACGATCCGGCGGTAACGCGCGGCCCAAGGGCCGCGGCTAACGGGAGCGATCATGCAAGACCCGTGATGGATCGGGGGTGTCTTCAATCTCGAAGCGACCCCATTGCCTGCCGTTTGAACTCGAACCGGTCGTTCCACACCGGCCGATTCGTCGCCAGGTCCAGCAGGTCGAACTCCGCGTAGTAGAGGTCCGTTCGCGCTCCCGTGTCGGTCCGCGTCACCGAGCGGATCGTCGCCGTCATCACGTGCGTCACCACCCGCTCCTCCCCGAACGTCGCCAGCTCCGGGGCATCCTCGTCCGCCCGCATCGCCTCGACCCGTTCCGCCGGGATCGTGAAGGCGACGTTCATCCGCTCCCGCAGTTGCCGGATGGGGACCGACCCGCGGAGCATCGCCATCACCGCCCACTGCTCCCGCACCGGGATCACGTCGCCCGACAGGTTGGTCACCTTCTGGATCGACACGGTCCAGGGTTCGCTCTCCGGCCCCCGCTCCGCCAGGGCCTCGCTCCGAAGGAGGCTCTGCGCCATCGCCTCGGCCATGGCGTCGAAGTCCTCGGCACGGAGCGTCGTGCTCTGCGGGCCACCACAACCGCTGAGGAACGCGGGAATGCAGGAAATCAGGAGTAAGAAGAGAGCCTGTAGGCTTCGCATGACCGATCCGCTCGCATCACTTCCCCCATCTCCCGCCTTCCTGCACTCTCCAGCGATTCATCAATCCGCTTCGAGCTGCTTCACGTCGTAGGTGTCACTGAAGACGATGTTGTTGGTCGCGAAGCTGACGAGTTGGAACTCCATGTAGTACTGATTCATGTCGTTCTCGCCGCTGCGGCCGATCCGGTAGAAGTCGCCGTTGAGGGCGAACGTCGCATTCGGGTTGTAGTTCTCGGGGCCCGAAGGCGCTTCGACCGTCCCCACGGCCTCGCGGTCGGCGATGCGGTTCATCCGCGCCCGCCGCTCGACGAACCGCAGCTTGCCCCGCGCCACGTCGCTGTTGATCAGTCGGCTGCGCAGCCGGCTCGCCACCATCTCGAACTCGCTCGAGCTCACCGCGTCCGTCCGGTTGTTGATGTCCCCGACCAGGATCGTCACCGGCCCGTCCACGTCCCGCACCTCCGGGATGTTCCGCAGGTCCGCCACGACCCGCTGCGCCACCTGATCGCTGAACTCGATCAGCGTCTCGGGCAGGATCAGCCCGCTCTTCCGCTCCGCATACGTCGTCCGGCTCAGGTCGATCCGCCCGCCCGGCTCCGACCGGCACCCCATGAGCACCAGCGGGGCGGCGGCGGTCAGGACGGCGGCAAGCATCATCGTTCGCGGCATGCGCAGGGTCTCCATGGCTCTCCTCCCGGTTTCTTCGACGCGGCGCCCACGCGGGGAGTTCCCGCCGGGCGCCCCATCTTAGGAGACTACAGGAGGCGGGAGCGATAGCTCCACCGCGCCACGTTGCCCACCACCCGCACCGGCATGCTGAACGCCTGTCGCACGTTGGAGTAGGTCGCGCTGGTCATGTACCGCATCGCGTCGCGCGTCCCGGTCGCTTTGGGCTCCTCCAGCCCCGCCGCAAACCCCAGCGACACCGCCCGCAGCACCGTCGAGATGAGAAACAGCACCGCGTGGTAGGTGAACACCGTCCCCGTCAGGGCGACGGGCACGCTCAGATCCGCGAGCCCCTTCGCCACGCCCGCACCGATGAGCCCCGACAGCACACCGCCGATCGAAATCCCCAGCGAGTTGAGCGCCACGCACGCCGTACCCGCCGCCTGACTGTGCGACCGGCCTTGCCGCGTGCCGGCGAAGTCGAGCGTGAAGTTGAAGTTCGCGATCTCCATCCCCGGCCAGGCGAGCGAGGTCAGCACGATGATCGCGTACCCCAGCCAGAACCGCTCCGGCCCGATGAGCAGCCAGCCGAACGACCCGAACACCGTGAACGCCCCGGAAATCAGGAGGACCGGCTTCTTGCCCAGGCGGTCGATCAGCCGGCCCCACGGCTTGAGGACGAGCATCCGGAGCATGAGGGGCACCGCGATCAGCAGCAGGTTCGCGGTCCAGTTGCTCCACTCGACCACGTCCAGCACGTAGAGCCAGACGTATTGCCCGACGAAACCCGTGGCGAGGATGAACGTGAAGTTGAACCCCAGGTACCGCCGGAAGTGACGGTCCCGCAGTGGCTCCCGCATGAGGCGGAAGAGGTTGACGTCGGCCCTGGCCGGGGGCGGGGAGGGGTCTGGCACGCGGTTGAAGCAGAGGATGTCCATCACGCCGAACACCCCCCCCGCCGCGAGGACGGAGGCGGTGACCAGCAGCATGATCTGCGTGTCGTGAGAGCGGGTGGCCTCGGCGGTCGCGGCGAGGTCGACGACGTACCCGATGGCCAGCGTCGTGAGGATGCCGATCGGCAGGGTCACGAGGTTGCGGACGGCAAAGTACCGCCCCCGGACCCGCCGGGGGATGAGGTCGCTCATCCAGTTCATCCACGCCGGGCCCGACGCGTGGCCGAAGATCCAACTCACCAGCAGAAGCCCGATGAGGGCCTTCCACCAGTGGGCTTCGAGGCCGGGCAGGATCCAGGGGATCGCCGCTGCGACCGACCAGAGGGCGCGGTGGATCGCGCCGGTCCAGAGGAACAGCGCCCGCCGGTGGCCGTACCGCTCGAGCCAGTAGCTCGTGGGCACTTGGATGAGCGTGCCGAGGAAGGGCAGCGCCGCGAGGTAGCCGAAGGCGTAGTCCGGCATCCCCAGCGCAAGGGCGAACTGGGTCATCGCCGCCCCCGAGATCGCCCAGAGCCAGACGGTCCCGAACACCCACGCGATGGTGATCCACCGCAGGTGTCGGCGCAGCGTGGCGCTGGCCAGGCCCGGCGGGATCAGCGGCGGCAGGAGAGGACGGCTCGGAGCCGCCACGGCGGATGGGGCGAGGGGTGAAGGCACGGGTCGCGGGTCGAATCGTGGGAAAGCTCGGCGGGTACGGGAGGGGTGACGGCTCGGGCGGCATCGTATGCGTGCCTCGGCCCGCGTCTCAACCCCTCCGCCATCGGCCAGCGGTGCCGCGCCGCCGCAACATCGTGTTGCCCGCACGCAACGGGCCACGCGCGCCCGCGGCACGCCTCGTTCGTCGCCAAGCCCGCAACGACTGACGACGCGGGGTGTTATGCGATCCAGCCGGATGCGCGGCCCTGCTGGCACCGCGGTTGCCTCCCTACGATTGGTGGGGGGAAGCGACCGGCGGGGCGGAGGGGCCCGCCGCCGTTTCTCCCCGCGTCAGCGGAGGCTTCGATTCAGGGACCGCGGCCCGAGGCGTGAAGGGCGCACCGGGTCGCAAGCCCGCGGAGGCGGGCAGAGAGGCGAGAAACCGTGAAGATTCGAGACCTGATCACAGGGATGATGGCTGCCACCGCGCTCACCGCCGGGGCCTCGGCGGGCAACGGCACCGCGTACCTCGTCACCGGAAGCGACCTCGTGCCGCACCAGTCGATGCAGCTCCGCCACGTCCCCATCAAGGGGTTCACGCAGATCGGCAGGCCCCACCGCGACGCGGTCGGGCTCATCCACCGCGCCACCATCGTCACCGCCGCCACCGTCTCCCGCGACGTCAGCGAGACCCCCGCCCTGCCCCACCTCGCCCGCGTGCAGTACGGCGGGACGACCATCCTCGTCGATCCTGAAGTCAACTACCTCAAGAAGCGGCCCGGCGGGCTCGACGAGGGGCACTCCATCGTCCGCGCCCAGCGGACCTTCAAGGCCGTCCAGGCCCTGCCCGCCCGCACCATCCGCCGACCCGAGGCCCTCCGGAGCGACTCGGGCGCCTCGGCCGAACTCCCGACGCCGCGGGCCATCCTCCTCAAGCCCAACGTCCTCGACCGCACCCCGATCGAGGTCCCCGGCCTCGACAACATGCCCCAGATTCCCAAGCCTAGAGACGAGTCCAAGCGTCCCCGGCAGGTCGCGCTGGCGGGCTGACCCCCGCCGACCGAACAACCCGCCCCTGATCGAGCGCGACCCGTGGCATCACCTGCCCGGGTCGCGCTCTTTGACGCGCGCGTCTCGTTAGCCGCGGCCCTTGGGCCGCGCTCCACCGTGGGCGGGACTCCAAGGCTCTGCGCGGCCCGAAGGCCGCAGCCAACACGGCTGCCCCGCGGCGCGGGTATCCTGTCGGCCCCATGAGATACGACCCGCGGCAGATCGAAGAGAAGTGGCAGGCCTACTGGGCCGAGCACAAGACGTTCCGCACGCCCAACCCCGGGACCGGGGATGCGCCCAACGGCAAACTCGATCCGGCCGCACCCAAGTTCTACGTCCTCGACATGTTCCCCTACCCCTCGGGCGTGGGGCTCCACGTCGGGCACCCCATCGGCTACATCGCCACCGACATCGTCGCCCGTTACAAGCGGATGCTCGGCTACAACGTGCTCCACCCGATGGGATTCGACGCCTTCGGCCTCGCCGCCGAGCAGTTCGCCGTCGAGCACGGCGTTCACC
>CAZKRE010000105.1:0-2124 GCA_964555075.1 uncultured Phycisphaeraceae bacterium
CCCCGCGAGCCGCTTCAGAGAAGCGGCCCCACAGGGGACCAGGTGTTCGTGGCGCTGCTTTGGACGCGTCAAGCTCTGACGCGGCGGGCTCGGACCAACGCGCGACTCACCGCGATTTCATCACCACCACCGCGACGTCGTCGCGCAACGGTTTCCCCCCGACGAACGCCGCGAGGCTTTCGCGGACGGCGGCGGCGATGGCGTGGGCGTCGCGGTCGGTGACGGTCCGCAGCAGGTCGCGCAGCCGCTGGCGGCCGTACATCTCGCCCGCGGCGTTACGGGCTTCCCAGATGCCGTCGGTGCCGAGGACGACCACCGCGCCCGCGGGGAGGGGGACGGTGTACTCCTGGTAACGGACGCCGGGCTGCACACCCAGGGGCAGGTCCCCGCCCTCGAGCGGTTGGGCCGCGGCGCCTGGTCGGTCCGCCGCGGCGGGGGCGATGACGATCGGGGCGTCGTGCCCGGCGGAGGCCCAGCGGAGGGTGCGGGTCTCGGGCTCGATGATGGCGAGGGCGAGCGTCATGAACCGGCCGTGACTGGCGTCGCGGGCGAGGAGATCGTTGACGCGGGTGGCGAGGTCGCCGAGGCAGGGAGCGGGCCCCGGCGCGGCGGCGGCGGTGCGGAGGGCGGCGCGGGCGGTGGCCATGAGCAGCGCGGCGGCGACGCCGTGGCCCATGACGTCGCCGACCGCGACGAGCAGCCGCGGCCGGGGGTCCGCCGCGATCTCGACGAAGTCGAAGTAGTCGCCGCCGGTGGCGTCGCAGTAGCGGGCGAGCCCGGCGACGTCGAGGCCGGGGAAGGACGGGGGTGTCTGCGGGAGCAGCGACCGCTGGACCTCGTCGGCCACGGCGAGCGCCTGGTTGACGAGCATCGCGTCGTTCAGGCGTGCGGACATCTGATTGAGGTCGCTGGCGAGTTCTTCGAGTTCGCGGGCGCTGTGGAGTTGGAGCCGGGCGTCGAGGCGGCCGTCGCCGATGCGGCGGGTGTGGGCGCGGAGCTGGAGGATGGGGTCGACGATGTGCCGGGCGAGGATGAGGCCCAGCACGGCGGCGCCGACAGCGGCGACGACGCCGATCAGGGTGGCGCGCCACTGGGCGGCGCGGACGTCTTCGAGGAAGACGGACTCGGGGACGACCGCCGCGATGCGCCAGTTGACGCCGGGGTACGGGCGGAGCGGGGTGACGGTGACGCGGGCGGGGGTGCCGTCGTTGAAGCGGACGGGGTAGGCGTTGTTGCCGATGGCGGGTTGGCCGAGGATCTGGGTGAGCGACTGGGCGGCGAGGCTGGAGGACTGCAGGGGCATGAGCCGGCCGCCGCCCCTGGAGACGACGGGCCCTTCGGAGGCGGCGACGAGGTGGCCGGTGTCGTCGAGGACGAGGAGCGAGCCCTGCCGGGCGAGGGGCGAGCGGCGGAGGAAGTCGGAGAGCGGCTCGAGCGTCACGTGGACCGCGAGGACCCCCAGGAGCGAGCCGTCCGCCGCGCGCAGCGGCCGGGCATACGCGGCGCCGACGTCGGGCGGGGTGGCGGCGGGGGCGTGGGCGGCCACCGGCTCGCGGGGCCGGGCAGCGATCGGCGCCCAGGCGGGCTCGGCATCGGGGGCGGTGGCGGCCTCGTACCACGCTTCGCCGCGGGGCCGGAAGTCCGCCGTGCCGAGCGGGATCGGGTCGTCGGGGTCGCCCGGTTCGAGGCGGAAGACGCGGGCGGGGGTGTCGCCGGGCCCGAGGGTGAGGAGTTCGAGGTGGCCCGGCGTGCGGCGCAGGGCGATGGCCCGGCCGCGGCGATCGCAGAAGGTGATGGCGGCGAGTTCGGGGGAGGTGGCGAGGTCGTCGGCGAGGCGGTCGCGCCAGGCCCAGAGGTCATCGGCCGGGAGCGACCCGCGCTCGATGCGGCGGGCGTAGCGATCGCTGGTGCGGACGGCGGTGGCGAGGAAGTCGCGGGCCTCGCGCTCGACGTGGGCCGTGGCGCCGGTGACCCACTGCTCGGCGAGGTCTTCGGCGACGCGCTGCCCGGTGAGCGTGGAGAGCGTGACGAGGGCGGCGACGGCCGCGAGGATCGGCGTCAGCAGGACGAGAGGCACGAAGAGGCGGATGGACGGGCGCCAGGTCAAGAGGGGGTTCCGGGGTC
>CAZKRE010000105.1:2224-11832 GCA_964555075.1 uncultured Phycisphaeraceae bacterium
TAGAGGGGATGGATTATCGTCCGGAGCGGGCGGCGTGCCAGTCGGATCCTTGGCCGCAGATCAAGTTGGGGGTGCCGACTCCCGATGTGGAAGTAGACAACATAGGCAACCTGGGCAGCTTCCCCCGTTCGGTGAAGCCCGCAAGTGCCGAGGTCCGTGTCAACTAGGGGTCGGAAAGGTGTTCCGATGAGCGCGACCGAGGACCGCATGTCGAGCGAACTGACTTCCAAGATGGTGTTCACGACGGGCGAGGCGGCGGAGGTCTGCAAGGTTTCCCAGCAGACGATCATCCGGTGCTTCGACTCCGGGCGCCTCAAGGGGTTCCGCGTGCCGGGGTCGAAGTTCCGGCGGATCCCGCGTGAGGAGCTGATGCGCTTCATGCGGGAGAACGGGATCCCCACGGACGTCCTCAGCTCGGGCAAGCGTCGGATCCTGGTGGTGGACGACGACGAGCAGATCGTGGAGCTGTTCGTGGACGTGCTCGGCCGGGACAGGCGGTACGAGATCAAGACCGCCGGGACGGGCTACGACGCGGGGATGCTCACCGAGCAGTTCCGGCCGGACCTGATGATCCTGGACTACATGCTGCCGGACATCAACGGCAACGTGGTGTGCAAGCGGGTGCGCGAGAACCCGGACCTGGCGGGGATGAAGGTGATCATCGTGTCGGGCGTGGTGAACCAGGACGAGATCGACGAGCTGCTCAAGGCGGGCGCCGACGAGTTCATCAAGAAGCCGTTCAACATCGAGAAGCTGCTGCGGCGCGTCGAGTCGCTGCTGGAGATTTAGGAGCAGGGGCAAGGGGACAGGGGCGGAGCGGCCGAGTGCGTGATCACTTGGCCCCTCGGCCCCTCGGCCCCTCGGCCCCTTCGTGCCCCCATGCTCGCCACGCCACCTAAACCTCGTCGCGTTGAGTTGATCCTTCGCCAGGTCGACGCGTTGCCGACGTTGCCCGCGGTCGCGACGCGGCTGCTGCGGTTGACGTCGAGCGACGACAGCGACGCGCGGGAGGTGATGGGGCTCATCGCCAACGACCCGCCGCTGACGGCGAAGGTGCTGTCGCTCTGCCGCACGGCCGACAAGGGCGTCCGCGAAGAGGTCCTGACGGTCGAGCGGGCGGTGGTGCTGCTGGGCTTCAGCGCGATCCGCAACGCGGTGCTGTCGGTGAAGGTCTTCGAGCTCTTCGAGACCGAGTTCCCCGTGAACCGCGACGCGCGGCGCGGCGGCGAGCGGCTGCGGGCGGGCGTCGACGCGGCGGGCCCGGAGCGGCCCGCGTCCACCCTCGATCGCGGCGCGTTCTGGCGGCACAGCCTCGCGGTGGCGATCCTCGCCGAGCAGATGCTGCGCCACGGCCCGCGGGTCCCCGGCGGGATCGACCCGAGCGAGGCGTTCGTCTGCGGGTTGCTCCACGACCTGGGCAAGCTCGCCCTCGACCACGTCCTGCCCAAGAGCTACGCCCGCGTCCTCGAACTCGTCGACTTCAACCAGGGCAACATCGCCGAGTTCGAGCAGCGCATCATCGGCATCGACCACCACACCGCCGGCAAGCGCCTCGCCGAGCAGTGGGGCCTGCCCCACCGGCTGCAGGACTGCCTCTGGCTGCACGGCACGCCCTACGAGACCATCCCCAGGCTCGAACACCAGCGGCTCATCGGGCTCGTGCAACTCGCGGACCTGCTCGCGCGGCAGCAGCACGTCGGCTATTCGGGCAACCACCGGCTCGGCGCGGCGGCGCACGAACTCGCCGGGCGGATCGGCATCCCCCCCGCCGCGGTCGCGTCGGCGCTCGAGACGCTGCACGACGAACTCGAACACCGCAGCCGCATCCTCGGGCTGGACACGCCCCCGTCGCAGGGGCTGTTCCTCGAAGCGATGGGCCAGGCCAACGGCGCGCTGGGCCGGCTCAACGCCGCGCTCGAGCGCCGCAGCCGGTCGAGCGCGGCGCAGGCCCGCGTGCTCGAGGCGATCACCGCGTTTCATGCCGGCATGACCCCGGGCCAGCGCGTGCAGGACGTGCTCGATGCCGTGGCGGAGTCGGCCCGGCAGGCGCTCGGCGGCGGCTTCTGCACCCTCCTCTACCCGACCGAGCGCGACGAGAGCCACGAGGGCGGCGGCGCGTTCGAGCGGGCGTGGCTGATCGCGCAGTACGACAACGACGGCCGGCCGACGCGCTCGCAGCTCGTCGATGCGCCGCCCACGCTGCCGGACCTGCGGCGGCTGGACACCGCCTACGCGTCGGGTGGCGTGAGCATGGACCTGATGGCGGTCCTGCCGTGGGTCGCGGATTACCTGGTGGAGTCGGCGGACATGCGGCGGGTGAGGCTGCTGCCGCTGGTCTGCGGCTGGGGCGCCGCGGCGCTGATGCTGCACGACCGGGACGAGCTGCCGCCCTGGAGCATCCTCCGGCCGCTGGTGGGCACGTGGGGCGCGGCGATCGCGGCCGCGGCGCAGCACGACGGCGCCCGCCGCCTCGGCGAGGAGCTCGCGCAGGCGAACACCGCGCTCGCCGACGCGCAGGACCGGTTGCTGCGGCAGGAGTCGATGGCGCGGCTGGGCGAGATGGCCGCGGGCGCGGCGCACGAGATGAACAACCCGCTCGCCGTCATCTCCGGCCGCTCGCAACTGCTCGCGGCCTCGCTGCGCGCGGGGAGCAAGGAGCAGAAGTCGGCGCAGCTCATCGAGCAGGAGTCGCACCGGCTGTCGGACCTGATCTCGTGTCTGCGGATGTACGCCGACCCGCCACGCGCCAAGCGGCAACTGGTGGACGTCGGGCTGGTGCTCGACGACACGGTGAAGCAGGTGATGGCGGCGGAGCTGCGCGAGGGGGATTCGCGGGGCTTTTCGCTGCAGATCAAGAAGCCCGCCGACGGGATGGTGGTCGCGGTGGACCCGGAGATGGTCCGCCGGGCGGTGGCGGAGCTGCTGCTCAACGCGATCCAGTCCCGGCCGCGGTCGAGCGTGATGGTGACGGCCCAGGTGCAGGCGTCGCGGGGGCTGCTGACGGTGACCGTGACGGACGACGGCGACGGGATGGACGCGCACGCGCTGTCGCACGCGCTGGACCCGTTCTTTTCCGCCAAGCCCGCGGGCCGCCGGGTGGGCATGGGCCTGCCGCGCGCGCAGCTCCTGGCCGCGGCGCACGGCGGCGGGGTCGGGTTGCGCAGCCGCGTGGGCGAGGGAACGACGGCGACTCTGACACTCCTGCTTGACTCGCCTTGATGATCGGCCGATGAACCGGGCGGAGCGGTTCCGAGACCGATCGGCCGACGCGGGTTGATGTGACCCCCGGCGGCGATGGGCGGGGCCCGGATGGGAGATCGACGTGCCACGCAAGACCCGCGCCGCCACCACCGGAACCCCGGACGCCCCGACGAAGACGCAGCCGTTCCGCGTGCTGGTCGTCGACCCCGAGGCGTCGCTCCGCCCGCTGATCGAGCGCTGCGGCGACGCGAAGACGCCGATCCAGGTCGTCCACGCCGCGACGGTCGCCGAGGCGAGGGCGCTGCTGTCGGCGAGCGCGATCGACCTGGCGCTGATCGAGCCGGACCTGCCCGACGGGTCGGGGCTGCAGTTGGCGGACGAGCTGCACCGCTCGCGGAAGATGACGCAGACGATCGTCGTCACGCACAACCCGACGCTCGAGGCGGCGATGCAGGCGATCCGCGCCGGCGCCGCCGACTACCTCGTCAAGCCGCTGGACTTCAGCGAGGTCGCCGGCCGCGTCCGGGCCGCGCTCCGCAAGCAGCAGCGTGAGAAGCTCCACGCGGTGCGCATCCGCCGGCTGCGTCGGCTGTGCAAGAAGCTCGACACCGCCCGCCGCGAGGTGAGCGAGCAGGTGGACATCCTCTGCCACGACCTGGTCACCGCGTACCAGGACCTGGCGGTGCAGATGCAGCAGGTCGCGCACACGAGCGAATACGCGATGGTTATCCGCGACGAGCTGGACCTCGAGAAGCTGCTCCGCCGCACGCTGGAGTACCTCGTCGAGAAGGCCGGCCCGACCAACGCGGCGATCTTCCTGCCCTCGAGCATGGACGAGTTCAGCCTCGGGGGCTACGTCAACTTCGACTGCACGCCCGAGTCCGCCGACATGCTCCTGCAGCACCTGGGCGACGTCTTCGCCCCCCGCGTCGGCAAGGCCAATGGCGTCGTGCACGTCACCGACAACGCCTGCCTCGCCGGCTGGCTCGGCGACGACGCCACCTGGCTCGAGGACCGGCACGTCATCGCGTTCGGCTGCCAGCAGGACGGCGAGGCGCTCGCGATCGTCACCCTCTTCCGAGACGCCGACGACCCCTTCCCCGAGTCCATGGTCGAGACCTGCGAGGCCATCGCCCCCATGCTCGGCGACGCGCTGAGCAAGCTCATCCGCATCCACCACCGCGCCTCGTTCGGCATCGACGACGCCGACGAGACCGGCGCCTTCGGGCTCTGAACCACGCCCGAAAGGCCGCGCCCCGGGCGCGACTCCCCCGCCGCTACTTCGGCAGCTTCACCGCGTTCACGTCCTTCGCGAGTTTCCGCGGGTCGCCCAGAAACGGGCACTGCCCCTGGATCCGCTGCAGGCAATAGAACCGCTCGGGCGCGGGGATGTCTTCCTTCGCCATCGTCTTGAGGAGGATCGCGAGCATCCGCAGCATGTGCGCCCGCTTCTTCGCCCGGCGCACCGCGCCCACGTCCACGAGCCAGAGCAGGCCCTTGGCATCCATGAGGATGTTGCTCAGCTTGTGGTCACGGTGGTAGTACTCCCGCTCGATGAGCTGCGCGGTCAGGTCGGCGATGCCGTGGACGATCCGCTTCCGCGCCACCGGGCTCACCAGGTCGCCCTCCCGACCCATCTGGTGCAGGCTCTTCCCGATCACCGGGAGGATCAGCCACCGCTTGATCCCCACGCCGCTCCACTGCACCCCCTCCGCGAGGATGGGCGCGGCGGACACGCCCTTCTCGCGGAGTTCCTTCGACATCCGCGCTTCCTTCTGGGCCGGGTGGTTCCCCACCATCGACGCCAGCAACTGCTTGAGCGGGAAGTGCTCGTACCGCTTGACCACGAGCGGCCCGTCCGGGCCCTCCACCTGCCACACCCGGCTGCGCCGATCCTGCTTGAACACCCACGTCGGCGGGGCCGTGGCGACGAGCCGCGCCCAGTCCACCCCGGTGGCCGGCTCTGGCTTCTCCTGCGTCTGCTGCGCCATGCGTCTGTCCCCATCATCCCGGGCGTTCGTGCCGCGACGCTACCCCGCCGCGAGCCCCACCGCCCGCGCGATCGTCCGTGCCCGCGCGCTCCAAGCGTACCGTGCGGCGTCCCCCCGCGCCGCCGCCGCGAGCCGCACCGCCAGGGCCCGGTCGTGCCGCAGCCGGTCGATCGCCCCGGTCCACGCGCCCAGGTCCGACGCCGGGACGAGCAGCCCGTTCCGCTCGTGCTCGATGACCTCGCGGATCGTCGGCAGGTCGCTCGCGATGATCGGCCGGCCCGCCGCCATCGCCTCGAACAGCTTGATCGGCGACATCGAATCGACCTGCGGCAGCTCCGGCTGGTACGGGATCAGTGCAACGTCGCACCGGCCGTACCACCGCGGCGCCTCGCGCGGCGGGACGAACGGCTCGACCCGAAGCCGCGGGTCCTCCCGCACGAACGCCTCCTGGTCACCCACCAGCGTCACCTCGCACCCCGCGGCGGCGGCGGCCTGAAACACCGCCAGGCCGCGGTCCCGGCTCATCCGCCCGAGGCACACCACCCGCGGCCGATCCAGCCGCGCCGGGTCGAACGCCGCCGCCGACGCGAACCGCTCCACGTCCACCCCCGACGGCGCCACGACCACCCGCCGCGGGTCCGCGCCGGCGGCGATCAGCTTCGCGGCCGCGCCGCCGCTGATCGGCAGCAGCGTCGCCAACGCCCCCTCCCCGTGCGCCCGCAGCAGGCGGTCGAGCAGCGGCGAACCCTCGAGCTTCTGGAACTCGTGCACCTCGAGGTGGTGGCGGACCCCGGCGCCGGCAAGCGCGGCGCTGATCTCGGGCACGCGGGTGTAGACGACGCGGGCCCCGCGGAGGCGCCGGGCGTGCAGCCGGATGAACGGCCAGTAATGCAGCCTCGGGTGGAGCAGATGCGACGCGCGGAGGTCGAGCTCGCGATCGATCCCCAGCGTCTGGAGCACCTCCGCCGGCCGCGTGCCCCGGGGCCAGGGCGGGAGGTGGACCCGCACGCGGACGCCGATGCCCTCGAGCGCCGCGACCGTGCGCAACGTCTGCAGCAGGTTGGCCCGCGATCGGTGCAGCCGGCTCCGGCCGAGGTAGAGCATGTCGGGCGAAGTGTTCACGCGCCGCAGCATAGCCCCCTCTCCCGCCGGAGAGGGAGCCGCAGCGCCTCCCCCGCTACCATGCCCCGTCTATGTCCCCGATCGTCCGACTGGTTCAGTGGCACAACCGCGCCTGCCCGTGGCACCAGCACAAGGCGTCGCTCGCGAAGCGCGCGGCCCGGTTCCTCCCCCGCGCCGCCGACGGAGGCGGGACCGTGCGCGTCGACGGCGTGTTCGGCGGGCTGACGCTGGAGCTCGACCCGACCAGCGACTACGAACGCAACGTCGCCCTCAACGCCTACGAGCCCGTCGTCGTCGAGATCATGCGCAAGGTCCTCCAACCGGGCGACACGTTCATCGACGGCGGCGCGAACCTGGGCATCCTCACCCTCATCGGCGCCACCCTCGTCGGCCCCGCCGGCCGCGTCTACGCCTTCGAGCCCCAGGCCGCGATGGCCCAACGCGTCCGCACCCACCTCGCACTCAACCGCATCACCCACGTCGTCCTCACCGAGAAGGGCGTCTGGGAGACGTCCGGCACGAAGACGCTCTACGAGTTCGAGAACGACACCAGCGAAGGCGTCTCCATGGGCCGGCGGGCGGACAAGCCGGTCGCGCGCGAGTTCACCATCGAGACCACCCGCATCGAGGACGTCGCCCCGCCCCCCGTGCGGCTGATCAAGCTCGACGTCGAGGGCGCCGAGCTGCCCGCACTCCGCGGCTGCGAAAAGCTGCTCCCCCCCTACTCCCCCGGCCACCACGCGCCGCACATCATCGCGGAACTGAAGACCGTGACCTCCCGCGCGTTCGGCTACGACGGCATCGAACTCGTCGACTTCCTCCTCCACAAGCACCCCTACCGCCTCCACCTCGTGAAGACCCGCAAGCGGCAACGCACCACACGCGACGACCTCGCCGCCCTCCTCCGCGACGAGCCGGGCAAGACCCACAACGTCTGGTTCGAACCCGCGCCCGCACGCTGACGCCCCGCGGCCTGCGAACGAAGCCCGGGCCCGACCCCTCACGCCCCGTGCGTCTCCGCGCTCGCCGGCGCCTCCCCCACGTTCGTCGGCAGGTTCAGCGTGAACACCGTCCCCTCCCCCCGCCGCGTCTCCACGTCGATCGTCCCCCCGTGCTCGTCCACGATCTTCTTCGTCACCACCAGCCCCAGCCCCGTCCCCCGCAGCCCCTTCGTCGAGTGGAACGGCTCGAACAGCCGCTTGCGGATCTGGTTCGGGATCCCCTCCCCGTTGTCGCTCACACGCAGCCGCACCCGCTGCTCCACCTCGTCGTACGTGCAACGCAGCGTCACCACCCCCGCCTCCGGCTCCACCGCGTCCAGCGAGTTGTTCAGCAGGTTCAGCACCGCCTGATGCACCCCCCCCGCGTCCAGCGGCACCGGCGGCAGGTCCTGCGCGTAGTCCTGGATCAACGCCACCTTCTTGTCGTCATACTGCTTCTGAACCAGCGCACAGACCTCCGCCAGCAGCGGCCCCACGTTCGTCATCTCGAACTCCGGCGTCCGCTGCTTCGAGTACGCCAGCATGTTCATCGTCAACTCATAAATCCGGTCCAGGTTCCGGGCGACGATCTGCCACCCGTTCTTCATCACGTTCTGGTTGTCCTTCCGCAGCCCCAGCTCCACCACCTCCGCGCCCCCGCGCAGCCCCTGCAGGATGTTCTTGATCGAGTGCGACAGCGACGCCACCGTCTGACCCACCGCCGCCAGACGCTCCGCCCGCAGCCGCTGCTCGTACTGCCGCATGTTGTTCAGCGCCAGCCCCGTCTGCACCCCGATCGCCGTCAGCAGCAGCAACTGGTCGTCCGTGTACGTGTAGTTCGCGATCTGCGAGTCCAGGTGGATCACGCCATAGATCCGGTCCTTGAACTTGATCGGCACGCACAGCACGCTGCGGATCCCGTAGTTCTGCACGCTGTCCCCCGTCGCGAAACGCTGGTCGTTCATCGCGTTGCTCGACAGCACCCCCACCCCCTTGCGCACCACGTACCGCACGATCGTCCGCGACACCTCGATCGGGTTGCTCCCCTTCCGCGGCGGGGCGCCCGCGATCGGACGGTGACGGATCACCGTCGGCCGGGGCAGCTCCTTCTGCTCCACGTCGTCCACCAGCAGGATGAACCCCCGGTCCGCCTGGAAGTGCTCGAAGATCAGGTCCATCACCTTCTCGAGCAGCTCCTGACGCTCCATCACCGAGCCGATCAGCGACGTCAACTGGTAGATCACCCGGAGCTGCACCTCCGCCGCCACGCTCGGCTCCGGCACCGCCATGATCACCGAGTCATCGTTGCTCGCCGCCGTCCGCTCGACGTTGACGTCGATCTCCCCCTTCTTCATCACCCGGATCGGCGACGGCCCCAGCCGCGCCCGCGGCGGGCCATCCTCCCCGAACACGATCAGCGTCGACCCCGTCCGGATCTGGTCCCCCGCCCGCAGCGCCCGCCGATCCGTCACCCGCACCCCGTTCACGAACGTCCCGTTCGCCGAGTTCAGGTCACGCAGGTACCACCGCCCGTCCCCCTCCGGCGTCATCTCCGCGTGCCGACGCGAAATCGTCGTGTCGTTCAAAGGCAGCGACTCGCTCGAACGCCCGATCATCTGCGGCTCGTGGTCCGGCAACTCGAACCGCCGACCCTTGTCCGGCCCCTGCAACACCGTCAACACCAGCATGACGCAAACTCCTCCCCCCCTCCGCCGCCGCCGCCGTTAGCCGCGGGGCTCGCCCCGCGCTCTTCTTAACCTAAGCGCTCACCGCACAACCCGCGCCCCGCGCGGAGCAAGCTCCGCGGCTAACCTTTCAGACGGTCCTTCCACGCCGCGAGCTGCTCCTTGAAACCGCTCACCCCCGCGTTGCCCGACGTCTGATACCGCTTCACGACGTTCTCCGCCCCCAGCCACTCGTACACGTCCTCCCCCACCGGCTCGGGCACCTCAGCGCCCGTGGCTTGCCGCGCCACCGCGTTCATCTCCTCAACGCTCAACTGCGACAGCTTGTACTTCCCCGTCTCGTTGCACGTCCGCACCAGCGCCCCCACCACCTGATGGCTCGTCCGGAACGGCACGCCCTTCGTCACCAGGTACTCCGCCAGCGACGTCGCATCGAGGTAGCCACGATCCAAGCCCTGCTTGATCCGCTCCTCGTTGAACTTCGTGGTCCGCACGATCCCCGCCGCGATCTCCAGGCAGTCGCTCACCGTGTCGTACGCCGCGAACACGTGCCGCTTGTCCTCCTGCAGGTCCCGGTTGTAGCCGATCGTCAGGCCCTTGCACATGGTGAGCAGCGCAACGAGGTGCCC
>CAZKRE010000106.1:0-11806 GCA_964555075.1 uncultured Phycisphaeraceae bacterium
GTACCACTGGTCGCTCAGGTACGGCTCGATCGGCACGTGGGAGCGGTAGCTGTGGCCCACCGCGTGCCGGTAGGGCTTCGCGTCCTCGAAGAGGTCGTGCTCCTTGAACCACCGCACGATCGCCTTGCGTGCGTCTTCGCGGGACAGGCCGACGAGCGGGGCGAGGTCGGGGTTGTCGCGGGGGTTTTCTTCCGCGGGCCAGCCGTGGTCGAGCGAGATCGACGCGTCGGGCGCCATCACGTTGATGACTTCCAAGTTGTGCTTCTGACCCAGCGCCCAGTCGTTCGGGTCGTGGGCGGGGGTGACCTTGAGGAAGCCGGAGGCGTACAGCGCCTTGGGGTCGATCTTCGCGTCACCCGGCCCTTCGGTCGCGGAGCCTCCCTCAGGACCGGCGTGCGGGATCACCACGTACTCGTCGCCGATGATCGGGATGATGCGGTTGACGATGGGGAGCAGGACCTTGCGGCCGATGAGGTGGGCGCGGGCCGGGTCCCTCGGGTTCACCGCGACGGCGGTGTCGCCGAGCATCGTCTCCGGCCGCGTCGTCGCCACCGTGATCGTCTCGGCGGGCGCGCCCTCGGTTTCACCGATGAGCGGGTACTTCAGGTAGTAGAACTGCCCGTCCACGTCCTCCATCTCGACTTCGTCGTTCGAGAGGGCGGTCTGCGTCACCGGGTCCCAGTTCACCAGCCGCTTGCCGCGGTAGATGAGGCCGTCCTTGAAGAGCTGGAAGAACGCCTCGCGCACCGCGCGGGCGCAGACGTCGTCCATGGTGAACCGCGTGCGGTCCCAGTCGCACGAGCAGCCCATCGCCTTGAGCTGGCCGAGGATTGTGCCCTCGTACTCGTCCTTCCACTTCTGGATCCTGCCGACGAACTCGTCGCGCTCGAAGTCGGTGCGGCGTTTGCCCTCTTCCTGGAGGACGCGTTTCTCGACGACCGCCTGCGTCGCGATGCCGGCGTGGTCGGTGCCGGGCATCCACATGGCGTTGTCGCCGAGCATGCGGTGGTAGCGGGTGAGGATGTCCTGGAGGGTGTTGTTGAGCGCGTGGCCCATGTGCAGGGCGGCGGTGACGTTGGGCGGGGGGATGACGATGGAGAAGGGGCGCTTGGCCTTGCTCACGGCCGCTGAAGCGGCCGAGCCTTCGGAGCCGCCGCCCGCGGTCATCTCCTGGCGCGGCCGGCCGCTCGGGTCCGGCTCGGCGTGCCAGGCCTTGGCGGCGTTCCACTTCTCGGTGATCTGGGGCTCGACGTCCGCGGCGCGGTACTGCGGCGGGAGGTCGTGCGGGGCGGCGGTGGGATTGGGCGTGGTCATGGCGGGTGCGCCTCGTGCCGGGACGCGATCGCGCCCGTGGCGGGTCGGTGGGTCGGGCCTTGGGGGGTGAAGGATAGCGGCGGTCGGGGGGGCGGAGGGCCCGGCGGCGCTGGCCGGGCGGGGGTCGACCCCTCAGCTAACGGCGACCGGCGGGATGTGCGTCGTGCGTGCCATCCGGCGGATTATAACGGAACCGCCCCGCGGCGCGGCCGGGGGAAACGGTATGCTGTCGCGCCCGTGTTCATCCTCAAAGCACTCAACCTGGTCAAGACCTACTCGGGTCGAACCGTCGTCAACCACGTCTCCTTCGACGTGGAGGAGGGGGAGATCGTCGGCCTGCTCGGCCGCAACGGGGCGGGGAAGACGACGAGCTTCCGCATGACGGTGGGCATGATCCGCCCGGACGAGGGGCAGGTCGTGTTCAACGGGCAGGACGTGACGCGGCTGCCGATGTATCAGCGGGCGCAGCGGGGGATGGGCTACCTGTCGCAGGAGCCGAGCATCTTCCAGCGGCTGACGGTGGAGGAGAACCTTCAGGCGATCCTCGAGACCCGGCCGCTGAGCCGGACCGAGCGGAAGCGTCGGGCCGAGGAGCTGATGGAGCGGTACGCGCTGACGAAGGTGCGGAAGCAGCAGGCCCGGCTGTGTTCGGGCGGGGAGAAGCGGAAGCTGGAGATCGCGCGGGCGCTGGTGAGCGAGCCGTCCCTGATCCTGCTGGACGAGCCGTTCAGCGGCGTGGACCCGGTGGCGGTGGAGGACCTGCAGCGGGAGATCCGCCGGCTGCGGGAGGAGAACCACATCGCGATGCTGGTGACGGACCACAACGTGCAGCGGACGCTGGAGATCGTGGACCGGGCGTACGTGATCTTCGAGGGCAAGGTCTTCGCGCAGGGGACGCCGAAGGAGATCATCAACAACGAACAGGTGCGGAAGCTGTACCTCGGGAGCACGTTCCGGGGGGACGAGTTCGGGTGATGCGTGCGGGGGTCGGGGGCGGGAGTGAGCGCGATGGATGATCCGCGGCCGGGATTGTCGCCGATGCGGGTGC
Organism: uncultured Phycisphaeraceae bacterium; assembly: GCA_964555075.1. Classification (GTDB taxonomy): domain Bacteria; phylum Planctomycetota; class Phycisphaerae; order Phycisphaerales; family Phycisphaeraceae; genus CAZKRE01. The sequence continues at coordinate 2,363 of CAZKRE010000106.1, forward strand.
GGCTGGTCGTGTTTCTCGCGCTGGGGCTGATCGCTCTGGCGGCGATCTGGTTGATCGATGAACGCGCTATGATCCGCATGCACGAGCTGGGGACGGGATACACGACGCCGGCGACGGCGATTGAGCCATGAAAAAGAAGCCGGTCCGCACCATCAAGAAGAAGCGGGGCAGCCCGCCCCGCCCGCACACGCCCGAGTCGTTGAAGGATGCCTCGCGCGGCGTCCGCCTGCAGAAAGCGCTGGCGGAGCTGGGCGTGGCGTCCCGCCGGGACTGCGAGCAGATGATCCTCGACGGCCGCGTGAGCGTGAACGGGGAGTTCGTGACGAAGCTTCCCGCGTGGGTCGATCCGCAGCAGGATGTGATCGAGGTCGATGCCCGGCGGGTCGCGGGGGCGTCGCGGACCAAGCGTGGCGACGTCCGCCACACCTACGTGATGCTCTACAAGCCGCGGCACACGATCTCGACGACCGACGACCCCGAGGGGCGGAGGCACGTCCTGGACCTCGTCGACCACCCGGCCCGGCCGCGGCTGTTCCCGGTCGGTCGGCTCGACGCGGAGTCCACCGGGCTGATGCTGCTCACGGACGACGGCGAACTGGCGAACCGGCTGACGCACCCGAGCTACGAGGTGCCCAAGCAGTACCAGGTGTCGGTGAAGGGGAAGGTGACCGAGGCGGACCTGGAGAAGATGAAGAAGGGCGTCTTCCTCGCGGATCAGCGGGTGGTGCGGCGGAATCCGGCCGGGGGCGCCGCCACGCGGGGCAGCGTGCGCGAGCAGAAGCGGGCGGCGAAGCGCGCGGCGGTCGAGAGCGTCCGCATCCTCAACCACGAGGTCGATCGCTCGCGGGGCGACCGCACGACGCTCTCGATCACGCTGAAGGAGGGGCAGAACCGGGAGATCCGCCGGGTGCTGGCGCGGACGGGGTTCAAGGTGCGCCGGTTGAAGCGGGTCGCCATCGGGCCGGTGCGGCTCAAGGGGCTGGCGATCGGGGAGTGGCGGCCGCTGGAGGCGCGCGAGGTGCGGGCGCTGCGGAAGGCGACGGGCCTCATGACGTGAGGGGCGCCCGCGGCGCTCCCGCGAAACCGGGGGGTGAGGGTCAACCGCAACGCGGGGCTCGCCTAGCCGGGCATCGCGGCGCCGAGGCCCGGGAAGAGTGTCAGCAGGCCCTTGGCCATGAACTCGACGGCGAGGGCCGCGAGGATCAGGCCCATGACGCGGCCGATGATGGCGATGCCGACCCGGCCGAGGTAGCCCTGGAGCTGGGCCGCGGTGAGGAGGACGGCGAAGACGACGGTCGCGACGACGAGGATCGCGAGCCCCAGCAGCACCTGCCGATCGAGGGTGCCGGCGTTGGCGGACATCATGATCACGGTCGAGATGGTGCCCGGGCCCGAGAGCAGGGGGATGGCGAGGGGGACGACGCCGACGGAGCGGAACTCGGCGGACTCGGCCGCTTCCTCGTCGGTGATCTTGGACCCGCTGACCTTGCCGTGGAGCAGGGGGATGGCGACGCCCATGAGCAGGATCCCGCCGCCGACCTGGAAGGCGGGCAGGCCCACGCCGAAGAACCCCAGCAGCGGCAGGCCCACGAGCATGAAGGACAGGAGGGTCACGGCGACGGCGGTGGCGGTGGTGACGGCCAGCCGGCGGCGCTGCAGGTGGTCGCGGCCCTCGGTGAGCGCCAGGAACAGCGGCACGCCCCCGAAGGGGTTCAGCACCGCCAGCAGGCCCATGGTTGACTGCAGCGCAAAGGACCAGTCCATGCGGCGGATGGTACCGGGGATAGACTCTGGCGATGCAAGCGAGCCAGAAGCCGATCGAGACGGTCTGGGAAGGCCGGTTCCTGCGGGTGGTGCGGCGGGGGACGTGGGAGTTCGTGCAGCGGACGAAGGCGTCCGGGGTGGTCGGGATCGTCGCGGTGACGCCGGCACGCGAGCTGGTGCTGGTGGAGCAGTGGCGGGACGCGGTGGCGGCGCGGGTGGTCGAGATCCCGGCGGGGCTGGCGGGCGATACCGACGGCAGCGCGGGGGAGGCGCTCCAGCGTGCGGCGGAACGCGAACTCGAGGAGGAGACCGGCTACCGGGCGGGGCGGTGGGTGGAGCTGTTCACGGGGCTCTCCTCCGCGGGGATGACGGACGAGGCGGTGACGCTCTTCTTCGCGGACGGGCTCGAGCGCGTGGGTGAGGGCGGTGGCGAGGCGGGGACGGACGAGGACATCGCCGTGCATCTCGCGCCGCTCGACGGCCTGCTCGGGTGGTTGCGGGAGCGGGAGGGGGCGGGTGTGAGGGTGGACGCGAAGGTTTTCGCGGGCGTCGGCGCCGCTCGGGCGGCGGGGCTCCTGTAGGGTTGCGTCGCTGAGCCCGCGTCCGCCTCGATGCTACGATCGGGCATGACCGCCACGCCTTCCACGCTGTATCGGCCGAGCCTCGCGCTGCTGACCGACCTGTACCAGCTCACGATGGTGTACGGCCACTGGAAGCTCGGCCGGCTCGATCGGGAGGCGGTGTTTCACCTGACCTTCCGCAAGCTCCCGTTCGAGGGGGGCTACTGCATCGCCGCGGGGCTCGCGGACGCGGTCGACTACCTGCGGAACCTGAGGTTCACGCCGGAGGACACCGCCTACCTCGGCACGTTGACGGCGGACGACGGCGGGCCGCTCTTCGAGCCTGCGTTCCTCGAGTTCCTCGCGGGTTACCGGCTGGCGTGTGACGTGGACGCCATGCCGGAGGGCACGGTGGCGTTCCCGCACGAGCCGCTGGTTCGCGTGCGGGGGCCGATCATCGACGGGCACCTGCTGGAGACGCCGCTGCTGGCGATCATCAACTTCCAGACGCTCATCGCGACGAAGGCGGCACGGGTGTGCGGCGCGGCGCGGGGCGAGCCGGTGCTCGAGTTCGGGCTGCGGCGGGCGCAGGGGATCGACGGCGCCCTCGCCGCGGCGCGGGCGGCCTACGTCGGCGGGGCGGCGGCGACGAGCAACGTGCTCGCCGGCCGGCTGTACGGCATCCCCGTCAAGGGCACGCACGCGCACAGTTGGGTCATGGCGTTCGGCGACGAGGCCGAGGCGTTCGAGGCCTACGCGCGCGCCATGCCGAACAACTGCGTCTTCCTCGTCGACACCTACGACACCCTCGAAGGCGTCCGCCGGGCTGCGGCGGTGGGGCAGCGGCTCCGTGAGCGGGGCCACCGGCTCGCGGGGATCCGCCTCGACTCGGGCGACCTCGCCTACCTGAGCATCGGGGCGCGGAAGATCCTCGACGAAGCGGGGCTGCACGACGCGGCGATCGTGGCGAGCAACGAGATCGATGAGCACGTGATCGAGAGCCTCAAGGCCCAGGGCGCGACGATCGCCGTCTGGGGCGTCGGCACCCGGCTCGTGACGGGCCACCCCGACGCGGCGCTCGGGGGCGTCTTCAAGCTCTCGTCGATCCGCGAGGCGGGCGGGGAGTGGCGGCCGCGGGTGAAGCTCTCCGAGCAGGCGGTGAAGGTGTCCAACCCGGGCGTGCTGCAGGTGCGGCGGTTCCGGCGGGGCGGCCGGCTCCTGGGCGACATGATCTACGACGAGCTCGACGGGACCGACACGGAGCCGACGATCGTCGACCCGGTGGACGCGACGAGGCGGAAGACGTTCCCGCCGGACGCGGCGCACGAAGACCTGCTCGTGCCGGTGATGCGGGCGGGCGACGTGGTGTACGACGTCCCGGCGCTCGACGCGTCCCGTGATCGCGCCCAGCGGGAACTGGCGGGGTTGCACCCGACGATCCGCCGGCTGCTCAACCCGCACGAGTACCCCGCGGGCCTCTCCGAGGCGTTGCACGACCGGAAGACGCGGCTGATCCTCGAGGCCAGGGGGCAGTAACGAAAGAAGCCCCGCACGGGCGTGCGGGGCTTCGCAATGGTCGACGCCCGGTGGGGCGGTTACTTCTCTTCGATGGTCACGGTCGTCATCTTGTCGCCGCGGGCGATCTTGTCGACGACGTCCTGTCCCTTCGTCACCCGGCCGAAGATGGTGTGCTTGCCGTTGAGGTGGGGCGTGGGCACGTGGGTGATGAAGAACTGCGAGCCGTTGGTGTTGGGCCCGGCGTTCGCCATCGCGAGGACGCCCGGGGCGTCGAAGCGGTGGGGGTTCTGCTTCGGGTCGACCTCGTCCTCGAACTTGTAGCCGGGGCCGCCCGTGCCGGTGCCGGTCGGGTCGCCACCCTGGATCATGAAGTCCTTGATGACGCGGTGGAAGGTCACGCCGTCGTAGAACTTGTCGCGGGAGAGGAAGACGAAGTTGTTGACCGTCTTGGGGGCCTCCTTGGCGAAGAGCTCGAGGACGATGTCCCCCTTCTCGGTGGAGATCGTGGCGGTGTAGGTCTTGCTGGTGTCGATTTGCATGGCGGGTGGTGAGGGGTATCGCTTCGCGGCGAGCGCGACGCCGAGGGTCAGGATCAGGGCCAGGGTCGTGAGGAGGATACGCTGCTTCATCGCGGTCCTTTCCATGTCCGTCGGGACGTAAGCCCCGTAAGGTAACCGGTGCGACCGAGGAAGCCAATCATGCCCACCGAAGCGCTCCTGTTGATCGACCTTCAGAACGATTTCCTGCCCGGCGGCGCGCTGGCGGTGCCGCGGGGGGACGAGGTCGTGCCGATCGCGGCCGCGGTGATGCCGCGGTTCGACCTGGTCGTGGCGACACAGGACTGGCACCCCCCGGACCACCGCAGCTTCGCGAGCCAGCACCCGGGGCGCAGCGTGGGCGAGGTGATCGACCTGGCGGGGCTGCCGCAGGTGCTCTGGCCGGACCACTGCGTGCGGGGCACCCCGGGGAGCGAGCTCGTCCGGGCGGTGGACGTGTCGCGGGTCGCGCACGTCGTGCGGAAGGGCGCCGACCGCGAGATCGACAGCTACTCCGGCTTCTTCGACAACGGGCGCCGCAAGGCCACGGGCCTCGATGAGTACCTCCGGGGCCAGCGCGTGGAGACCGTTTACCTCCTGGGCCTGGCGGCGGATTACTGCGTGAAGTTCACCGCCCTCGACGCCCGGCAGCTCGGCTACCGCACCCTGCTGATCGAGGACGGGACGCGGGGGGTGAACCTGCGGCCGAACGACACGACTCAAGCGATCGGGGAGATGCGGGCGGCGGGGGTGGAGGTGGTGGCGTCGGGTGACCTGGCGTGAGCGCGTGGCGTTGGCGGGGCGTCAGCGAGGCGTGGACGCCGCGAGGGCGGGCAGGTGGATCCGAAAGGTCGAGCCGCGCCCGGGGGCCGACTCGACACTCACCTGCCCCTCGTGGGCCTCGGCCACGTGCTTGACGATGGAGAGGCCCAGCCCCGTGCCGCCGATCGCGCGGGAGCGGGCCTTGTCCGTGCGGTAGAACCGCTCGAAGACGCGGGGCAGGTGCTCGGCTTCGATGCCCCGGCCCTGATCCGTCACGGCGATCACCACCTCGCCTTCCCGCGACTCCGCGCTCACGCGCACGTGGGTGTTCGGCGGGCTGTACTTCACCGCGTTGTCCACGAGGTTGACGATCGCCTGCTCGAGCAGCGGGGCGTCGATCCTCGCCTGCACCGAGGGGTCGCCGGCGACGTGGACGGTGATCCCCTGCGCGTCGGCCTTGCTCTGGCAGGTCTCGCAGGCCGCGCGGATCACGGGGGCCACGGCCGCAGGCACGAGTTCGGCGGCGATGCGGCCGGTCTCCTGCTCGATCCGGGCGAGGGAGAGCAGGTCGTTGACGATCGCGTCGAGCCGGTTCGCCTGGCGGAAGACGATGTCGAGGAACCGCCGCGTGTCCTCCGGGGTGTGGCCGCGGTCGTCGAGCAGGGTTTCGACGGCGGCGCGGACCGCGCTGATGGGCGTCTTGATCTCGTGGGAGACATTGGCGACGAAGTCGCGGCGGACCGACTCGAGCCGGCGGAGGTGGGTCACGTCGTGGAGAACGATCACGATGCCGCGCCGCTCGCCGTCGGGTTCGCGGACGATCGCCGACTGCAACTCGAGCAGGCGGTCCTCCCGCGGCCCGCCGCGGGCGGAGGGGACGATGCCGTGAACCGTCGCTTCGCCCCGGACCGAGCGGTCCTCGGCGTGGGTCTGCGCGACCAGGTCCCGGACCGCGAGGTTCCGCAGCGACTCCTGAAGCCGCCGCCCGACCACCGCCCGCTGGTCGAGGCCCAGCATCTCGGCGGCGGCCCGGTTCAGGCGGATCAGCCGATCCTCCCGGTCGAGCACGAGGATGCCCTCGGCCATGGCGGAGAGGACCGCCTCGAGCTCGTTGCGCTGGCGGGCGACCGCGGAGAGCCGCTCGTCGAGCTGGCCCGCCATCTGGTTGAGCGATTCCGCGAGGTGTTCGATCGGCAGCGGCCCGCGGACGGAGACGGTCTGAGACAGGTCCCCCTGCGCGAGCCGCACCGCCGCGTGCCGCACCTTCTGGACCGCCCGCGCCATCGTCCCGAACAGGTAGAGCAGCACCAGGCAGAGGATCGCCAGCGCCACCACGAGCGCGAGCAGCGCGCCCTCGGCCGGGCCAGCGACGGACGGGATGGGCAGCGCGATTACCGGCAAGGTGCGACCGATCCTACGGCGGAAGGGGAAGGCGAAGGGCAGGGGCACGGCCACGGGGGCACGCGGGAGACCCCGGCCGACTCAGGCGTCGCGGAAGCGGTACCCGACGCCGCGGACCGTTTCGATGGCGTCTCCCGCATCGCCGAGCTTCTTCCGCAGCGCCACCACCTGCACATCCACGGAGCGATCGGTCACCGCGGCGAACCCGTCGTGGATGCTCTCGATGATCTGCTGCCGCGTGAAGACGCGGCCCGGGCGGGACGCGAGCACCGTGAGCAGCTTGAACTCCGTTGCCGTCAGGTCGACCGTCGCTCCGCCCGCGACGACCTCGTGCCGCTCCCGATCGATCGAGATCCCCCCCGCGGCGATGACGTTCCCGTCATCGGGCTTCGTCTCGGCGTCCCTGCGCCGGAGCACGGCCTTGATCCGCGCCAGCAGCACGCGCGGGGAGAACGGCTTGGTCACGTAGTCGTCGGCCCCGAGCTGAAGCCCGCGGACCACGTCCGCCTCCTCCCCCTTGGCGGTGAGCATGATGACGGACACCCCCGCCGTCGCCGGTCGGCTCTTGAGCGTACGGCAGACCTCGAGGCCGTCCATCTCGGGAAGCATGATGTCCAGCAGGATCAGGTCCGGCGGTTCCGCGCGCACCTGACGAAGCGCATCTTCGCCACGGGCGGCGGTGCTCACGCGGTAGCCCTCGCGGTCGAGGTTGTAACGCAGCAGCTCGAGCAGATCCTGCTCGTCTTCAACGATGAGGATGGAGGCGTCCTCGCTCATGGTGGTCTCGCAGGACCGGCTCTGGCGCCGCAAAGGGGGGAGGATCAACGGATTCGGCTCCACCAGCGTAAAGGAAAAGGGCGACCCCAGGACCGATCCCGGGGCCGCCCATCTGACCCGGCGCCGTCCCCCGCTGGCAGGCGCCGGGGCGGTCCAGGGTCAGAACAGAAGCTGGAACTGGCCGCGGACGGTGACCTGGTCCTCGTCGTCGTTCACGCCGCCCGCCCAGCCGAGGCCGTCGCTGAACTCGCCGCCGTTGAGCGTGCCGAGGGTCGCGGGGTTGTCCCCGGCGTACTTCCACGCGGCGTCGAGGGTGAACTTCGCGGCGTGGCCGCGGAGGTGGTAGTTCACGCCGACGGTCGCGATCTGCACCTCGTTGTCCAGCCCGTCGACGTCGAGGTACTCCCACCGGGCGAACGGCTGCCACTGCTTGTTGAGGCTGTAGCCCGCCTCCACGAACGCGCCCCAGGCGTCGTCCGGGCCGCCGGCGTCTCCGTCCCCGTCGGCGTAGAACACCGCGGCCTGACCCGACACCGGGCCCGACTTCACGAGCGCATCCACCGTCGCGACCCAGTAGTCGCTGTCGACGCCCGTCGCTCCCTCGTCCGACTGCTCGTAGTGGAACGCACCGCCCATGAACGCGGCGAACTCGTCCTCGTAGGCGGCCAGGTCCGAAGCCTGCTTCCAGTCGCCCGCGAGCTTCACGTCGACCCGGCCGGTCAGCGCGTACTCCGCGGTGTCCTCCGCGAAGTCGTCGAAGCCGGTGTTCGCGCCGTCGCTGAACGAGGCCATGACCTTGAACGCGTCGCCGCTGTACTGGAGCTGGAGCTGCTCGGCGCGGTTGACCGTGAAGTACTCCAGCACGCTCGAACGGTCGACCGCCAACTGCCGCTTCGAGCTGATGAGCTCCTGCCGGGCGAACGGCAGCTTGAACCGGCCGCCGAGGACCTTGAAGCGGTCGCTGAGCTCGTAGCTGAGCACCGCGTCTTCGACGAGGACGTCGCCGCCGTTGCGGTCCGCGGCGAGGACGATGTCGTACCCGATCCGCGGGCTGCCGACGTGGCCGTTGAAGCCCACCTTGGTGCGGCGGAGCTCGAAGCCGTTGACGGTGTCGTCGCTCTCGCCGGGGGCGCCGTCGCGGTCGCTCTGGTTGTTGATGATGTACCGCATCTGGACCTGCCCTTCGATGTTCATCCGGAACGAGCCGTCGTTCGATTGGAGGAAGAACTTCTTGTCGTACCCCGCCGACAGCCCCTCCTGGAGCAGCGTCGCCCGGGTATCCGCGTCGGCGAGGACCTCGTGGACCAGCGCCTTCACCTCCGCCGCGCGCCGCTCGTCGAGCCACGTCGCGTCCCGCGACGACCTCATCTGCGCGATCTCTTCCCGCAGCGCCGCGAGTTCGGCCCGCACGTCGGCGTTCGACTCCGCGAACGCCGGGATCGCCGTGCCGCACAACGCGGCCGCCACGATCGCTTGACCTGACTTACCCACCATGGACCATCTCCTGAAAAGGGGAACGATATTCCCGGCCAGCCAATGGGGGGAAGGTACGCCAGCCTCTTGAGCGGACGGTTACGGGTGTGTGAGGAATGCGCAAGGGGAGCCGCTCGCCGCCGCGGGGGCGGACGCGCTACCGCTGCGCGAGCGAAGGGAACGCGTCCGAGACCTCGCGCGGGATCCGCACCGGCCGGCCGGTCACGACGTCGACGAACGCCCACCGGGTGACGGCTCGGACGAGCGGGCGGCGGTCGGCGCGGCGGACGATCAGGTGCCGCCGCTCCGCGGTCGCCCTCGCCATCACCGTCGGCCAGGTCGCGGCGAGGACCTCCCCGTCCGCGAGCAGTGCGGGGTGGAGGTAGTCGATCTCGTGCCGCCGGACGACGAACGCCGCCCCGATCCGGGCGTAGTCGCTCCAGCCCCAGCCCAGCGCCGCGGAGTGCTCCACGGCCGCGCGGTCCATCCACCGCACGTACACCGCGTTGTTGACGTGCCCCTGCTCGTCGATGTCCCCGGGCGTGATGGCGATCGTGTGCCAGTAGGCGTGGGCCGGCACGTCCTCGACGCGCGGGGCGGCCGCCCGCTCGCCCGCGCTCACGGCCGCGTCTCCGGCCGACCCGCGTCCGGGG
>CAZKRE010000107.1:0-3535 GCA_964555075.1 uncultured Phycisphaeraceae bacterium
TGACGAAGGCGGCGATGCCGGTGCCCTTGATGTCGTGGGGGATGCCGACGACGGCGGCCTCGGCGACGGCGGGGTGGGAGACGAGGGCGGACTCGACCTCGGCGGTGCCGAGGCGGTGGCCGGAGACGTTGATGACGTCGTCGACGCGGCCCATGACCCAGAAGTTGCCGTTCTCATCGCGGCGGGCGCCGTCGCCGGCGAAGTAGACGCCCTTGATCTCGCTCCAGTAGGTCTTGATGAAGCGGTCGCGGTCGCCGGCGATGCCGCGGAGCATGGCGGGCCAGGGCTTCTTGATGACGAGGAACCCGCCCGCGTTGGTGGGCTGCTCGTTGCCGTCCTCGTCGACGATGGCGACGTCGATGCCGAAGAACGGTCGGGAGCAGGAGCCGGGGGTGGCGGTGTGGGCGCCGGGGAGGGGGGTGATCATGTGGCCGCCGGTCTCGGTCTGCCACCAGGTGTCGACGATGGGGCACCGCTCGCCGCCGATGTGCTCGTGGTACCACATCCAGGCTTCGGGGTTGATGGGTTCGCCGACGGAGCCGAGGAGCTTGAGGGAGGAGAGGTCGTGCTTGGCGGGGTGCGCATCGCCCCACTTCATGAAAGCGCGGATGGCGGTGGGGGCGGTGTAGAAGTGGGTGACCTTGTGGCGGTCGATGATGTCCCAGAAGCGGTCCTCGGCGGGGAAGTTGGGCGCGCCCTCGTACATGAGGGTGGGGACGCGGTTGGGGAGGATGCCGTAGAGGATGTAGGAGTGGCCGGTGACCCAGCCGACGTCGGCGGTACACCAGTACAAATCGGAAGGGGCCGAGGGGTCGAGGGGCCCGGGGGCCGAGGGAGAAGAGGAAGACGCGGTGGCTGTTGCACTGGGCCCCTTGGCCCCTTGCCCCTCGGCCCCTTCCTCCACCGGATGCAGGTCGAAGACGTACTTGCTGGTCAGGTACGCGTAGACCATGTACCCGCCGGTGGTGTGCATGATGCCCTTGGGCTTGCCGGTGGAGCCCGAGGTGTAGAGGATGAAGAGCAGGTCTTCGGAGTCCATCTCCTCGCAGGGGCAATCGCCCCCGGACGAGGCGTTGGCGGTGAGGTCGGACCACCACTGGTCGCGGCCGGGGGTCATCTGGACGTCGTTGCCGCCGTGCTTGAGGACGACGACGTGTTCGATGCCCTGGGTGGTCTTGAGGGCCTCGTCGACGGTGTCCTTGAGGGGGACCATCTTGCCGCGGCGCCAGCCGCCGTCGGCGGTGATGATGACCTTGCTCTTGGCGTCCTCGACGCGGTCCTTGATGGCGGAGGCGGAGAAGCCGCCGAAGATGACGGAGTGGGCGGCGCCGATGCGGGCGCAGGCGAGCATGGCGACGGCGGCCTCGGGGACCATGGGCATGTAGATGGTGACGATGTCACCCTTCTTCACGCCCAGGGCCTTGAGGGCGTTGCCGAGGCGGGAGGTCTGCTCGAGCAGGTCCGCGTAGGTGAGGGTGCGGACGACGGGCTTCCCACCCGGCATCGGCTCGCCTTCCCAGACGATCGCGCGCTGGTCGCCGTGGCCGGCCTCGACCTGGCGGTCGACGCAGTTGTAGCAGACGTTGGTGGTGGCGCCGACGAACCACTTGGCGTCCGGGAGGTTCCACTCGAGGACGCGGTCCCACTTCTTGAACCAGTGCAGGTCGCTGGCGGCCTCGGCCCAGAACTTGTCGGGGTTCTCGATCGACTCGCGGTAGAGCGCTTCGTACTGCTCCGGGCTGCGGATGTGGGCCCGCTCGGCGAACGCGGGCGGGGGGGCGAACTGGCGCACTTCGTGCTGCAACGACTCGACGCGATCCGCGGGCGTGGAACGATCGACCTGGGACATCGGAGACTCTCCTACGGGCACATGATTCAAGGGAACGCCTCCAGCTTACAAACCGCCGCCGCCACGCGTCGAGCGGCGGCGATGTTGGCGGGGCGGGGGCCGGGGGGCCGGGGGCCGGGCGGGGGAGAAGGCGTGCTCCCGGGGGAGCCGGGGGCTACTTCCGCCGGGAGGCCATGTAATCGCACAGCCGCCGCAGCGGCTCGGCGGGCTGGCCGAGGGTCGAGAGGGCGTCCAGGGCCTCGCCCCGCAGCCGCTCGACCTCCCGCCGCGTCGCGTCGATGCCGATCAGGGCGGGGTAGGTCAGCTTCGCCTGAGCGACGTCCTTGCCGGCCGTTTTGCCCAGTTGCTCGGTGCTCTCGGTGACGTCGAGCAGGTCGTCGACGACCTGGAACATCAGGCCGATCGCCTCGGCGTAGCGGGTGATGGCGTCGAGCTGGCCCGCGGAGGCGCCGCCGCTGATCGCGCCCATGCGGCAGGCGGCGCGGAGCAGCGCGCCGGTCTTGTGGCGGTGGATCGTCCGCAGCCGGTCCATCGGCGCGACGGCGTCGTCCCAGTCGGGCAGCGTGTCGTACACCTGCCCGGCGATCATGTCGTTCGTCGCGACCGCCAGCTCACGGACGAGCTCGCACGCCCGATCGGCAGGCTCGACCCGGGCCAGCAGCAGCTCGACCGCGAGCATCGACATCCCGTCGCCCGCGAGGATCGCCATCGCGTCGCTGGTGTGCTTGTGGAGCGTGGGCCGGCCGCGGCGGAGGTCGTCGTCGTCCATCGCGGGCAGGTCGTCGTGGACGAGCGAGAAGGCGTGGACCAGCTCGATCGCCGCGGCGGGGGGGTGGGCGGCTTCGGGTTCGCCGCCGACCGCGGCGCAGCTCCAGAGCGTCAGGATCGGCCGCATCCGCTTGCCGGGCCCGAAGAGGGCGTACTCGATGGCGTCGCGCAGGTTCGCCGGCAGCGGCCGGGTGCGGAGGAAATCGAGCAGAAACGCCTCGACGCCGCGGACGGGCGCCGTCAGCGTGTCGATCGTGCCGTCTTGGGTTGCCGTGTCCGCCATCGCTTTCCCCTGCATCGGCGGGGAGTATACCGGCGTTGCCTTTTCCCCCGCGCTCGCGGTCGGCCCGTCGCCAACGCCGACGGGGGTGCCACGGCTTGCGTCTCGTGCAACGAGACCAAGCCGTGCCGAACGTCCCCGGACGCCCGCACCGCTTGCCCGCGCCCGGAGGACGCGGGGCGAAGGCATGGCACCCCTTCTCCCACACGTTTTCAGCCCCGATTGCGCAACTGCGTCGGTGTCAGGCCGACGTCTTCGTGGAACACCCGGGAAAAGTGGTTGGCGTTGGCGAACCCGCAGGCGTGGGCAACCTCCTTCACCGAGAGGGTCGAGGATTGCAGCATCTGCCGCGCGGCGTCGATGCGGATCTGGCGCAGCCGCTGGGCGGGCGCCAGGCCAAACGTCTGGCGGAAGAGGCGGGTTAACTGGCTGGGCGAGAGATTGACCTGTTCGCCCAGCCGTCGGATATCCAGGGTGTGGCCGAGTTGGGCGTGAAGGATGGAGTCCGCCACGCGGACGCGCGGATCGTCCGCGGGCTCACCCTCGGGCAGGTCCGGGTCCGGGGTGGCGTGCGGGCACAACTGGCCGAGGAGCAACCAGAGGGCGGACATCATGGTGATGACGCCGATCGGCTCGCC
>CAZKRE010000107.1:3635-9160 GCA_964555075.1 uncultured Phycisphaeraceae bacterium
GGCCGAGGAGCAACCAGAGGGCGGACATCATGGTGATGACGCCGATCGGCTCGCCGTGGCGGAAGCGGGCCGCCCTTCGGAACCGGTCGGTGATGGCCAGGAACTCGACGTGGTCGAGCGCCTTGGGCCGAACCCGGTCGATCGCGCGCAGGGCCCAATCGACGCTCGGGTTGACGCCGTCGATGAGATGAATGTCCAGGAAGACGACGCGGGGGGTGGTGCCGACGGGGCCAGCGCGGTGTTCCAGTTCCGGCGGCAGGACGAGGGCGTTGCCGGGGAGCAGCTCCCACCGATCGTCCCCCACGTGCATCGTCAGGCCGCCCTCGACGATCACCAGAATCTGCCAGGTCCGGTGCTGATGGGGGTAGCTGTGACGGTCATAGCAGGCCTCGACCTCCAGGAAGGAGGCGATGCAATGTTCCGGCGAACTGGAGGCGAGGCGGAAGCGTCGCGGGTTGGGCGGGTGGTTGTAGATCGTGCCCGGGCCTTGCGCCACAGAGGAAGCATTTGCCTCGATTGTCTTCTTGTGGGGCGCAGGCATTGGTTTATCTTAACCATTGGTCTTTTCGAGTTCTCGTGAATCAGTTCTCTATCCGAGAGGGAATGCAGTGAGCTTGTTCAACCGCACGTTCGTGGCCCCGCTGATCATCGCCGGTGGGGCGATGCTCCCCCTTGCAACGGCAGACGCGGACACCGTCGCCTACTGGCGGTTCGAGGAAGGCAACTTCCTGACGGATTCGAGCGGCAACGGCCATCACCTGGCGAGTGGGGCCGCGACGTCGTACGTTCTTCCGGCGAGCGGACCCGGCGCGAGCTTCCTTGATCCCATCCCGCAGACCGGCGACAGCAACGGCTTGGCGATGCAGCGCAGCGCGAGCGACAGCAGCTATCTGGCGGCGGCGTACCACGCCGACTTTGCCTCCAACGCCTTCACGATCGAGGCGATGGTCAACGTCACGTCACGCACCGCCAGCGGCTTCCTCGCGGGGCGGTGGAACGGCACCAACTCGACCTATGCCATCCAGCTTGGTGCCGCCGGAGAAGTCAACCTGATCCTCCGCAACGCCGCGAACAGCACGGTTACCGTCGCCTCCGGCTTCGCCCTCGACCTGAACACCGACTACTACCTGGCGGTCGCCGTCGACCTGACCGCCGCGACGGCCGCCGAACGGTCGGCGACCTTCTATCTGCAGAACCTGACCGCCAACGGCCCGCTGTCTCCCCCCGCCACGAAGACGGGCATCGAGGTGTCGGCCGTGCGTGATCCGTCGAGCACCGGCTTCGCCATCGGGGCGCAGTTCACGGGCGGGAACGGCGCGGCTTGGGCCGGGGTGGTCGACGAAGTTCGATATTCCAGCGTCGCGTTGTCGCGGGACGCGCTTCTTGCCGTTCCCGAGCCGGGCAGCGTGGCGCTCCTGGGTTTCGGCAGCTTGTTGCTGTGGAAACGTCGTCGCGACTGACCGCGTTGTGGGTGTCGACCCTCCCAGATGGAGAGGTATTCCATGAGTCAACGTACATCGGGGCGTCACCGTGCATCATCGGGTCGGAGTCGTCGCGCTTTTACCCTGATCGAGCTTCTCGTGGTGATATCCATCATCGCCGTGCTCATCGCGATCCTGCTGCCGGCCTTGAAGAGCGCACGAGCGGCCGCCCGTTCCGTTGCCTGCCTGAGCAACCAGAGGCAGATCGGCATTGCTTTCGCCAACTACCAGGTCGACCACGAAGACAACATCTTCCATCGGGAGTATCAGTCCGGCGTCATGGACCGCTACTTCTCGTTGCGGCTGGTCGAGTTGGGCTTCATGGACGCCGGGGGGGTGTTTCTGTGTCCGTCGCAACCGCCCGAGGCATGGCCCGCCGACGATGCTCAGCAGCGGCTGTACGCTCAGTACCGCACCTATGGCATGCGACGGTTCACCGATGACAAGTTCAGAGGATCCTTGGACAAAGGCGGCGGCCGGTACCTCGAGTACATCCTGGGCGGCAGCGTGCGAATCCCCTCGGATTTCCTCATCTTGGCGGACACGTTCAGGGGCACGGACGGGACTCAACATGCGCAGTGGCATGCCTCATCCAGTGAGTCCGGCCTGGTGCATCTGCGGCACGCGAATGCGGCGAACGTGCTGTTCCTCGACGGGCATGCCGAGGCCGCGCAGCCGCTCCGCATCGGGACCGCGCTGAAACGGGAAGAGCCGGGCGTGCAGTACGGCAGCAAGATCAAGGGACGCACGGCGGAAGGTGTCACGACCGACTGGTTTCCCCAGTAAATACGTGGCCGGCCGATCGGCGACGGTCGGGCTGCGGCACGCGCGTGCAGTCCTCCCCGGACTGTGCGTAGAACTTTTTTCAGGATTTGTTCATGAAAATCGCAGGGTTTGGTGTGATCGGGCTCGCGCTACTCACATTTACGCATGGCGCGTCCGGAGAGATCAAACGGCTCAACAACCTGGTTCACGAGCTGCTCAACGTCTCAACGCCGGCGACCGAACAGGTCTACACGTTTGAGAACCCGCGCGACGGGTTCGTGTGGATCGGGATGGAGGCGGACACCTACGCCCGCGGCCAACTGCGTCTGCAGGTCAACGACGAGACGCCGGAGGAAGCGGCGATCGTCACCACCGATCCCCGCTTCTACCCCGCCGACGCGATGGAGGCGATGCGCCACCTGCCGGCCGGGGAGCACACGCTGCGCATCACGGGCGAGGGGCTGTATGAGCTTCGGCGGGTCCGCGTCCACGCGATTCCCAACCTCTACTACTGGGCCCACATCGAGTACAACCCGTACCCCAACGATCATGACGTGAACTTCCGCTGGGACTGGCTGCTCGACCACATCCTCCCGAACTACACGCACCTGGTGGTTCTCAACCGGATGCTCCAGGACGAGTCGGCCCGCGAGAAAGTGGCGGAAGACATCGCGGAATGGCGTGCGATGGGGCGGAAGGTGCTCGGCCGGTACAGCGTCCCGTACCGCTACAAGCCCGCCGGCGAGACGCCGGAGGAGGGGCTCGAGGAGCACACGTTCCAGTACTACAAGGGCCTTCTCGAGGACCCGCTGATCGACGGCCTGTTTGCGGACGAGTTCCTGCCCGAGAACCCGAAGCACGTCGACCGCATGGAGGACTGGTCCGCCGCCATCCTCCGCGTCATGAAGGCGTTTCCGGACAAATCCTTCCACGCCACGCACGGCCGCAAGTACAAGCCGGGCATGGACCCGCTGGCGGCGGTGGTGATGGCGCTGGACAACGTCTATCTCGCGCCGCAGCACTACTACAACGAGGACAGCAACACGCAGTCCGAAGAGGACCTGCGCAGGAACATCCACAAGTGGAGCGTGGTGGATGCGCTGCCGGAGTACGAGCGGCGATTCCCCGGCATCCAGAAGAAGACCGACCTGCTGATCAACCTGGCGAGCATCTCGCCCACCTTCTCGGGCGACCGCGACCCCGGGATCGACTTCAAGAAGCTGCTCGACATCCAGTTGCAGACCATCGCTTCGGAACCCGAGTACCGCGACCTGCCCGCGGTGGGGTTCTGGAAGACCACCAAGATGAACGAGGAGATGCTGCGGTTCATCACCGCCGCCTTCCGCCACTACTTCATCGAGGGCTCGACCGAGCCGTTCTACCACGAGCCGTACCGGCTGACGCACCTGCGCAACGGCGGCTTCGCCGAGGGCCTCGATGCCTGGCGCATCGCGGAGGCGGCGAGCGGCAGCGTGCGGATCGTCGGCGTGGGGCCCGAGACCGGCTTCTCCAAGAACCCCGGCCGCCGCGTCCCCGAGGGGGACGAGATGCTGGGCGTGAAGGTGGCCGCGAGCGGCCCGAACCGGCTGCAGCAGCGGATCGCCAACCTGACGCCCGGCAAGCCGTACACCCTCGAGTTCTACACCGCCAACCTCGACCGGCCGGCCGAGAAAGAGGTGCACCCGGTCCACGTGTCACTCGACGGCGTGAACCTCATCGACCGGCGCAAGGCCGTCATGGCCCACCGTCATCCCGAGATCGGGCAGGACGGGCAGAAGACCGGCCGGGAGATCAACGTCGTGTGGAACCACCACTACGTCATCTTCGAGGCGCAGGGCGACACGGCGGAGTTGACGATCACGGATCGGCCGCAGGGAGAGGCGGCCGAGTCGTTCGAGGGGAACACCATCCTCTACGACTTCTTCCAGGTGCAGCCCTATTTCGAGTAGGCCAGGCAAGCCGCACGGGCGCCGAGCCTTCGGGTTATCGATATAGCCGGCGTCTCCTCTTCCTCACAACCGCGGCGGGACACCCCCGTCGGCGGCGCCTACCGGCGCGTCACGCCCATCGCCATCGCGAGCCACATCGCCACCGCTTCCGCGCCGTCGCGCGGCCGCGTCGCGAGCATCTGCTCGCGCATCTTCTCACGCTGGTGCCCGTTGGTCATCAGCGCCGTCAGCGGGCCGACGATCCCCGTGGCGTTGGCGATCGGGTCGACCTGGTCCCGCAGCATGAGTGCGGCGCCCGCGTTCACCAGGGGCTCGGCGTTGAACCGCTGGTGCTCGTCGCGGTGGAAGGGGTAGGGGAGGAAGATGGTGGGCACGGCGTTGGCCCAGACCTCGCCGACGGTGTTGGCCCCCGCCCGCGCGATGGCGATGGTCGCCGACGACCACGCCAGCCCCATCGCGTTGCAGAACGGCTCGACCCGCGCGGGCACGCCCGCCTTGTCGTACGCCTGCTGCACCTTGTCCCGGTCCTGGAAGCCGGACAGGTGCAGCACCTGCCAGCCGCTGGCCGTCAGCAGTCTCTTCGCCTGGGCTCGGGTGGACATCTCCATCATCATCTGGTTGAGCGTCGCGCCGCCCTGGCTGCCGGCAGTGACGAGGATGGTGTCCCGGTCGGGGTGGAGCCCCAGCTCCGCCCGCGCCTTCTCCGCGGAGACGCGGGTCACCATGCTCCGCCGCAGCGGCAGGCCGATCGTCTGCGCCCGCGGCAGCGCGGTGGTCGGGTAGCAACTGAAGACCTCGGTCGCCCGGTCGGCGAGGAACCGGTTGGCCCGGCCGGGCACGGCGTCGAGGTTCACCAGCGCCACGGGGATCCCCGCGACCTGCGCCGCGGGCACCGAGGGTCCGGAGATGAACCCGCCCGTGGCGACCATGGCCGACGCCCCGGTCCGCTCGATCACGCCCCGCACCAGCGCCCGGCACTCCTTGAACGCGCGGTAGAAGCGCAGGAACTTGTCCGGGCGCAGCGAGACCGGCTCGGCGGGCACCACGGTGAAGGGGAAGCCGTGCTTCCGGAGGATCTGGGTGTCCAGCGGGCGGTCGGAGACGAGGAAGTGGGGGGCGACGGGGATCCGCTTCTCGCGCAGCCGCTCGAGGATGGCGACGTTCGGCATGATGTGCCCGCCGCTGCCCCCCCCGGCGAATAACACGGTGCGCGTCGGCGTGATCATGTTCTGCGGGCTCCGGATCGTGGCCGATAGCGTAAGCGCCCCGCGCGACGATTGCCAAAAGGGGCGGAAGCAGCGTGTAGCGAGTAGCGAGTAGCGGAGTAGCC
>CAZKRE010000107.1:9260-11773 GCA_964555075.1 uncultured Phycisphaeraceae bacterium
GCCGGTGGTCGAGGCAACCGGGGGACGCCGCCTTCCCCTACTGGCTACTGTCTACTGACTACCGGCTACTGTCTCCTGGTACTTCCTTCCCTCGGACCCGCCATGACCCGCCGCGCCGCCGTGATGCTCTGCGTCCTCGCCCTGCTGTTCCCGCTGGCCTGCACCCCGCCCCCCGCGCCCGCCGCGGAGGAGGCGGGCGACGCCCGGCAGTTCGCCGACGTCGTCTACACG
This sequence comes from uncultured Phycisphaeraceae bacterium, assembly GCA_964555075.1. Taxonomy (GTDB): domain Bacteria; phylum Planctomycetota; class Phycisphaerae; order Phycisphaerales; family Phycisphaeraceae; genus CAZKRE01. The sequence continues at coordinate 9,492 of CAZKRE010000107.1, forward strand.
GTTCCCGACGGCTGGCGGAGGGTCAGCGTCGCCGACGGCCGGCTCCACCTCGCGACCGACGATCGCGAGCGGTTCCCCATCCGCTGCGACCTCTACCTCTACCCCGGCGTCCCCAAGGCCGACTTCGACGGCGACGCCGAAGCCTTCCTCCGCCAGCGCATGGCCGCCGACCTCGAAGCCCTCGTTGCCGAGGACGACGACACCGAGGTCTTCGGCCCCGAGGAGAAGGGGGAGCTGACCGTCGGCGAGACGCACGGCCTCGCCATCGCCCGGGGCGTCGAGAACGGCCGGCGGCGGATGGAGCTCTACTTCGTCCTCGACCGCCCGACGCGGTACGTCATCGCCCGCTTCGTTGCGCCCGCCCGCGATCAGGCCGCCGCCGCCGCCGTGGCCACCCTGGTCGAAGAGTCGGTGACGCCGCTGCTGGGCTCGCTCCGGTTCGTCGGCGAGGACGCCCGGCCGCTGCTGGGGCCGCCGACGCCCGGCCGGCTCGACGGCGTCTGGTGGGGCAACGCCCTGCAGAACCGCTACGGCCTGAGCGGCATGCAGCTCACCACCGTCACCGCGGCCTACGTCTTCCGCGCCGACGGCCGGTTCCACCGCGGCATCCCGCAAGAAGGCCCCGCCGCCGACCTCGAGCGCCTCGTCCGCGAATGCGCCGCCCCCGTCGGCAACTACCGCATCGTCGGCGACGAGATCCAGCTCGCCTTCGCCGACGGCGAGACCCGGACCCTCCGCTTCGACCCCGCGTCCCGCGTCATCAGCGCCGGCAGTGTCCGCATGAACCCCGCCCGCGTCCCGCCCGACGGCTTCACCTTCGACGGCCGACGCACCCGCACCCACTACACCAGCTTCTCCACCGGCCTCGCCAGCACCGGCGGCGTCGGCGGCTCCCACACCTGGGTCTACCACAAGGACGGCACCGTCACCGCCGACCATTTCACCTCCGTCACCGGCGGCTTCGACCGGGGCGGCGGCTTCGCCGGCTCCTCCAAGCAGGAAGACGTCCCCGGCCGATACCGCGTCGCCAACGGCCAGCTCGAAACCACCGAACCGGGCGAAGACGGGCAGCCCGTCACGAAGCGCACCACCATCCTCCTCTTCGACCGCGGCGACGAGGCGCCGCCGGACATCCTCGTCGGCGGCGACTTCATCAAGCCGCTCAAGGAGGACGAGTCGGACGAGTAGGGCAGCCGCGACCGCCGCCGGGGGTCCTACGATGAGGCCACCATGAGCGACAGCGAACGTCCCTCGATCGACCCTCAGACCCGCATCGGCCACGTCCACCTCAAGGTCGCCGACCTCGGGCGGGCCGTCGCGTTCTATCGCGATGTGCTGGGCTTCGAGGTTACCCAGCGGTTCGGCACGCGGGCCGCGTTCCTCTCCGCCGGCGGCTACCACCACCACCTGGGCCTCAACACCTGGGACAGCGAAGGCGGCCCGCCGCCGCCCCCGGGTACGACCGGGCTCTACCACGTCGCGATCCTCTACCCCACCCGGGCCGCGCTCGCCGATGCGCTCCGCCGACTTGAGCAGGCCGGCGTCCCCCTCGACGGCGCCGCCGACCACGGCGTGAGCGAAGCCCTCTACCTCCGCGACCCGGATGGCAACGGCCTGGAGCTCTACCACGACCGCCCCCGCGACCAGTGGCCCCGCACGACGGACGGCGAACTCGCGATGACGACGCTGCCGCTCGACCTCGATGCCCTGCTGGCGGAGCCTTGAGAAGAAGGGGGGCGGGGCGGTGAATGGATGGGCGCGACCCGCCGCGGACGATCGCCTCGATCAACGAACAGTGGTTCGCGCCGCTCGGGAGATCCGGGAACGTGAGTTGAACGCGCTGATTCCACGCCCACCCGGCGCTAGTTGGGGATCGCGGCCGGCGGGGTCGCCGGGCCGTCGCCGGAGCGGATGTAGGCGACCGACGACCACGGGATCCAGGTGGTATCGCCCCCGCCGAGCCGGAGGGTGAGCAACTGGGTGTCGGCGTCGGTGACGGAGCCGCCGAGGTAGCCGAGCTTGGCGTTGGGAACCTCCTCGAGGCCGATGTCTTCGGCCTTCCTGAAGTAGACCTTGACGTCGCGACCGATGAAGGCGGCAGCCTTGGAATTGGCTGTGGGCACGCCGGTCGGCGACGTTGACGGCCGCTCGCTTCCCTGCGCGACGAGGTAGCCGAGCGCGACGAGGCACACGGCCGCGATGGGAACGATGATCGTCTTCATGAGGCCTCCGCAGGGTGACGACATGGCGTTGAGCGGCCGCGGCGGCGCACGCGCGACGCC
>CAZKRE010000108.1:0-11760 GCA_964555075.1 uncultured Phycisphaeraceae bacterium
AGCGACGCGCTGAACCACGCGTCGATCATCGACGGCGTCCGGCTCTGCAAGGCGATGCGGCTGCGGTACCGCAACAACGACATGGACGACCTCGAGGCCAGGCTCAAGGAGGCGGAAGCGGCCGGGGCGAAGACGAAGCTGATCACCACCGACGGCGTGTTCTCGATGGACGGGCACATCGCGCAGCTCGACCGCATCTGCGACCTCGCCCAGCGGTACGGGGCCCTCGTCCACTTCGACGACTGCCACGCGACCGGGTTCCTCGGCCCGAACGGCCGGGGCACACACGAGCATTGCGGCGTCGTCGACCGGATCGACCTGACCACCGGGACGCTGGGCAAGGCGGTCGGCGGCGCGTCGGGCGGGTACACCTCCGGCCGGCGGGAGATCGTGGAGCTGCTCCGGCAGCGGTCCCGGCCATACCTCTTCTCCAACTCCCTCGCCCCCGCGATCGTGGCGGGCTCGCTCAAGGCGCTGGAGCTCATCACCCGCTCCGACGAGCTGCGGCGGGGGCTCGAGGAGAACACCCGCTACTTCCGCTCCGCGATGGAGGCCGCCGGGTTCGACATCATCCTCGGGACGCACCCGATCACGCCCGTGATGCTGGGTGATGCGCACCGGGCGTCCGAGATGGCGGACCGCCTGCTCGACCTGGGCGTTTACGTCATCGCCTTCAGCTACCCGGTGGTGCCGAAGGACCAGGCCCGGATCCGGGTCCAGGTGAGCGCAGCGCACACGCGGGAGGACCTGGCGTTCGCCGTGGCGATGTTCACGCGGGTGAAGGCCGAGATGGGCGTCTGAATCCCGCCCAGGGGCGCCGCGGCGTCCCGCTGCCCATGGCCCCGTTCGCGTGCCCGGATGGGCGCGGCGGCGCGGCCGGTTGTATTTTGCGCCCGCCTTGCCGACACTGCTGCCCACGGCCCGACGGGGCCGGCGGATGTCCCTGCTGGGCGGCCGCTGCCGCTCGTCACGCGATCGACAGGACCACCATGACACGCTCCCTCACCGACTGGCCCGACGTCTGGGGTGCCGGACAGATCCTCGCGTTTTCCGGGATCGACGGCCCGGTCGACTTCAACCACCAGCTCGTGCTGCACACGGGCGACCGGGTCGGCGGGCTGGACGTCCGGCTGCCGATCGCGGCGAGTCTCACGCTGGAAGGCGCTCAAGGTTCGGAAGTCCGCTGCCTGCTCGGCGACGTGATCATCGCGGCGGACGGGCAGGGCGGCGAGTGGCGCGCCGCGTTCACCGGCGGGCAGTGCCTGGCGGGTGAGCTCCCGCCGGGGGGGTCGCTCACCAGCGGCGGCAGGCCGGTGGGCGAGCAGCCGACGTGCCTGGCGGAAAACGAGAAGGTCCAACTGTGGGCGGTCGCCCGCGGCGGCCGCTGGGCCCTGTGCTCGGCGAGCCGGGCGGGCAACGGCGGCAACGACGGCCACGCGGTGCTCGAGGAGGCGCTGCGGACGGACCTCGCGGCGGTGGTGGAGGAGCGCATGCGGTTCGTCGCCGGCGTGACGATCCCGGCGGAGACGCCGGCGCCGCTGCGAAAGCTGATCCGCAAGGCGGTGTCGGTGCAGAAGGTGAACGTCATGCCCCCGTTCGACAAGATCGAACGGATGTGGACGACGCCCGACCGCTGGCCCCACCTGCACCTGTGGCTGTGGGACTCGGGGTTCCAGTCCGTCGGGCTGTCGCACGTCGACCCGAAGCTCGCGCAGCAGACGCTGTTCGCCATCCTCGACCAGGTGCAGGAGAACGGGTTCCTGCCCCACACGCTCCGCCCGGACGGGACGGCGTCGACGATCACGCAGCCGCCCATCCTGGCGTGGGCGGTCGAGCGGGTCGCCGAAGTCGGCGGGCAGGATGCGGCGGCGTTCATCGAGGCCTGCGTCGACCCGCTGTGGCGGTACCTCGAATGGGACCGGCAGAACCGCGACGTCAACGGCAACGGGCTGCTGGAGTGGGACATCGAGGGGGAGCGGCTCTGCCGCAGCGGCGAGTCGGGCGCGGACAACTCCCCCCGCTTCGACAGCGCGGTCGAGCTCGACGCCCCGGACTTCTCCGCCTTCCTCGCACACGACTACGAGTGCCTCGGCCGGCTGTTCGAGCGGCTCGGGCGGGAGGATCGCGCGGCCGCCTGCTTCGACCGGTCGAAGGCGATCGGCGAAGCGATCAACGCGCTGCTGTGGTGCGAGGAGTCGGGGTTCTACATGGATCGCGACCTCGAGGGTCGATTCACCGGGATCAAGGCGGTGTCGGGCTTCGTCCCGCTGTGGGCCGGGGTCGCGACGCCCGAGCGGGCGGAGCGGCTGGTCCAGCACCTGGAGAACCCGGCGACCTTCGGCAGCGCGTTCCCCATCCCGTCGGTCTCCCTCGACTCGGGCGTGTTCACCAAGGACATGTGGCGCGGCCCATCGTGGATCAACATGAACTGGCTGATCATCGAGGGGCTCGGGCGCTACGGGTTCCACGATCAGGCCCGGCGGCTGCGCGAGCAGACGCTCGACACGGTCGGCCGGTGGTACGAGCGCGACGGCTCGGTCTTCGAGTTTTACGACGCGCTCGACCTGACTTCGCCTCGCGACCTCGATCGCAAGCAGCGGCTGGCGCTGGGCAAGGGCATGGCGCCGATCTCCGACTACCACTGGACCGCCTCCACCGTCGTGGCCCTCACCCTGGGCGCGTCGAACGGCGGTCGGCCGCATGGCCACGCCGCCCGCGGGCACGCGATGTCACGCGGCTAGCTCCCCCGCCACCGTCTTACCTATGGATTGGGCTTTCGCATGAAGATGGGTGTCAGTTCGTACAGCTACAGCCGGCTGATCCGCAGCGGCGCGATGACGTTTGAAGACGTCGTGACGAAGACCCGCGAGCTGGGGTTCGACGTGCTGGAGTTTTCGACGATCACCCCGCCCGAGGGGCAATCGCTGGCGGACTTCGCGGACCGGCTCCGGGCCCGGGCGGACGAGATCGGGCTCCCGATCGTGAACTACACGATCGGGGCCGACTTCCTCCAGGGCAGCGGCGGCGACCTGCAAGCGGAGATCAAGCGGGTCTGCGGGGAGGTCGACATCGCCCGGCGGCTGGGGGCGACGGGGATGCGGCACGACGCGACCCGCGGCTTCCCCGCGAGCCACCCGGGGCCGAAGTCGTTCGACGCGGCGCTGCCCCGGCTCATCGAGGGCTGCCTCGCCGTCACGAAGTACGCCGCGGACCTGGGCATCACCACGATGGTCGAGAACCACGGCTACTTCTGTCAGGACAGCGACCGGATCGAGAAGCTGGCCTGCGGCGTGGACCACCCGAACTTCGGGCTGCTCGCCGACGTGGGCAACTTCATCTGCGTCGATGAGGACCCGGGTCTGGCGCTCGGCCGGGTCCTGCCCTACGTCCGCCACGTCCACTTCAAGGACTTCCACATGAAGCCCGGCGTGTCGCCCCACCCCGGGGAGGGGTGGAACGTGTCGCGGGGCGGGAACTTCTGGCGCGGCGCGATCATCGGCCACGGCGACGTCCCGATCCGCCGGTGCATGCGGCTGCTCCATGTCGCGGGCTATGACGGCGTCGTCTCCATCGAGTTCGAGGGTTTGGAAGACCCGCTCACGGGCATCCGGATCGGGCGGGACAACCTCCTCCGCCTCATCGAACAGGCATAGCGGCGGTGCGTGCCCCTGCCGGTCTCGGCTCAGCCGCGTGGGCTACCCGGGTGACGGTTGGGGGCGGGGCGGGTGGTGCGGTGTCCCGAAACTGAAAAAAACGGTGCCGCGGGGCCAACTCTGCCGATCCACCGGTTGTCGTCGCGGGTCTACGAAGGTAGATTCGATACGTTCTTGAGACGCCCGACCTGTGGGCGTTCAACCGGTCCCTGGGTCGCCTGAGGCTGCGACTATGGGGATTGGGCGTCCGACCTGAATCGGTCAGGTTTGGATGTGAATCAGGGTTGGTCGATCGCAGCCAGCCCGACGCCTCCAGTGCAGGATCCCCGAGCTCGATCCCCGCAAAGCTCTTCCTGCTCCGACCGCCCGGTCGGAGGCGGGTCCTGAGCGACCATCGAGCCGGTCCGGCCGTGTCCCACCTCCGGTACGTCCTCACCGCCATCCGCCCCTACCGTCGCTCGATCGCCGTGGCGGTCGTTGCGTGGCTGGGCATCATGCTGGTCGACCTGGGCACGCCGCTCACGGTCGCGGTGCTGATCGACGTCATCGTCGCGCAGGGCCGCTACGACCTGCTCACCCCGCTCATGCTGGCGTTCGCCTGCCTGCCGCTGCTGGCGGCGGTGATGAACTTCACGAGCAACTACATCATGACCGCCGTCTCGCAGCGGCTGGTGCTGGACATCCGCCTCGACCTGTACCGCAAGGTGCACGGCCTGTCCTGCCGTTACCTGCAGGACACGACCACGGGGCGGATCATGGAACGGCTCCGTGGGGACGTGGCGCAGCTGCAGGCCCTCTTGACCAACCAGACGCCCGCGATCCTCGTCCAGGTCGTCACGGGGCTCGTGATGGTCGGGGTGATGGCGTTCATCTCGCTGCCGCTCACCGCGATGGTGCTCGCCGCGATCGCCCTCTACGCCGTGAACTACAAGTGGTTCGTCCGCCAGATCCAGGCGGTCCAGCGCCGCTACCGGAGGCGGATCGATTCGCTCTCGGGTTCGGCGCAGGAACGGCTGACCGGCAACGTCGTGGTCAAGGCGTTCGGCGGCGAGCGGCAGGAGTCCCGGCGCTTCCTCCGCGGCAACTTCGTCGCCGAGCGGACCCAGCATCGCTTCCGCCTGCTGAACCTCGCCTACGGCACGACGTCCTCCATCATCGCGTGGGGCACCTACCTGATGGTGATCGTCGTCGGCACCTACCTCGCGATCCACGACGTCATGACCTACGGGGCGGTGACGGCGATGGCGGCGTTCACGATGCGGCTGACGACGCCCGCGGTCCAGCTCGCCGAGCTCTCGAACCAGATCCAGCAGGCCAAGGTCTCGCTGGATCGGATCTTCGAGCTGATGAACGCGGAGCCCGACGCCACCTCGTCCACGGGTCGCGTGCTGCCGGCGATCCTCGGTCGCGTGAGCCTGCGGGGCGTGCGGTTCGCCTACGAGGAGTCGAAGCCGGTGCTCCGCGGGCTGGACCTGCACGTCGAGCCGGGCCAGACCGTGGCGCTCGTCGGCCACACCGGCTGCGGCAAGAGCACGGTCGCGTCGCTGCTGTACCGGTACTTCGACGTCCAGGGCGGGAGCATCGAGGTCGACGGGGTCGACGTCCGCGAGCTGGACCCGCGGTGGTACCGCCGCCACCTCGCGATGGTCCCGCAGGACCCGATCGTGTTCGACACGACGCTGGCGGAGAACATTGCCTACGGCCGCCCGGACGCGACGCCCGAGCAGATCGAGCGGGCGGCGCGGCAGGCGGAACTCGGCCGGCTCATCGACAGCCTGCCCCAGGGCGTCAACACCCGCCTCGGGGAGGACGGCGTGAGCCTCTCCGTCGGAGAGAAACAGCGGCTGTGCATCGCCCGTGCGATCCTCGCCGAGCCGCGCATCCTCATCCTCGACGAGGCGACCAGCAGCCTGGACCCGGCCTCCGAAGCGATGATCCAGCTCGCGCTCAAGCGGGCGATGGCGAAGCGGACCTGCTTCGTGATCGCCCACCGGCTGAGCACGATCGTGGACGCGGACCTGATCGTCATCCTCGAAGCGGGCCGCGTCCTCGAGCAGGGCAACCACCGGCAACTCATGGCCAAGCCGCAGGGCCACTACCGCCACCTCGTGCTGACGCAGATGGGCCAGGCGCCGCGGAAGGAGATCGCGTGATCGCCGCGTCCCGACGCCTGTGGCGCCTGATCCACCAGCCCCCCTTGCGGGATCCCGAAGCGCGTCGGCGGGAGGTGCCGCGCCCGCTCCGCCGGTTGCTGCGGCAGCAGTTCGCCCCGCACGCGGGCAGCCTGGTGCTCGCGGCGGTGCTGGTGAGCGCGAGCAGCCTCGTCGTCTACGCCTACGCCGCGGCCGGCCGGTTCATCGCCGACGAGGTGGTGCAGGTCGGTCTCCTGGCTCAGGACGTCCCCGCCTCCGCCGACCACGACCCCGCCAGCCTCGCCGCCCGCGACGAGTTCCTCATCAGCGCCGCCCGGGAGCGGGAGTCGCTCGACAGCCGGTTCGAATCCCGGCCCGGCCGATCCACCCGCGAAAAGGTCGCCCTGCTGGGCTTCGTGGCGCTGGCGATGGTCCTGGTGGAGATCGCGCGGCACACCACCTGGGCCCTCGCCCTTGAACGGATCGTCCGCGTCGGGCAATCGGTCCAGTTCCGTCTCCGCCAGAAGATCCACGACAAGCTGCTGCGCCTCCCCCTCGCGTACCACGACCGGCACACGCCGGGGCGGCTGCTCACCCACGTCTTCACGGACGTCTCCGTCATCCAGCAGCAGCTCACGCACCTGCTCATCTACGTGCCGACCTACCTCACCCTGATGCTCGTCGGCCTGGCGATCTGCGCCTGGCTCAACCCGACGATGACGCTGTGCGTGCTGCCCGCCATCCCCGCGTACGCGGTCGCCTACCGCTGGTTCAGCACCCGACTCGCCAACGTCAACGCCAACCTCCGCGAGCGGGAGGGCCGGCTCAACGGGCACATCGCCAACCGGGTCGGCAACTTCGCCGTGGTCAAGGCGTTCGGCCACGAAACCCGAGAGGCGATCGACTTCGTCCGCCAGGCCCGGCCGCTGATGGGCGACAACGTCGCCTCGGCGGTGCTCGGGTCGGCGTTCGCCGTCACCTGCGGGCTGATCACCGGCGGGTGCATGACCGCCGTCCTCTGGACCGGCGCGATCCGCGTCCGCGACGGATCGATGAGCCTGGGCGACCTCCTGATGTTCTACGGGTCGGCGACCTACCTCTTCTCCCCCGTCGCGGCCCTCACGGCACTGGTCGCGATGTACCACCGCACGCTCGCGGTGGCGTCGCGGGTCATGGGCCTGCTCGACGAGCCGGAGATGAGCGAGGTCGAGCCGGGACCCGTCCGCATGGGCGCCCGCGCCCCGGAGATCCGCTTCGAGGACGTCCGCTTCGAGCACCAGGCGGGGCGGACGCCGGCGCTGGCGGGCGTGAGCTTCACCCTCCCCGCCGGGCGGAAGCTCTGCGTCATGGGCCCCAGCGGCGCGGGCAAGAGCACGCTCGCCAAGCTTGCCTGCCGGCTGTACGACCCGGTGGCGGGCCGGGTGCTGTACGACGGCGTGGACGCGCGGGAGATCCTCCTTGCCGACCTCCGCCGTCACGCGTCGATGGTCAGCCAGGAGCCGATCGTCTTCAGCGGGACGCTCGAGGAGAACATCCGCTACGGGGCCGTGGGCGCGCCGCCGCAGGCCGTCACCGCCGCCGCTCGGTACGCCCAGATCGAGGACTTCATCGATCAGCTCCCCCGCCGCTACCGCACGGCCACGGCGGAGCGGGGCCTGACGCTGTCGGGCGGGCAGAAGCAGCGGCTGACGCTGGCGCGGGCGCTGCTGTCGGACCCGAAGGTGCTGGTCCTGGACGACTGCACCTCCGCGCTCGACGCGCGGACGGAGCAGCAGATCATCGAGACGTTCGACGCCTCAATGCGCGATCGGACGGTGATCCTCGTGTCGCACCGCGTGTCGATCGCGATGCAGTGCGACCTGGTGCTGATGCTCGAAGCGGGGCAGGCGGTCGAACTCGGCCCGCCGGACGAACTGCTTCAGCAGGACGGGGCATTCGCCCAGATGTGCCGGGCCCAGAACCAGCGGGCACTGCTGCATGGCGAGCTGGCGCTGGCGTCGTGAGCCGTGACGTGAACGAGTTTGCAAAGGTGTGTGGCACGTGAGTCAGGTCGGACTGGTCAAGCTGACGGACAAGGACAAGCGGCCGCCGCGTGCCGCGGCGCGCAGCCGGTTGCGCCCCCGGTGGATCGTGCTGATCGTCGTGGTCACGCTGGTGGCGGCCCTCGCGGCGCTGGCGCTGGCGCCGACGACCCGGTGGGTGCGCGGCGACGGCTACGTCACGACCGACCTCGAGGCGGAGCTCCGCCCGTCGGTGGAAGGCGTCGTGGCGAGGGTGCTGCGCCGGACGGGGGATCAGCTCGCCGAGGGCGACCCGGTGGTGCAGCTCGTCGACGCCGTCGAGCGTGCCGCGGTGCTCGAGGCGCGGAGCGAGCTGGCGGTCCAGCAGGCGGACCTCGCCCGCATGCGTGCCGCCCACGCCCTGGGCGCCCAGCAACGGGCGGAGCAGCTCAAGCAGGCCGAGTACCGCCGCGAGCTGATCGACCAGGAGCTGAAGGTCATCCTCAACAGCGACAGCTTCTCGAAGCTGGAGATCGATCGCACGAAGGTGAACCTCGCGATCGCCGAAAGCGTGGCCCGGGCGTTGAGCGCCACGCACGACGCGGTCGAGGCGGAGGAACTGCGGGTCAAGGAGCAGCAGATCGAAGCGGCGGAGGAGCGGATCGCCCGCCTCCAGGCGGAGGTGGACCTGCGGAAGATCGTCGCCCCGGTTGCGGGCACGCTCTACCTGCACCGCTTCGAGGTCGGCGAACTGGTGAAGACCGAGCACGTCCTCGGGCAGGTGTTCGACGAGTCGACCTGGATCGCCAAGCTCCGCGTCCCGGAGCGCTCGATCCCCCACGTCCGGCCGGGCCAGCCGGTCGAGGTGCGGCTTACCGCCTACCGCCTCGCCGCCGCCGTGACCGTGCCCGGCGAGGTCATGCGCGTCACGCGGGTCGTGACGCCCCGCCCCACCGGCGACGGCGTGTTCTATGCCGAGGTCGGGCTCCAAGCGCCGGCGGGCGTTGAACTCCACCCCGGCATGACCCTCTGGGCCGACATCGACACCGGCCGCACGCGGTGGCTCTGGCGCTGGCTGGGCGGCTGAGCCTCCGCCGATGGCGGCGAGCCAGACGCGAACGAATCCCGCCGCAGCGTGGAGGATCGCCCTGCCGATCGCGTGACTTACGGCGTGTCGACGCCTTCGGGCATGAACCACCGGCCGCGGCTGGCGGTGTACACCGGCGGGATCCGCGGGTCCAGCCGGAAGCCCGCCTCGCCGACCGCCGGCAGCGTGATGCGCCAAAGCTTGCCGGCCTGCCCCGCGGGCACATCGATCGTCACCTTCACCGGGTCCTCGCCGGTGTACGTCTCGCGGTGGTAGTTGAAGTCCCACGCACATTCGCCGTCGGGCGTCCACACGGAGACCCGCCGAACGTGCGCACCGCCCTCCACCGGGACTTCCACCTCGAACCGCTCCATCCCTTCCGGCACATGGAACCAGGTCTGCGCGTGGTAGCTGCGCAGGTCGATCGGCTGCCCCGGCTCGAGCACCGCCACCTCCGGAACCGCCGGATCGGCCGCGATCGGCACCACCAGGCTCCTGGTCCCGATGACCCGGACAACGTACGCCCCGTCGGGAGCGTCCGCCGGAACCTCGACCCCGGCGACCTCGCCCACCTTCCAGGCGCCCTCGGCGAAGGTCGTGCCATCGGGCCCCGCGACTGTATACACGATCTCGCCATCGCCTTCCCGCGGCCGCAAGCGGTTGCGCAGCGAGAGGTGAACCCCGCGATCCCCCTGCTTCCTCACCACGATCCGAGGATCGGCGGCGTGCAGCTCGAGTTCCTCGGCAACCGGGTCGGGCACGACATCGGCATCCTCAAGAGCCCGCAGCGCCAGGGGGAAATACTGCAGCAACCAGCCCGTGGTCCGCACGGCGGTGTGGCCGTCAACCGCTCGCAAGTAGTAGCCCCGGTAGTGCTCCGGCTCCTCGCCCAGCCAGACCGCGGCCATCGTCCAGTCGAGCAGGTGCTTGACCCGTCCGAGGTAGAACGGGTCCCGCGTGAGCTGCCACGCGTAGGCGTTGGGCTCGATCATCGGGTCGATGTAGTTGCTCCACGATTGCTGCCCCACGGCATTCGCGTACCGCAGATAGGGCTCGACCCAGCGCTCGCTGCCCGTGAAGCGGTGGTACTCGCGCAGCGCGGTGACGTACGACGTGGCCGTGTACGCCTCATCCTCCTCGAACTCCCGGTAGAAGCCTCGGGCGAGTTCATGGCTCGCCACCAGGAACCACGGGTCCATCGTCGCCTCGTAGGTTTCGAGGTAGGACTTCAGCATGGTGTACGGGAAGCGCGAGTCGGGCGGCGAGCCCCACGGGCCGCGCACCTTGATCGGTCCACGGAGCGTGCCGGGTTGCTCCTGCTTCGTCAGCGTCATCCAGTCGTGCAGCAGGTCCCACGCGCGGTGGTCGTTGTTGACGTACCACGGGTGAAGCAGGTACTCGGTTTTGCTCTCGTAATCGCGGGTGCGGGTGGCATCCTCGTTCTCGTTGAAGGTCGAGGCCCAGGGGAGGGTCGAGCGGTGGATCAGGCCGGTCTGGCGGCCGTCCGTCGCGTAGTGCCGCCAGTTGGCGTCGATGTTCTGCCGGCTCGCCGCGTCCGCCAGGCGGAGCAGGCGCGGGTCGCCGCTGCGGACGTACGGGACCCACGAGTAGGGCCAGCCGTGGTGCCGCTTGCGGTAGGCGCGGTACAGCGCCGGCTCGCGTCGGTCGAGCCCCAGGTTCCAGCCGGTGATGTCCCCGAAGATCCACTTCCCGTACAGGCCGAGGTGCTCCTGCCATCGGCCGGGGGCAAGCGCGAGCTGCTCGAACGCGCGTTCCTCCTGCGGATACCGTTCCCAATCCTGCTGGTGGATCTCGTAGAACGCATCGCTCGAGGCGACCCACGCCGGGTCGACCACCGCCCGCAGCGTCTGCTCGTTCAGGCCCCGGAGCGTCCGCTGAACCGACTCCGCGTCGCCCCCCGGAGCGAGCGACAGCCACATCTCCTCCGTCCGCGAGATGCCTTGCGCGTTGATCGACTCCGGCTCGCCCTGGCGCCAGTACTTGTTCCATGGTCGCCCCGCGCGCATGCGGGTGATGATCGGGTCCTCCGCCGCCTCATCCGGGAGGCGGAAGCTCAGCACCTCCCCCTCGTGAGCAAATCGCGCCTGCAGCAGGTTGAGCGTCCACTCGGAGCGGGTCAGCCGCCCCGGCTCATACTCGCGATGCCGCGCGGCGGACGGCTTCGCCGGCTCCCCCGCCTCGGCAACCAGTTCCCCCTCGAACGTGTAGCCCGCCGACCGGTTGCGCCGCGGCCAGTTATGAAACCAGAGCACCCCATCTCGAACCTCGAGTTCGGACGGATAGTTCTGCCAGAAGTCCCGCGTCCCGAAGCCGAAGGCCATCCCCTCGCCGCGGAACAGCGCCACGCCCGGCGCGCGCGCCTCGGCGAACGCCCGCGTGCCCCCCTCGCCGGTCAGGTCGAAGTGGTCGTAGTCCCACTGCAGCAGCGACCGGCCCGTCAGCATCTCGCCGCCCGCCTCGGACGTCCGAGGGAATCCCTGAAACTCCATGTCGTTCCCAAGCGGGAACGCCCAGCCCATGTTGGCGATGCCATCCCGGTTCCCGTCACCGGTGAAGATCCAGGTGTGAAAGACCCGCACCAGCGGGCTGTCCCGGTAGAGCACGTACCGCGTGATGTACTTGCAGAACGTGTCCTCCCCGCCCTGCTGCTCGTACCACCCTTCCCGCCGCAGCACGACCTTGATCGGCCCGGTCTCCTCCACCACGAACCCCGCGTCGCCCGTCGCGCGGAAGAGTCGCCCATCTTCGTGCTCCACGAACGCGCCCGTCATCGCTTCACCCCGGAGCACGTGCCGATGGCTGCCGTCGCCCGCCGCGTCGTACCAGAGCCCGTCGCCGAGCTTCGTGCGGCCGAGGTCGATGCGGGG
>CAZKRE010000109.1:0-11704 GCA_964555075.1 uncultured Phycisphaeraceae bacterium
CCTCGAGCTTGGCGATCATGATCGCCAGGAAGTGGCCGTGCTTGTTGTCGGAGAAGACGCCGCCGAGCTCCTTGAGGCGCTTCTGCTTGTCCTTGCGCTCGATGATCGAGCCCTCGTTGACGCCGATGCGGATCGGCAGCTTCCGCGCCTTGCACGCCTGGATGACGTCGCGGACCTGGTGCCGATCCTGGATGTTGCCCGGGTTGAGGCGGATCTTGTGTACGCCCGCCTCGACGGCTTCAAGGGCCCGCTGGAAGTGGAAGTGGACGTCCGCCACGACCGGCACGCGGACCTGCGGCAGCACCTCGCGGAGCGCCTCGGTGTCCTTCTTCTCGGGCACGGCGACGCGGACGATGTCGGCGCCGGCGGCGGCGAGCTTGTGGATCTCGGCGACGCACTTGTCGATCTCATGCGTGTAGCCGGACGTCATCGTCTGGACCGAGACGGGCGCAGGGTCCGTGCCGTGGGCGCCGCCGCCGATGCGGACGTAGCCGACGCGGTCGTCGCCGAGGGTGACTTGCCGGGTGGGACGTCGATGGATCATGCCGGGATCCGGGGGCGAAAATGCCCAGTATAGCGGGCCGCGGGCAGCCACCCGGTCGCCAGCGGCCGGGAGCGAGCCTACCGTTGCCCGCATGGCTCGAAGAACGCTCCGACGCTCTGATTTCAGCCGCCGAACCAGCGGCCTGCTTCTCCACCTGACCTCGCTCCCGGGGCCGCACGGCAGCGGCGACCTCGGCCGCGAAGCTTACCGGTTCCTCGACTTCTGCCACGAAGCCGGGCAGAGCTGGTGGCAGATGCTCCCGATCGGTCCGCCCGGGCCGGCCCCGGGCTTCTCGCCCTACAGCAGCCCCTCGTCGGTGGCGGGCAACCCGTTCCTGATCGCGCTCGATCCGCTGGTCGAAGCCGGGCTGCTCGATCGGCGGGACGTCCAGCCGCCCCGGCCGTTCCCGGTCGGCCGGGTGGACCACGCCCGGGTCCACGCGTTCCGGGAACGCGCGCTGCGGCGGGCCGCCGAAGCCTTCCGGCACGCTGCGCGGCGGGAGGTCGCGGGGTTCGAGCGGTTCTGCCAGCAGGAGGCGGATTGGCTCGAGGAGGAGGCGCTCTTCGCAGCCCTGCAGCGGGCCACAGGGCGCCCCTGGCCCGAGTGGGCGCCGGGGCTGCGAGACCGCGAGCCAGCGGCGCTGAAAGAGGCCCGCGAAGCCCACGCGGAGGAGATCCGGTTCCAGAAGTGGGTGCAGTTCATCTTCGATCGGCAGTGGCGGGCATTCCGGGCCGCGGCGGCATCGCGCGGCGTTGGGCTGATGGGCGACCTGCCGATCTTCGTCCCGCTCGACAGCGTCGACGCGTGGCTTCATCGCGAACTGTTCCTGCTCGACCGGCGCGGCCGCCCCCGCTTCGTCACCGGTTGCCCCCCCGACATCTTCAGCGATACCGGGCAGCGGTGGAACCACCCGCAGTACGACTGGCCGGCCCACGAGCGGAGCGGCTTCGTGTGGTGGCGGAAGCGGTTCGCCGCCCTGTTCCGACGCTTCGACGCCATCCGCATCGACCACTTCCTCGGCTTCCGACGCGTCTGGTCCGTGCCCGCGCGGTCGGCGACGGCGGAGCGTGGGCGGTGGCTGCCCGCTCCGGGCGAAGCGCTGCTGAGCGCGATGCGCGAGGAGCTGGGCGACCCCGCGATCGTCGCGGAAGACCTTGGCCTGCTCACGCCGCAGGCGGCGGCGCTGCGAGACGGCTTCGGCCTGCCCGGGATGCGGGTGATGCAGTTCGGGTTCGGGCCAGGCGGCGACAACGGCTACCACCGCCCCCACAGTTACCCGCCCCACTGCGTCGCCTATACCGGCACCCACGACAACGACACCATGGCCGGCTGGTTCCGCGCCCAGCCCCCGGAGGCCCGCCGCGCCCTTCTCGCCTATGTCGGAGGCGACGCCGGCGACATCGCCTGGTCGTGCATCCGGACGCTCATGGCCTCCCCCGCCAACACCGTCATCTTCCCCCTGCAGGACGTCCTGAACCTCGGTTCGGCCGCTCGGATGAACACCCCCGGTACCGAGCGTGGCAACTGGCACTGGCGCGCGGCATCAAACGCGACAGACGCCGCACTGGCGCGGCGTCTGTCGCAACTGGTCGAGGTATCGGAACGATCGCCGCGCTAGAAGTCGAACACGATCGACAGGCCCGGGGCGTAGCACGGGTAGCTGTAGACGACGGGCCGGTAGTGCGGGTCATAGATGACGGGGGTACCGACGTACACGGGCCGGTACCACGCGGGGCGGTAGTAGTACACGGGGCGGTAGACGACCGGGCGATAGATCACCGGCGGGCAGTAGTTGTCGTAGAAGCCGTGGTAGCCGTAGTAGTTGCGGTAGCTGTACCCGGTGCTGAAGCTGATCCGGCCACGGACTTTGAACCCATCGTCGTCGTAGTGTCGGCGACGGTCCCAGTCGCGGTGGCCGCGGTCCCAGCTGCGCGTGTGGAGGTCGCGTCGGGCGCGGGCGATGTCGTCGCCGGTGATGCGGCGGCCGTGGCTCGAGCTGTCGACGATCAGCGAGCCGGCGCCCACGGGGGCGGGGCCCGGCCGCTGAGTGATGCTTCGCTCTCGCGTCGGCTGGAGGTCGCGAACATGGCCGCGCCGTTCCCGATCGGGTCGGTCGATGATGACGCGCTCGACGGGGCGTCGCCGGTCGTCGCGGCGGTCCTGCGCCCGATCCACGGGACGGTCGGGGACGCGGTAGAGGTGGTCCCGGACCACGCCGCGCCGGTGCTGCGGGCGCTCGCCACCCCGCCGCGTGGCGGGCTCGCTGATGCGGGACTCATCCCCACCGCCGCGGATGATCTGGCTGCGTTCGTGCCCGTCGGGCGCTCTCTGATGCTCACGCGCGCCGCGGCTTGTGTCGGCGCGGCCGCGATCGCGAACGTCACGCTCCCGGGCGAGCGAGTCGCTGACTGCCGGACCGAAGGTCGGGCGAGTCGGGGAGCCGGCGCGATCGGCAGCGCGCGGCGGCTCGAACCGCGGGCCGGCGGCCTCCTGGCGGTCCCGGATCAGTCTTGCGCGGTCCTGGCTGGCGCGGGGGCCGACGATCCGGTCCCGCTGACTCTGCCGAGCGGTCTCGATGCCCGTGTCTCGGCGGTCGGCCTGAGGACGCGTCACCCGTGTGGGCCTCTGGATGGCGGCGGGCTCGGTGCGGGGCTGCGCGTGGCGGGAGCGGACGCCGGGTGCGACCGGACCGATCAGCGTCTGCTGGGACCGGTCCTGGAGGCGGTGCTGCGGCCGGTCCGATTGCTCGACGCGGAACTCCCGGCTCGGCCGGCTGGCACGGTGGTTGTTGTCCGCCCGCTGCCGAGCGGCTCGGTCGCCCCCGTCACCACCACGGCGGGCCGGTCGATCTCCACCGTCGCCGCCGCGCGCCCCCAGCGCGGGGAGCGTCATGACCGCTACGAGCATCGCCGTCAGGACGGGAAATCGCGCCATGATCGAACTCCTTCTGCTTGATTCTCGCACCTGAGCCGGCCGGATCAATCCCGACCCTCACCCAGATACGGGAATCCCTATATCTTGTGACGCACGGGAGCACTTGAAAGTTCCCGCGAGGAGAACGCTCATGGCCTCGGTCCGCGTGCCGCTCTATCCCCTTCTGTTTTCACCCATTTATAAAGAGAAAGTCTGGGGCGGGCGAACGCTGGAGCGCCTTGGCCGGACCCTCCCGGGCGACGCCTCGACCCGGATCGGCGAATCGTGGGAACTGGTGGATCTGGGCGCCACGAGCGCCTCGGGCGGCGGCGGCAGCCCCGAGCGATCCGTGGTTGTCAACGGGCCGCTCGCGGGGCGTACGCTCCACCAGCTCATGGACGAGTACGGGGCGGGCCTCATCGGGGATCTGCCCCCGAGCGAGTTCGGCGAGTTCCCGCTGCTGGTCAAGTTCCTCGACGCGAGGGAGAACCTGTCGGTCCAGGTGCATCCGAGCCCGGCGTATGCCGACGCCAACGACGACGCCTATCTCAAGAGCGAAGCGTGGTATGTGCTCGACTGCGAGCCCGGGTCGGTCATCTACAAAGGCCTTCAGCCGGGGGTGACGGCCGAGCAGTTTAGGGCCGCGCTGGAGACGAACACGGACGAGGCGGTCGTGCCGCTGCTGATCACTGTTCCGGCCAAGCCGGGCGACTGCCATTACCTGCCCAGCGGAACCTGCCACGCATTGGGGGCGGGGGTGCTGGTCGCAGAGGTGCAGACGCCCAGCGACACGACGTTCCGGGTCTACGACTGGGGGCGGGTGGGCCGGGAACTGCACATTGAGGAAGCGATGCAGTGCATCGACTTCGGCCCGCCCGCGACCGACTCGTACGAGCCGGGGACGGTGGTTCGGGGCGCGGTGGCCGAAACGACCAGTCTCGTCCGCTGCGAGTACTTCGACATCGACCGGGTGTCGCTGCCCGCGGGGCGTGAGTTGGAGATTGCGCCGGACCAGCCGACGGTGTGGATGGTTCTGGAAGGGTCGGGCCGGATCTGGGGCGGCGAGACCGAGGTCGTCTTCAGCCGGGGTCAGACCCTGCTGCTGCCGCCGGGGATGAAGCACGACCGCGTGATGTTCGACGGGGCGGCGACGTGGCTTGAGGTGACGTTCCCGCAGGCGGTGCGGCCGCGCCTCGCCTGAACCGTGCGCGGCGCTCCGGTGGCGCGGTTTGATGCGACATTACCGTCCGTCGCGGTTCAACTGCTTGGCGACGAGCGAGCGGATGTCGGCGGCGATGGCGTCCCCCGCCGGAGGCCAGGGGTGCAGCGCGTCGAGCAGATCCAGGGTCGCCGCGGCGTAACGGTCTCGCTTCTCCAGCGGGCGTTGATGCAGGTCGCGCATGTTGTCCAGCCGATCCGCGAGCTTGATGAGCTTGCAGTCGGGGGTCATCTTGGCGGCGTGCTCGACCAGGGCACGGACTTTGGTGCGGAAGTCCTGCTGCTCCTCCGGTGAGAGGGTCATTTGCGACACGAGGTCCGCGACGCGGCTGCCGAAGCGGTCGCGGAGTTGCCTGACGCTCACCGCGGTGTCTTCGACGGTGTCGTGAAGGTAGGCGGCGGCGAGCACGGCGGCGTCCTGAACGCCGCGGTCGTGGAGGATGCGAGCGACGTTGATCGGGTGGTTGACGTAGGCCGCCCCGCCGTCGCGCTGCTGGTTGGCGTGGGCCTCGGCCGCGAACGCCGCCGCCGAGCGGATCAGCCGCTCGTCGCTCTCGCTCGGCAGCGGGTCGCCCGGGAGGATGCGGGTCCGCCGCCCGGCGACGAGCACGCGCCCTTCCGCGAGCAGTCGGATCGCCTCGGGGTAGGCGACACACTCCTGCTCGAAGACCCGTGCCGCGAGCGTCTCGGGCGTGTCGTCGTCCAGCACGGGGCAGGTCCGCTGGACGAGGATCGGCCCGGTGTCGTAGGTGTCGTCGGCGAAGTGGACGGTGCAGCCGGAGACCTTGCACCCGTGTTGCAGCACCGCTTCATGCACGTGTCGCCCGTGCATCCCGGCGCCGCCGAACGCGGGCAGCAGCGCGGGATGGATGTTGAGCACGCGGTGACGGAACTCGGCGGGGATCGAGATCAGGCTCAGGAAGCCTGCGAGGCAGACGAAGTCGGCCCCGGCGTCACGGATGCGCCGCCAGACGGCGTCGGAGAACGCCGCCATCCCCTCGCGAGGGAAGCTCTTGCGCTCCACGAGGTACACCGGCACACCGAGGTTGCGGGCCAACGCCTTGTCGTACGCCCCGCGATTGGAGGTCACGACGACCGCGAGTTCCGCCCGCAGTTCCCGGGCCCGGATCCGGTCGGCGAGGTTCTGCAGCGTCGTCCCCCCGCCGCTCACGAGGACGGCGAGACGGATCGGGCTGTGTGTCGGCATCGGTTGGGCGGTGTCAACCATCGGATTCACTACGATACCCGAGCGTGGTGGAAGGTGTTGCCCCTCTGGATCGGGCCTTGCGGCGTCCCACGGCCCCCTCCGGCGGCCGCAAGACCCGCCTCGCGCCCTCGCCCACCGGCGCCCTGCACCTCGGCAACGCCCGCACCTTCGTCCTCAACTGGGTCCTCGCCCGGCAGCAGGGCTGGCGGGTCGCCCTGCGCATCGAAGACCTCGACACGCCCCGCGTCAAGCCGGAAACCGTCACCCAGACGATCGACACCCTCGCCTGGCTCGGCCTCGACTGGGACGAGGGGCCGACGACCCAGGCCGCCGACCTCGCCCCCTATCGCGCCGCGCTCGAGCGGCTGCGACAGGACGGCAGCGTGTACCCCTGCCGTTGCACCCGTCAGGAAATCGAGCGGGCACAGTCGGCCCCCCACGCTGAAGACCACGAACTCCGCTACCCCGGCACCTGTCGGCATCAGCCACACCAGGCGGTCGCCTCCCAGATACCCGGCGACGCCGCCGCCTGGCGGATGGTCGTCCCACCCGGCCCGGTCGCGTTTCACGACCACCTCCACGGGCCGCAGACGATCGACGTCGACGCACAAGTCGGGGACTTTATCGTCGCCACCAAGGCCGGGTTGCCCGCGTATCAGTTGGCGGTCGTGGTCGACGACGCCCGACAGGCCATCACCGACGTCGTCCGCGGCGACGACCTGCTGGGGTCGGCGGCGAGGCAGGTCCTGCTCTACCGCGCGCTGGGGCTTGGCGGCCCGCCCGCCTACTACCACCTGCCCCTGGTCCTGGGAACCGATGGCCGACGGCTCGCCAAGCGGCATGGCGACACCCGCGTCGCCACCTACCGAGACCGCGGCGTTCCCCCCGAGCGGGTACTCGGCCTGATAGCCTACTGGTCCGGCATGACGGGCCACCGGGGGGCCGTGGACCTGGGGGCGCTCGTCGCCGGATGGGCCCTCGATCGGCTGCCGCGGGCGCCGGTGACGTTCACCGCCGAGGACGACGCATGGCTGCGAGACGGATGATCTTCTTCACCCCCCTGCCGCTGGTTGCGCTGCTCCTGACGCTCGCCGCGTGCGGGCGGACGCAGCCGCAGCCGGGGGCGGACACCCTCAACGCCACGATCGGCGGGCGGACGTTCACCCTCGAGCTCGCTCTGGATGAGAGCGCCCGCTTCCAAGGGCTCTCCGACCGGGCTTCGATCGCAGAGAATGGCGGGATGCTGTTCGTGTTTCCGGACGCGAGGGTGCGGCAGTTCGTGATGCGACGCTGCCTTGTGCCGATCGACATCGTGTTCCTCAGCCCGGGCGGGCGGATCGTCGCGATGCACGAGATGGACATGGAGCCGTACGACACGCCCGAAAACGAGCTGAAGCGGTACTCGAGCCAGTGGCCGGCACAGTTTGCTCTCGAGTTTGCAGAGGGGACGATTGACGCGCTGGGGCTGGAGGTTGGGCAGAGGGTCGACCTGCCGTTGGAGGCTCTCAAGGGGCGCGCCCGATGAGTCGATAACCCGACCAGTGGGCCAAGTCTTTGGTGGGGCACGATGAGCGGGCACAAACTGATCCTGATCCGGGACGCCGGGCGTTCGCTGACCGACGCCCAGGCCCTCGCCGAACTGGTGCTGGCTCACATCACGCCGAAGCACCGGCCGACGGTCGCCCATTTCTCCATCACGGAGATCCTCAATGGGCCGAGCGTGCTCGAGGGGGTGCTGGGCATCGCGTGGGTCGTCGTGGGGGACGCCACGGCGGGCCATGTTTTCGAAGTGATCGGCCTGCTGCAGGACCGCCACCTGCCGGTGATGCTCATGCGTGGGCAGGAGGTCGAGCCGCTGGGCGCGACCCATCAGGACGGCGCGGTTGTCTGCCCGCCCGACACCGATCCGGCGACGGTCGCGGTCATGCTCCAGGCGCTGCGGAGCCAGTTGCCGGTGCTGCGGTCGATGAAGAACGAAATGAAGATGCTCCGCCGACACCAGGGCGGGCTGTGCGACCAGATCGGCCGGATCGATGAGGAACTCCGCCTCGCGGCGCAACTGCAGCGCGAGTTTCTCCCCAAGTCGCTCGTCACGGTGGGCGAGATCAGTTTCCGCGTGATGTTCCGCCCGGCGAGCTATGTGAGCGGGGATATCTACGACGTCAGCCGCCTCGATGAGGACCACGTCGGGTTCTTCATCGCCGACGCCGTCGGGCACGGTGTGCCGGCGGCGCTGCTGACCATGTTCATCAAGCGGTCGCTGCAGACGAAAAAGATCGACGAGACCGCGCCTCGTGGCTACCGCATCCTCGAACCTTCGGAAGCCCTCGGGCGGCTGAACCACGACCTCGTCGAGTCGCAGGGCGGGCAGGTGCGTTTCGCGACGGCGTGCTACGGCGTGATCAACTGCAAGACCCGGCAGATCTGCGTCGCCCGTGCGGGTCACCCGCTGCCCATCCTGCTCCGCGGCGACGGGACGACCGAACGTCTCGACCCCGACGGCGGCCTGCTGGGCGTCTTCCCGGACGAGGAGTATGCCCAGTCGTGCGCCCAGCTCCACGACGGCGACCGCCTGCTGCTGTACAGCGATGGTTTCGAGATGGCGTTCGATGACCCGGGCGATGCGCTCGCGGCATCCAAAGGCATGAGCAGCAAGCGCCGCGTCGCGACCGAGCAGTACGTCGAGGAGTTCGAGGACCTCCGCCACGGCACGCTGGACGAGGCGCTCGCGCGGCTTCAGGAACGGTTGGACGCCCAGGCCGGCTCGCTGAACCAGCGGGACGACCTGACGCTGCTGTGCATGAACGTGGCGCCCAAGTCCGCCACCGTCGCCGCCGCCGCCTGACCATTCAAACGCGGCCCCTGCCCACGCGAAGGGGCGGGTCGCAAGTTGCCCTGCTTCTACTCGAAGAACCGCCGCGCCCGATGCAGCGCATCGACGAGCGCATCGACCTCGGCGCGCGTGTTGTACATCGCGAGCGAGGCCCGCACGGTCGCCGGGATTTGGAAGAAGTCCATCACCGGCTGGGCGCAGTGATGCCCGGTGCGGATCGCGACGCCGTACCGGTCGAGGACGGGCGCAAGGTCGTAGGGGTGGACGCCTTCGATGACGAAACCGAGGATGCTCGCCTTGCGGGCGGCGGTGCCGATGAGGCGGAGGCCTTCGATCTCCGACAGCCGCTGCGTGCCATAGGCGAGCAGGTCGGCCTCGTGGCGCGTGACGGCGTCGGCATCGAGCGTGCCGAGGAAGTCCACCGCGGCCCCGAGCCCGATCGCCCCAGCGATGTTGGGCGTGCCCGCCTCGAACCGCGCGGGCGTGGCCGCGTAGGTCGTCTTCTCGAAAGTCACCTGCTCGATCATCTCGCCGCCACCCTGGTACGGCGGCATGGCGGCAAGCAACTCCTCGCGGCCCCAGAGGACGCCGATACCCGTCGGCCCGAACATCTTGTGCCCCGAGATCGCCAGGAAGTCACACCCCAGGTCCTGCACGTCGATCGGCCCATGCGCCGCCTGCTGGCACGCGTCGATCATCACGACCGCCCCGGCGTCGTGCGCAAGGCGGATCATCTCCTTCACCGGGTTCACCGTCCCCAGCGCGTTGCTGACCCACACGCACGAGACGATCTTCGGCCCGCGCTCAAGCAACTGCCGGTACGCGTCGAGATCGAGATCGCCCCGCTCGTCGATCGGCACGACGTCGAGCTTGGCGCCCGTGTACCCGCAGATCATCTGCCAGGGCACGATGTTGGAATGGTGCTCCATCCGGGTGATGAGCACCCGGTCGCCCGGCTTGAGGGCGTGCGTGCCGTAGCTTGCGGCCACCAGGTTGATCGCCTCGGTCGCCCCGCGGACGAAGACGCACTCGCGGCTGCTCGGGGCGTTCAGGAAGGTCGCCACCTTCGTGCGGGCGCTCTCGTATCCCTCGGTCGCGAGGCCGGAGAGGTGGTGCATGCCCCGGTGCACGTTGGCGTTGTACCGCTCGTAGTAGTCGCGGAGCGAGTCGATGACGATCTGCGGCTTCTGCGACGTCGCCGCGTTGTCGAGGTACACCAGCGGCTTGCCGTGGACGGACTGGTGCAGGATCGGGAACTGCGCCCGCAGGGCGTGCACGTCGAAGGCGGGTTGGGTCTCGGTTGCGGTCATACGTTCCGCCGATCTGACCGCCGCCGGTGGGGCGCGGGCGCACGGTGATATCGCGGTCCCGCGCCGCCCAAGGGCGGCGGCTAACGGGACTATTCAATCACGCTCTCGACCGCGGAGCCGAGGCTCAGCTCGTTCACGAGCAGCTTCGCAAGGTCGCGCCGCACCGGCTCGAGCTCCATCCGCTCGAGCGACTCGTTGGCGAACGCGAACACCAGCATGCCTCGCGCCACCTCCTCCGGCACGCCGCGCGAGCGGAGGTAGAAGATCGACTGTTCGTCGATCTGCCCGGTGGTCGAGCCGTGGGTGCACTTCACGTCGTCCGCAAAGATCTCCAGTTGCGGGCGGTTGTGGGCGTGCGTGCCGTCCGACATCAGCAGATTCCGGCTGGACTGCACCGCGTCGGTCTTCTGTGCGGGGCGCTCGACCTTGATCCGGCCGATGAACACTCCCGTGCTCTGGTCGCGCAGGACGCCGGTGTAGTACTGCCGGCTGTCGCAGTTGGGCGCCTGGTGGTGCACGTACATGTGGTTGTCGATGACGCGGTCGCCGTCGGGCAGGTAGAGCCCGTTGAGGAGGCTCCAGCAACCGTCACCCGCGATCACGGGGCGGATGTTGTTCCGTACCACCTTGCCGCCGATGAGGACGCTGTGCGAGGAGAACCGGCTCTCACGCTGCTGCTGGATCCGCAGTGTCGAGACGTTGTACGCGTTGCGGGAGTCTCGCTCGATGAAGTAGTGCGAGACCTCCGCCTTCTCGCCGACGACGATCTCCGTCACCGCGTTCGTGAAGTACACGTTCTCCGCCACCGCGGCGTGCTGCTCGACGACGTCTACCTTCGTCTCGTCCTCGCAGACCAGGAGCACGCGGGGGTGCGTCATCGCCGGCTGCGGCGTATCAGTTGCGAGGAACAGCACAAAGATCGGCTTGTCCAACTGGACCCCGCGGGGCACGTGTACGAAGACGCCGTCGTGGAGGTACGCCGTGTTGAGCGCCACGAACGCATCGCTCTCCGGCTCGGCGTACCGCGCCAGGTGCGGCGCGACGCGTTCCTCGTCGGCGCGACAACCCTCGGCGAGCGAGCCAATCGTCACCTCGCCGGGCTTGCCCGGGAGCAGCGTGTGGCGCGGCGCGTAGTGTCCGTCGACGAAGACCACGCGGTACGCGTCGAGGCCGGGCACGAGGAACCGATCGAGCGTTGCCTCCTCGACGTCCACCGGCTCGGGGATCGACCAGGAGGTCTTCCCGATCGCGGCGACGTTCGTCTGCCGCCACTCCTCGTCCCGGGTGGTCGGCAGGCCGAGCCGTTCAAACGCGTCGCTGCCGCGCTGGCGGAGCGCCGCGATACAGGCGGGCAGCCGGCCCTCGCCCGGTAGCGTCTCAGTCGCGGCGAGGAGCGGGTGATTCATTGCAGTGGCCGTCATATCAACCTCATGATGCGCGGGCGACGCCCGCGCGGGATCTCGTCGAAGGGTCAGGCCGTCACTTCCTCTTCGTACTCGGCGTAACCGTTCGCCTCGAGTTCGAGCGCCAACTCCTTGCCGCCCGACCGCACGATCCGCCCGTCCACCAGCACATGCACGAAATCGGGCACGATGTAGTTGAGCAGCCGCTGGTAGTGCGTGATGAGGAGGAACGACCGCTTGCCATCGCGGAGCTGATTCACGCCGTCGGACACGACC
>CAZKRE010000110.1:0-11700 GCA_964555075.1 uncultured Phycisphaeraceae bacterium
AGCGCCCAGGCGATGCCCTCGCCCGTGAAGGGCTCGACGTAGCCCGCGGCGTCGCCGAGGACGAAAAGCCCGTCCCGTGCGAGGCAGCGCCGGCTTCGCGTCAGTCGGGGCGTGCCGCGCCAATCGGCGTCCCGCAGTCGGCCTGCCCAAGGCCACCCGGCGTCGCGGGCGAGGGCTGCGGCGAGACCGGCGGGGCCACCGCTGCGCTGGGCCGCGGCGACGTCCACCGCCGCGGCGACGTCGATCGTCCCGTCCTCCAGCCGCACGGCCCCGACGTAACCACCCGCTCCGACCGCCATCGCGATCGTGCCGGGGTCCGGGCCGCACCCGGGCGTGAGGACACATCCGCACCCGATGCGGGCGTCGGGCTTCGTGACGTTCTCGAACCCCGGCACGCGGCCGAGCAGCCGCCCCCCCAGCCCGTCCGCGGCGAGCACGACCCGGGCGGAGATCTCGCCGCGCCCGCGGAGAGCCAGACGGTGCCGGCCCGGGGCGAGATGGATCAACGATGCGGCGGCGCCGTCGACGAACGTCGCGCCCGCTTCCACCGCCGCGTCGGCCAGCCGCGCATCCAGCGTCGCCCGTGACAGCGCGAGGCCCCGCGGCAGCGGGAGGCTCGCGCACCGCCCGCCCGATGACAGTTGCAGTTGCCCCAGTTCCGCGGCACCCGCCAGCGTGTGCCCCAGCCCGGCGCGTTCGAGCACCCGGACCGCCCTCGCGTTCAGGCAGCAGCCGCAGACCTTGGCACGCGGGAACGGCGCCTTGTCCACGAGCAGCACGCGCGCCCCGAGTCGCGCCGCTTCGCGTGCGGCGAGCGCCCCCGCGGGTCCGGCCCCGACCACGGCGATGTCGAACGCCTCGCTCATCGCCGCTCCCAGTCGAGCAGCAGGCGGAACGGCCAGCGGCGGACGACCCGCGGCTCCCGGAGGCCCGCCCCCTCCGCGATCGACCGCAGCTCTTCCCGGGTCAGAGCGGCACGCACGGAGCGGGGGCCGTCGACGTGAACCACGGGGGACCGGGAGAGCATCCGCGTCCCGATTCGCGCGGCGACGTAGCCCGCGCGGGTCCGCTCCAGGTCGTTGACGACCACCCGCGGCGCGGCCTCGGCCATCTTCCGCAGGACCCGGACCGCTTCGTCGCGGGAAAGGTGATGGATGAAGAGAGAAGTCACTGCCACGTCGAACCCGGACGGCAGCGGGTCCCGCAGCGCATCGAGGCGCACGACGTCGATCCCCGCGCCCGCGTGACGCGCGGCGTCTCGAGCCTGCTCAACCGCCGTCTGACTGACGTCGATGGCGGTGAGCGCCAGCCGCACGTTCAGCCGCCGGGCGCGTTTCCAGAGATCGATCGCGACGTCCCCGCCGCCGCAAGCGACGTCGAGCACGCGGAGCACGGGAGCGGCGGAGCCGGCATGAGGAGGCCCCGCGGATCGCTTCGCCTCCCACGCCGCCGCGAGGCTCGGCCAGAGCAGGGCAGCGCTCCGCGACACCGCGTTGATCCGGGCCAGGCCCCGCAGCGCAGCCCGGTGGGCGGCGTCGTCCAGCCCCGGCTGGTCCATCACCTCCGGCTCGACCACTCGTTCGCTCAGGTCCGGCAACATCCGATCCTCCCACCCCCCCAGCATAGGCGGTCTCGCGGTTGTGCCGCGGGGAGGGAGGGGCCGGCGAAGGATCGTGCCGCGGAGCACCGGGCGACCTATCATTCGACTACCCGATCGGATGTCCAAGGGACCTCGCCCCAACCTCATCGAGCCCACCGAGCGCGGCCTCTACTGCGCGGCGGGGGACTTCTACATCGATCCCTATGCCGTGGAAGGCGGCGTCAACCGGGCGGTCATCACGCACGCGCACGCCGACCACCTCCGGCCGGGGCATCGGCGGTATCTCTGCAGCGGGGAAGGCGTGGAGGTGGTGCGTCAGCGGGCGGGGCCGGACGCACGGATCGAGGGGCTTCCGTATGGCGAGGCGATGGGGATCAACGGCGTGACGGTCTCCTTCCACCCGGCGGGGCACCTGCTCGGGTCGGCGCAGGTCCGCGTCGAGCACCGCGGTGAGGTGTGGGTCGTGACGGGGGACTACAAGACGCGGCCCGACCCGACCTGCGCCCCCTTCGAGGTGGTGCCCTGTCACACGTTCATCACGGAGAGCACGTTTGGCCTGCCCATCTACCGCTGGCGACCGGACGCGGAGGTGTTCGCGGAGCTGAATGCCTGGTGGCGGAAGAACGCCGAGGAGGGACGGGCGTCGATCGTGTTTGCCTATGCGCTAGGCAAGGCGCAGCGGGTGCTGGCGGGGTTGGATCCGGGCATCGGACCGATCGTGGCCCACGGCGCGGTGCGACGATTCGTGGAGGTCTACGCGGCGGCGGGGATCGCGATGCCCGAGGTGCTGCCGGGGACGGCGGAGGTGGCGAAGCGGGTGAAGGGCGGGGCGCTGGTGGTGGCGCCGCCGTCCGCAGACGGGACGCCCTGGCTGCGGAAGTTCGGTCCGCAGAGCCGGGCGTTCGCATCGGGCTGGATGCAGGTGCGGGGGAAGCGGCGGTGGCGGTCGCTGGACCGGGGGTTCGTCGTGTCGGACCACGTCGACTGGCCGGCACTGCTCGGGACCATCGATGCGACGGGGGCGGAGCGGGTCGGCGTGACGCACGGCTACACGGAGCAGGTGGTGCGGTACCTGCGGGAGCGGGGGAAGGACGCGTACGTCGTGCCAACGCGGTTCGAGGGCGAGGGCGGGGCGGAGGACGCGGCCGACGCGGCCGAAGCCTCGGACGCCCCTGGCGAACCGAGTGGCGCAAGCGGCGCAGCGGAAGGCGGTGATGGCGCATGAAGCGCTTCGCCCGCCTGTACGAGGAGATCGATTCGACGACGCGGACCGGGGAGAAGGTCGCGGCGCTCAGGCGTTATTTCGCAGACGCCCCGCCGGAGGACGCGGTGTTCGCGCTGTCGGTGATGACCGGTCGGCGGATCGCGAAAGCGGTGAAGAACCCGCTGCTTGCGGAGTGGGTGGGCGAGGCGGCGGACGTGCCGGGCTGGATGGTCGGCGAGTGCTACGACAGCGTGGGCGACTGGAGCGAAACGATCTCGCTGCTCGTGCCGTGGGACGACGGACCCGGGTGTGACTGGCCTCTGCACACGGTGGTGAAGGAGAAGCTCTGGCCGCTGGCGTACATGACCCCGTCGGAGCAGAAGCCGGTCGTGCTCGACGTCTGGCGGCACTGCAACCGGCTGGAGCGGTTCCTCTTTCACAAGCTGACGTCGCGGGAGTTCCGCGTGGGCGCGGCACGGACGCTCGTCGTGCGGGCGCTGGCGGAGGTCGCCGGGGTGGACCCGGCGGTGATGCAGCACCGTGTGATGGGCCAATGGTCGCCCACGGCCGAGGACTACCGGCGGCTCATCAGCGGCGAGCCCGGCGAGCACGAGCCGGGCAGGCCGTACCCGTTCTACCTGGCCTACCAGCTCAACCCGGTGACGCCCGGGGAAGCCGGCCTCGGCGAGCCGGCGGACTGGCAGGTGGAGTGGAAGTGGGACGGCATCCGGGCACAGCTCATCCGGCGCAACGGCGCCGTGATGGTCTGGTCCCGCGGCGAAGAACTCATCACCGACGGCTTCCCGGAGCTCCAGTCGCTGGGCAGGCTGCTGCCGGAGGGCACCGTCCTCGACGGGGAGATCCTCGCGTGGGAAGCCGGCAGGCCGCTGCCGTTTGGCGAACTGCAGAAGCGGATCAACCGGAAGCGGGTCGAGGCGATGCTGTTCGCCGACGTGCCGATCGTCTTCATGGCGTACGACGTCCTTGAATGGGGCGGCGAGGACCGGCGGGCGCGGCCGACACGCGAGCGGCGGGCGCTCCTGGAGGGCATCTGCAACGACGACAGCTCCGGGGGCTGCGGCGATGGGCACCTGATGCTCTCCCCGCTCGTGGAAGTCCGCCGGTGGGAGGAGCTCGACGCGCTGGGCGCCTCGGCGCGGGAGCGGGGGGTCGAGGGGTTCATGCTCAAGCGGAACGACGCGCCCTACGGCGTCGGGCGGGAGAAGGGGGCGTGGTGGAAGTGGAAGGTCGACCCGTACAGCGTGGACGCGGTGCTCCTCTACGCGCAGCGGGGCAACGGCAAGCGCGCGGCGATCTACAGCGACTACACGTTCGGCGTGTGGGCTGGCGACGCCACGAGCGAAGATCGCGGCGAGCTTGTGCCGTTCGCGAAGGCGTATTCGGGCCTGACGGACGAGGAGATCAACCGCGTCGACCGATTCGTGCGCGCGAACACGATCGGTCGGCACGGCCCGGTGCGGGTGGTCAAGCCGGAGCTGGTCTTCGAGTTGCACTTCGAGGGGCTGCAAGCCAGCACGCGCCACCGTTCGGGCATCGCGGTGCGGTTCCCGCGAATGGCCCGGTGGCGGACCGACA
The DNA here is from genome assembly GCA_964555075.1 of uncultured Phycisphaeraceae bacterium. Classification (GTDB taxonomy): domain Bacteria; phylum Planctomycetota; class Phycisphaerae; order Phycisphaerales; family Phycisphaeraceae; genus CAZKRE01. Next base: position 4,401 of record CAZKRE010000110.1, read on the forward strand.
AGAAGGCGGAGGATGCGGACTCGCTGGAGACGCTGCGAGCCATGTTGACCTCGCACGGGGCTCACCACCGGCGCACGGGGGGCGGGTCATGATCGAGGGCGTGTCTCCCACCAATCCGGTCGCGCGCTGGTTTACGGAGCGGATGCGTTGGTCGCCGTTCCGATTCCAGCGGGAGACGTGGCGGGCGTACCTGCGGGGCGGGAGCGGGCTCATCCATGCGCCGACGGGGATGGGCAAGACCCACGCCGCGTGGCTGGGCCCGCTGCTGGGGTGGTGCGAGGAGCACCCGGACCCGGGGGCGTGGGGCGGGATGGCCCCGCCGCCGTTGACAGTGCTTTGGATCACGCCGCTGCGGGCGCTGGCGATGGACACCAGCAAGACGCTGGCGGCGGTCGTCGACGAGGTGGGGCTGCCGTGGACGGTCGAGCTGCGGACGGGCGACGTGTCCGCGAAGGTGAAGGCGAAGCAGCGGGAGCGCCTGCCGACGGCGCTGGTGACGACGCCCGAGAGCCTGTCGCTGCTGCTCTCGTACCCGGATGCGCGGGAGCGGTTCCGCCAGGTTGCGTGTGTGGTCGCCGACGAGTGGCACGAGCTGATGTCGAGCAAGCGGGGGACGCAGGTCGAGCTCGCGCTCGCGCGGCTGCGATCGTGGAACCCCGCGCTGCGGACCTGGGGGATGTCCGCGACGCTCGGGAACCTCGAGCAGGCTCGCGATGTGCTGATCCCTGCCCTTTCGCGGCGGGACAGGGAGGCGGAGCCAGGCCTCCCTCGCCTCTTCGTCGGCGAGGAGGCGAAGGAGGTGACGATCGACACGCTCGTCCCGACCGACCTCGAGCGGTTCCCGTGGGCCGGGCACCTGGGGATCAAGATGCTCGGGGCGGTGCTGCCCGTGGTGGAGCGGGCGAACAGCACGCTGCTGTTCACGAACACGCGCTCGCAGGCGGAGATCTGGTTCGCCGAGATCATGCGGGCACGGCCGGACTGGATCGGCGAGGTTGCGCTGCACCACGGCTCGATCGACAAGGCGATCCGGGAGGAAGTGGAGGACCTGTTGCGGCAGGGGCGTCTGCGGTGCGTCGTCTGCACGTCGAGCCTCGACCTGGGGGTGGACTTCTCGCCGGTGGACCAGGTGATCCAGGTGGGCAGCCCCAAGGGGGTCGCGAGGCTGTTGCAGCGGGCGGGCCGCAGCGGGCACCAGCCCGGCGCGACGTCGCGGGTGGTCGGCGTGCCGACCAACGCGTTCGAGCTGGTGGAGTTCGCCGCCGCGCGCGACGCGGCCGCGAGGCGGGACATCGAGAGCCGCCCGCCGCTGGAGCGCCCGCTCGACGTGCTTGTGCAGCACCTGGTCACCTGCGCGATGGGGGGCGGCTTTGAGGAGCGTGCGCTGTACGACGAGGTCCGCACGAGCTATTCGTATCGCCACCTCACGCGTCAGGAGTGGCAATGGTGCCTCGACTTCGTCGAGCGGGGCGGCGACACGCTCACCCGGTACCCGGAATACGCGCGCGTCGCCGTCCGGGACGGACGCCACGTCATCGCCAGCGAGCGCGTCGGCCGGCTCCACCGCATGTCGATCGGGACGATCACGCAGAGCACCGGCGTGATCGTCAAGTTCCAGCGCGGGCGGGTGATCGGCAGCGTGGAAGAGGGGTTCCTCGCGCACCTGTCGCCCGGCGACAACTTCCACTTCGCCGGCCAGTTGCTGGAGCTCATCCGTGTCCGCGACCTCGTCGCCGAGGTGAAGCGCGGCACGAAGCGCAGCCGCAACATCCCGACGTGGCAGGGGGGCAAGAGCCCGCTCTCGACGCAGCTCGCCGCAGCGGTCCAGACGAAGGTTGACGAGGCGCGACGCGGCGTGTTCGACGCGCCGGAGATGGTGGCGATCCGCCCGCTGCTGGAGTTGCAGCGGCAGCTCTCCGCCGTTCCATCGCCCGACGAGCTGCTCGTCGAGACGATGACCACGCGCTACGGGCACCACCTGTTCCTCTACCCCTGGCAGGGCCGGCTGGTGCATGAGGGACTGGGCGCGCTCCTCGCCTACCGCCTGGCGAAGCATGAGCCGCGCAGCGTCAACGTCAACGGCAACGACTACGGGCTCGAGCTCCTGTCCGACCGGCCGATCGAGCTCGCCGACGAGGAGCTGCGGGCGCTCCTGAGCGAAGACCTCCTGCTCGAAGACCTGCTCGCGTGCCTCAACACCGGCGTGCTGGCCCGTCGACAGTTTCACGAGATCGCGCGCGTGGCGGGCCTGATTTTTCAGGGCTTCCCGGGGCAGCACAAGGTCGCGCGGTATCTTCACGCCTCGAGCGACCTCTTCTTCGACGTGTTCGAGGAGTTCGACCCGGGGAACCTCCTGCTCGACCAGGCGAAGCGCGAAGTGCTCGAACGCCAGCTCGAGGTGCTGCGTATGAAAGGCGCGATGCGGCGGATGCAGAAGATGACCCTGCTCCGTCGCCGCCCGCACCACCTGACGCCGCTGTCGTTCCCGCTCTGGGCGGAGAGCATCCGCGAGCAGCACGTCAGCAGCGAGAGCTGGGAAGACCGGGTGCGGAAGATGGCGGTCACGCTCGAGGCGGCCGCGGAAGCGGGCGAGTCGCTCGACGAGCAGCCGCTCCCGCCGGAGATGCTGGCGGCGACGGAAGGACCGGGTGAAGCTGTTGGACGCGGACGGAAACCCAGCAGGCGTGGCGCGCGTCGAGTGGGCCGGTGAGGCCTTCGAGCTGCTGCCGCAGCGGGCGGCTTACTGGCGGGCGAGACGCGCGCTGCTCATCGCCGACCCCCACTTCGGCAAGGCGGACCACTTCCGCGCCGCGGGCATCCCCGCGCCGGACACCGTCCCCGCCACCCTCAACCGTCTTTCCGCCGCGCTCGACACGACCGCGGCCGAGGAACTGCTCATCCTCGGCGACTTCTTCCACGCCCGCGGCGGCGTCCTGCCGGACATGCTGGACCTGCTGCGGAACTGGCGCGACGCCCGCCCGCGGCTGCGCATCACGATGGTGTCGGGCAACCACGACCGCCACGCGGGGCCGCCGCCCGCTTTCCTCGACGTGGCCTGTGTCGGCGAGGAGCTCGCGGTGGGCAGCCTCGTGCTGCGCCACCACCCCGATCCGGTCCCCGGCCGCTTCGTGGTCGCCGGCCACGTCCACCCCGCCGTTCGCCTCCGCAGCGCGATGGGGCACGGGCTGCGGGCCGCCTGCTTCCACGTCGGACCGCGGGTGATGACGCTCCCCGCGTTCGGCGACTTCACGGGCACGCACGTCATCCGACCGCGCGTCGGCGACCGCGTCTTCGCGCTCGGGCCCGGGCGCGTCGTGGAGGTCACGCCACGCCCGCGGGCGCTCTGACCGCGCCCGTGCCGGCGGACGCGGCGTCGCTAGAGCGTCCGCCGTGTCATGGCGCGGCGCATGTCGTCGTCGGCGGCCTTGTTCTTCAGGTCCTGCCGTTTGTCGAAGTCCTTCTTGCCGGTGGCGACGGCGATCTCCACCTTCACGCGACCGTCCTTGAAGTACATCGACAGCGGGATGAGGGTGGTCCCCTTGGGGGACGTCGCCCCCAGCAGCTTGGCGATCTCGCGCTTCTTCGCCAGCAGCTTCCGCCGTTGCCGGGGCGCGTGCTGATTAGCGCCCGCCTGCGGGTAGAGCGAGACGTCGACGTTTTCGAGCCACAGCTCCATCGTCTTGGGATCGATGCGGGCGAAGCCCTCGGAGAGCTGCACCCGCCCGAGCCGGATCGACTTCACCTCGCTGCCCACCAGCACGATGCCGCACTCGAGGCGGTCCTCGATCCGGTAATCGTGGGTGGCTTTGCGGTTGATGATCCGCGGGCTGAGGTTGTCGCTTCGCGCGCGCTTGGCCATGGGCAACCGCCAAGTGTAGCAGGGCGGGGGCGCCGCGAGGGGTCACTTGCCGACGCAGAAGGTGGCGAAGACCCGGCCGATGATGTCGTCGGGCGTCAGCGTGCCGCCGAGGCCGGCGAGTTCGTCCAGGCCGCGCCGCAGGTGGTCGGCGACGAGCTCAACGCCCTCGATCGCGCGGTGATCCGCCTGGTCTGCGAGCAGCGACGCGGCCGCGCCGAGGTGCGCCGCGGCCGACCGGAGGGCCGCCGTGTGTCGGGGCCGCAGCGCCAGCGTGTCGGCGGCGAGGGCGACGCCCCGGTCCCCCACCCGTTCCCGGATGGCCGCGCGGAGCAGGTCGAGCCCCGCCCCCGTCCGGGCCGACACCGCCACCTCGGCGGCGCACGGCGCCACGTCGCATTTGGTTGCGACCGTCAGTGTCGGCGCGGCGGCCGGCTCCGGGAGCGGCGGTTGCGGCGGCCGCGTGGGGTCGCGCACGATCAGCAGCAGGTCCGCCGATTCGACGGCCTGGCGTGCCGCCGCCTGCGCGGCACGGTCCAGGCTTGCCGCCGGATCGTCGAGACCGGCGATGTCCACGAGCATCACCTCCACCGCCGGGCCGTCGTCCCGATGTAACGTCAGAGGCTCCGCAAGCACGTCCCGTGTCGTGCCGGGCGTCGCGCTGACCACCGCCCGCTCGCGATCCAGCAGCGCGTTGAACAGCGTGCTCTTGCCGGAGCTGGGCGGCCCAACCAACACGACCCGCGGCAGCGTTTCGAGCGAGCCCCACGATCGCGAGCGGGTGAGCAGCGAGTCGAGCGCCGCGACGATCCCCGCGAGGTTCTCCGCGAGCGCCGACGGGGCGATCGGGACGACGTCCTCCTGGTCTGTAAAGTCGATGCCCGCTTCGACGAGCGCCAACTGGGTCCCGAGCCGATCGACCAGGTCGCCGGCGATGCCGCCGAGCTTGCCGCGGCGGAGCAGGCCCGCCGCCCGCAGTTGGCTGTCGGACGTCGCGGCGATGGTGGCGGCGATCCCCTCGGCCTGGGTGAGGTCGAGTCGCCCAGCCAGAAAGGCGCGGAAGGTGAACTCGCCCGGCTCGGCGAGACGCGCACCCGACGCCAGACACGCCCGGATCACCCGCTCCAGCAGCACCGGGTTCCCGGGCAACTGGAGCTCCACCGTCTCGTCCGCGGTGTAGCTGCGCCCGGCGGCGAAGAACGCGAGCAGCGCGGGAAGGCGGCCCTCGGCGAGGCGGACAGGGCTCAGCCGGTTCGGGACCAGCGGCGGGGCGGGGGGCTCGAGCAGGCTCAATGCGGTGAGAGCGGCCCCCGGCCCGGCGAGCCGGACGAGCCCGCGGGGGGATCGGCCGGGCGGGGAGCTCACGGCGACAATGGTGTCCCGTGCGGGCCCCATCGGTCACCGCCGCTTGTTGCCGGGCGGCCGGTTGCGCTGCTGCTTCTGTTGCAGGTCGCCCTGCTTCGCCATCAGCTCCGCCTGCTTCTGCTCCATGTATCGCTGCATCTTGTCGCGGAGGCTGCCGGGCTTGACCGGCTTGACGTCGAACAGCTTGCCGCTCGCCTCCGCCTCGCGCACGTGCTTCCGCACGATGTAGCTGTCGATGATGCCGGCGAACGTCGACGCGCAGATGTAGAGCGTCAGGCCCGAGGGCGCGGAGTAGAGGAAGATCGGCATCATGAACGGGAAGACGATCCGCATGATCTTCTGCTGCTGCTGCATCATCCGCTGCTGCTCGGTCATCTCCGACTCGGGCGTCGTCGACGGCGGCGGGGCGGTCAGCTTCATGTTGAAGTAGAAGACCACGCCCATCAGCAGCGGCAGGATGTTGATCGCCGCGAAGTGGAGGTCGATGAACGGGATGAAGTCGATGCCCGTGCCCGGGAGCCGGTCCAGGTACACCCCGTCACCCGGGAACCGCCAGAAGTAGTCGGGGCTCGACAGGTCCGCGAGGAACTCCCACGTCCCGCCGCTGAGGCTCTGGAACACCCCGTAGAACGCCGGCTGGTGCCTCAGCTCGATCGCGAAGTACAGCATCGCGTAGAGCGCGATCCAGATCGGCGTCTGAAGCAGCAGCGGGAGGCAGCCCAGCATGTTCGCCGGGTTGATGTGCTTCTCCCGGTAGAGCTTCATCATCTCCTGGTTCAGCTTGTTCTTGTCGTCTCCGTACTTCTTCCGGAGCTTCTCCACCTCCGGCTGGATGGCCTGCATCTGCTTGCCCATCTTCATCATGTTGACCTGCGCCTTCTTCGTGATCGGGTGCAGGATCAACCGGACGAGCAGCACGAGCAGCACGATCGCGATGCCCCAGTCCCGGACGAGGGCGTGGAACATCTCCAGCAGCCACAGCAGGCCCCGGGCCAGCGGCTGGAACGTGCACCAGGCGCACGACAGCTCGTACCGGACGAGCTGCCCCAGGTTGAGCAGGGGGTAGGGGAACTCGCTGAACGCCCCGCCCTCGCGGGGCCCCGCGAAGACGCCCATCTCCAGCCGCAGCGACTCCCCGGCCGCCAGGTCCGTCGCCGCGCTCGTCGCCGTGAACACCAGCGCCCGCTCCAACGCCGCGGGCGCCTGCGCCACCGTCGGGAACACGAGCACCCCCACCTGTGGGAACGTCCCCTCCAGCGGCGGGACGTCCGCCGTCCGGGGCGCGGCGCCGGACGGCAGCTTCGTCGGGACCGCGGCGTGCGTCACCACCGAGAAGTAGCGGTTCTCCGACGCCAGCCACGCGAGCTCCGCCCGCGCCGGCAGCCGCGGGCTCGGCCAGATCGTCGGCTCCTGCACCAGCGACGTGCGGGCGACGAACGCGTCCGTCGTGTAGATGTTCGCCCGCGCCGCGTCGTAGTCCGGGTGGAAGTACCCCGTGACGAACATGCGCCGGTCGCCGAGGTAGGCGGCATCGTCCGAGGGCAGGTCGCCCTGCAGGTACTGCTCCCAGGTGACCCGGACGGGCCGGTCGAGCCGGTTCTCGATCCGCTGCTCGAGCCCGAAGTCGTAGCTGCGCTTCGAGAGGGTGTAGCGGCGGATCACCTCCACCACGGCCTGCCCCTGCGCGTCTTCCACCGTCAGGCGGTATTCCGCCGCGTGGCCGCCGGGCGTTTCTTCGCGGCTCGCGAGCGACCAGGGCGCGGTCTCGAGGCCCACCGCCGCGCCGTTGATCACGATCGAGCGGGCGGCGTACGGGAACACGCTGAACTCGCCGCTCCGCCCGGGCGCCGGCGCCCGCAGGGTCGCGTGGACGACGTAAGGCTCTTCGCCGCCGGTCGTCTCGTGGTAGTCGGCCAGCGCGATCCGCGTCACGCCCGCGCCGTAGCGCGACAGGCTCAGCCGCACCCGGAAGCCGGTCTCGGGGTCGACCGAGCCGAGCTCCACCTCCCCCGGCGACTCCGCCTGACGCACGCGCAGCTCGCCAAGCGCCGCCGGCGGCGTGGCGGGCGACGCGGCAGG
>CAZKRE010000111.1:0-11656 GCA_964555075.1 uncultured Phycisphaeraceae bacterium
TGATCGACTCGGTGGCGGCGCTCACCCCCCGGGCCGAGATCGAGGGCGAGATGGGCGACAGCCACGTGGGCCTGCAGGCGCGGCTGATGTCGCAGGCCTTGCGGAAGCTCACCGGGGCGATCAACAAGTCCAAGTGCTCGGTGGTCTTCATCAACCAGATCCGCGAGAAGATCGGCGTGATGTTCGGCAACCCCGAGACCACGCCCGGCGGCCGGGCGCTGAAGTTCTACGCCTCGGTCCGCATCGACATCCGCCGCACCGGCAGCCTCAAGGAAGGCGACGTCGCCATCGGCAACCGCGTCCGCGCCAAGGTCGTCAAGAACAAGATCGCCCCGCCCTTCCGGCAGGCGGAGTTCGACATCATGTTCAACGAGGGCATCAGCGCCACCGGGGACCTGCTCGACCTGGCGGTCGAGGCGGACGTCGTCGACAAGTCGGGCGCCTGGTTCAGCTTCGCCGGCACCCGCCTCGGTCAGGGCCGGGAGAACTCGAAGACGTTCCTCAAGGAGAATCCCGATCTCTTCGAGGAGATCAAGCAGAAGGTGCTCGTGGCCAAGGGCGTCGACGCGCTGCTGAAGACGCCCCCGGCCGAGGCGATCGCCGACCCCGAAGAAGCCAGCGAGGACGAGTAACGATCGCATCGGGAGGGGCCGCTTGCCGCGTGCGGCGAAGGCTTTGTCCAGATGTTTCACCAACCGCCCCGGCCGGCTGCTGTTCCCCGGCAGCCGGCCTTTGGGTGCGCGTCGGCCGGGGATCGACGCGTCACGCCATGGGAGAGGGCAATGCGGATCCGACCCGTCACCCCCGCCGACGCCGACCCGTGGTCGCGGATGCGGCACGACCTCTGGCCGGGCGACTCCGCGGCGAGCCATGCGGTGGAGGTCCGGGCCTTTCTTCAAGGTGACCGTCGGATCGCGGGCCACGTCCTGGTGGCGGAGGACCCCGACACCGGTCGGCTCTGCGGCTTCGCGGAGCTGAGCGAGCGGAGCCACGCGTCGGAGTGCGTGTCATCGCCGGTCGCGTTTGTCGAGGGGCTGTACGTGGTGCCCGACGCGCGGCGACGGGGCGTGGCGCGTGCCCTGCTCCACGAGGCGGAAGCCTGGGCGAGAGCGCGGCGCCTCACGGAGATCGCCAGTGACTGCCTCAGCCACAACGAGGCGAGCATCGCATGCCATCGAGCGGCGGGATTCGAGGTCACGGAGCACGCGATCAACTTCCGCAAGACGCTCGGGGGCAGCGGCCCGCCCCCGGCGCGCCTGGACATGATCGGCCTGTTCGTCGCCGACCTGCCCCGGATGGTCGCGTTCTATCGCGACGTGGTAGGGATGGCGATCGACGACTGGCAACCCCCCTACGCCGAGTTCGTCCACCATGGGGTTCGCTTCTCGATGTTTGAGCGGGCGCGGGTGCCGGAGTTGCTCGGGCGCAGCGCCGACTTCCCGGGCGCGAAGCCGGGCAGATTGAACGGCTCGTTTGAGCTGGCGCTGCGGGTTCATGACGCGGACGAGGTGGACGCGGTCTTTGGCCGGATGACGGGGCGCGGCGCCGAGCCGGTGACAACGCCGCGGGATGAGCCTTGGGGGATGCGTTCGGCGTATGTGGCTGACCCGGAGGGGAACCTGATCGAGATTGCCGGCCCGCCGAAAGGAGCCGCATGAATCGCTGCGCCTGGGCGAGCAACGACCGCCTCGCCCGATACCACGACGAGGAATGGGGCGTGCCGCTGCACGACGACCGTCGGCTGTTCGAGTACCTCGTGCTCGATGCGGCACAGGCGGGCCTGAGCTGGGACACGGTCCTCCGCAAGCGCGACGGTTACCGTCAGGCGTTTGCGGGCTTCGATCCGCGGAAGGTCGCGAAGTTTGACGCGGAGAAGATCGAGGCGTTGCTGGCGGACCCGGGGATTATCCGCAACCGGCTGAAGGTCGCTTCGGCGGTGACGAACGCCGAGGCCTTCCTGCGGGTGCAGAAGGAGTTCGGCACGTTCGACGCCTACATCTGGCGGTTCGTCGATGGGAAACCCAGGGCGAACGCGCGGGCATCGATGAACGAGATCCCCGCGACCTCGCCCGAATCGGACGCGATGAGCAAGGACCTCAAGCGGCGGGGGTTCAAGTTCGTCGGCTCGACGATCTGCTACGCCTTCATGCAGGCAGCGGGGCTGGCTAACGACCACGTGACCGACTGCTTCCGCTACGCCGAGCTGACGGCGCAGCGACGCTGAACAAGCATGGGCACGGGGTGGGCGCGGGCGGACAGATCCGCGGCGGTGGGCACGGGAGGCGTTTTCAGCCGATAATGGCTGCGTGAGCGGACCGGACTACATCCTCGACGTCAGCGGCCTGGCGAAGCGGGAGGCGCCCAAGGCGAGCTCCTTCGTGGGCCGGCCGTGGCTGGCGGTGCGGTGGCGGTGCTGCTCGGTCTACAGCCGGGTCTACCGCAACCGCGAGGGGACCGCCTACGAGGGGCGGTGCCCCCGCTGCGGCGCCCCGGTCCGCGCCCGCGTCGGCACCGGCGGGACCGACCAACGGTTCTTCGAGGCGGGGTGAGGCATGGCACGCCCGGTCCCGGAAGCCGCGACCTGTGCCGCGTGCGGCTACTCGCTTCGAGGGCTCCGGTCCACGGCTGCCTGCCCCGAGTGCGGCTACGCCGTCGCCGCCTCCCTCGATGTTCCACCGGACGGCCCTTCTGCGGGGGAGGCCCGGTGGGTGCTCGCCTATGCCGCGGCGGCTGGCGGGATCGTCGCGCTCGGCACCGCGGCGGGGCTCGGGCTCTTCCCATCACGGTTGGGCTGGTTCGCCTTCGCCTCGTGCGTGTGCTCGTTCGTCGGGTTCGCGATGCTGATGACGACCGGGTGGGTGAGGCTCCCCCTGGCGTGGCTGGCGTGGGTCACGGCATCGGTGGCGACTTATGTGTTCGCCGTCGCGTGACGCAGACCGCCTCGTCATGCATGGCCGGCAGTTCGGCCGATATCGTATGTCTTCCGGTCGTTGCGCGATGCGAATCGTCCCCTTGAAACCCGACTGGTTCCTCATCGGCATGGCCGCGGCCGTGGTGCTGGCTTGGCTGTTCCCCGAGCCGGGGGCCGCGGGAGGCTGGCTCTACCCGGAACTGCTCACGAAGGCGGGCGTGGCGCTCATCTTCTTCCTGCACGGCGTGTCGCTCTCGTTCGCGTCGCTCAAGGAGGGGACCTACCGCTGGCCCGTTCACCTGACGATCCAGGCGTGCACGTTCCTCCTGTTCCCCCTGCTGGGGCTGGGGTTCCTGGCGATCGGCGGGGCGTGGATGCCGATCGACCTGCGGACCGGGTTCTTCTTCCTCTGCGCCCTGCCATCAACGGTGTCGTCGTCGGTGGCGCTGACGGCCGCGGCGCACGGGAACGTCGCGGTCGCGGTGTTCAACGCGACGTTGTCGAGCCTGATCGGGATCTTCCTCACGCCGCTGTGGATCGGGCTGGTCGTGCAGACGAGCGGCCAGTCGATGCCGATGGGCGGCGTGATCCTCGACCTCGTGCTCTGGCTGCTTCTGCCGCTGCTCGTGGGGCAGGCGTCACGGGTGTTCCTCGCGGGGTGGGCGGCCCGGCAGAAGAAGCGGATCGGCCTCGTGGACCGGGGGACCATCCTCCTGCTGGTGTATACCTCGTTCTGCGACTCGTTCGAGCAAGGGGTCTGGTCGGCGCACGGGCTCGGGCCGGTCGTCGCCACCTTTGCAGGGACGCTGCTGCTTTTCTTCGTCATCCTCGCGCTGACGACGGCGATCAGCCAGCGGCTGGGCTTCTCGCGGGGCGATCGGATCGCCGCGATCTTCTGCGGGAGCAAGAAGACGCTCGCGTCGGGCATCCCGATGGCGCAGCTCATCTTCGCGGGCCATCCGGGCATCGGGCTGATCCTGCTGCCGATCATGGTGTACCACCCGCTGCAACTGATCATCTGCGGCGTGCTGGCCGGACGGTGGGCGCGGGAGGACGCGGAGCGGACCGCCGCTCTGCACGCGGGCCCCGGGGCTTCGGAGCCGGCTTGACGAGCGCCCTCAGTCCACGTTGCGGAGTTCGAGCAGGTAGTCGAGCACCGGGGTGTTGCCCACGTCGCCCACGCCGTGGAGGTTGAGCGTCAGGTCGACCGGCCGCCGCACGGGTCCGCCTCGCCCGACGAGGTGCAGGCGCAGCGGCGCCTGCGGGCTCGGATCGATCGTCGCCTCGAGCGTCGACGCGGTGAAGTCGCGCAGGGCGGTGACGAGTTCGTCGCGTACCCGGCGGTCGGGGACCGAGGCGTCGAGCAGGTCGCGCAGCCCTTCCTCGTTCCGCACCCGCACCGTCGCGCCCGGCCGTGCGCGCAGTTGCCCCTCCCGGATCAGGAAGCGGTACGGCGGTGTCAGGCGGAGGCTCGCGCGGAGCCGGCCGTCGAGGAGGCCGGTGCCCGTCGCGTCCTCATCGAGGGTGAGACGAAGGACTTCGGCGAGCTCGGCGGCCTCGATCCGGAGGGTCACGCGGGCCACGCCGTCGGGCAGGTCGACCGTCGTCGGCTCGACCGCCAGGTCGCCGAGCCGGGAGCCGGTGAGGGTGAGTGCCTCGATCCGCAACGAATCGGGCGTGGGCATCGCGAGGCGGGTGGCCAGGTCGCCGAGCGGCGTGGTGGCGAACCGGATGCCCGTGCCACGGATGCGGTGCTCCCCCGCGGAGGCCCAGCCGTCGAGGGCGACGTCCGCGCGGAGCGCGTCGACGGTGAGCGCGGCCACGGCAACGTCGTGGAGGGTGACGGCGTCGACGTCGCCCCGCCAGAGTGAGCCGGGAGAGAACGTGATCCGGGCACGCTTGACCGTGATCCACGCGTCTTCGCCGAGTCGAAGGTCTTCCATGACCATCTCCCACGGGGTGAGCGTGGTGAGCCGGCCGGAGGCGGGCTCGAAGCCTGCCGCCTCGAGTTGCCGCAGCGCTTGGCGTTGGATGAACCCGGGCAGCCACAGGGCGAGGAAGACGGTGGCGGCGGCGATCAGCCCCGCGAACGCGAGGATCAGCCACACCAGTCGTCGGAGGCATCGCCGCATGGTCGTCACCGCGAGGGAGTCTAGCGGTTGAACGCCTAGACCCCTGCGGGGGTTGCGGTTAGAGTGCGAGGCCTGCCGATGAGGTTGGAGTGGCCCCGTTGGCGGCCGATGGAGAAAGGTATTCATGGGCGTCCCGGTCTCGCAGATGTGGACGGTTGCGACGTACGTGCTCGGGCAGCGGCTGCGCGGGCGGAAGCGGTACCCGCTGGTGCTGATGCTCGAGCCGCTGTTCCGGTGCAACCTGTCGTGCGCGGGGTGCGGGAAGATCCAGTATCCGGCTCACGTACTCAAGCGGAACCTGTCGCCCGAGGAATGCTTCAAGGCGGTCGACGAGTGCGGCACGCCGATGGTGAGCATCCCCGGCGGCGAGCCGCTGCTGCACCCGCAGATCAGGGAGATCGTCGAGGGGCTCGTCGCGCGGAAGAAGTACGTCTACCTCTGCACGAACGCGCTGCTGCTGAAAGAGAAGCTGGAAGAGGGCCTCTTCCAGCCGAGCAAGTACCTGACGTTCAGCGTCCACATGGACGGTCAGCAGGAGCATCACGACTTTTCCGTCTGCCGCGAGGGGACCTACGACAAAGCGGTCGCGGGGATCCGGCTGGCGGTCGAGCGCGGGTTCCGCGTGACGACGAACACGACGCTCTTCGACACCTGCGACCCCAACAGCGTGCGGGCCTTCTTCGACGAGATGATGGAGCTCGGTGTCGAAGGCATGATGGTGTCGCCCGGCTACGCCTACCCCAAGGCGCCGGACCAGCAGAGCTTCCTCGGCGAACGGAAGAAGACGCACGCGCTCTTCGAGATGCTGCTGAGCAACCGCAAGCGGGGCTGGCGGTTCAACCAGAGCCCGCTGTTCCTCGAGTACCTGATGGGCAAGCGGGAGTACGAGTGCACGCCCTGGGGCATGCCGACGTTCAACCTCTTCGGCTGGCAGAAGCCGTGCTACCTCCTGCAGGACGGGTACGCGGACAGCTTCGACGAGCTGATGCGCGACACGAAGTGGGAGAACTACGGCCGGGCGAGCGGGAACGCGGCGTGCCAGCAGTGCATGGTCCACTCGGGATACGAGGCGTCGGCGGTAGACCACACATTTGCGAGCTTCGGCGGGCTGTGGGGCAACATCAAGGCCATGGTGTTCGACACCTACGCCAACCCGTCGGCCGCATCGCGGCTGAAGGACGAGTCGAAGAAGCCGCACGGCCCGCTGGCACGGCTGGGGATCACCGTCGAGGGTGAGCCGGTGCAGCCGTCGGCGGCGTAACATGGGGGGATGATTCACTTTCTCACCGCCGCGGGCATCACCGCGTGCAGCCTCCTCGTGCTCGCGTTCGTCGTGTCGGCGCTGCCGCGGTTCGCGCCGTCGCTGTCGGAGCGGGCGGCGCGGGTGCCGCTGCTGGACGTGCTCGTCGCGCTGTTCACGTGGGTCCCGTGGCCGGTCGCCGCGTGGCTCGGCGGGTGGGCCGGTTTTGCGGGAGCGCTGGCCGGTCAGGTGGTGACGCTCCTGCTGTGGTGCTGGGGGCACGAGTTCCTGCACCGTGAGGCGCTCCGCGGGCCGCGGATCGTCTCGTTCATCAACCGCCGGGTCGGGCGACTCGCCAACCACGCCGCGCTCTGGGTGACGGCGGTCGTGCTGCCCGCGTTCTGGCTCATCCGCCTCGCTGAGATCTTCATGTACCCGCTGCTCGTCTGGCTGCTCGGGTTCCCGCGGTACCGGCAGGCGGAGTGGGTCAACGTCTCGCGGCACAAGTTCGACGGCCTCGTCGGGCACGACCTCATCTGGTGCCTCTACTGCGACTGGATGACCGGCGTGTACTCGCTCGGGGCCGAGATGCTCCGCAACGTCGAGTCCTTCTGGTGCCCCATCCGCTTCTACGACGGGAAGAAGTGCGACAACTGCAGGCTCGACTTCCCCGACATCGACGGGGGCTGGGTCCGTGCGGACGGCGACATGCGCGACGTCGGCGCCGTGATGGAGCAGAAGTACGGCGAGGGGAAGCCGATGACCTGGTTCGGGCACCCCGCGCGGCTGACGCACGAGGGGCGGGAACTCGAGCGCTGACGGCGGCGCGGGTGACGCCGGGCATGCGGAGCGCCGACGGTCAGGTGTGGGGGGAGAGCAGCTCTTTCGGATTCCCGGCCGCGGCGGCGCCGTTCAGGCGGCCCGAGTCGCGCAGCAGTTTCACGTCGCCCCCCACGACCGTACCCACCGCCCTTCCGGTGACTTCCCAGCCATGGAACGGGCAGTTGCGGCTCTTGCTGGCGAAGTCGTTCGCGTCGATGGTCCACCGCTCCTTCGGGTCGATGAGCGTGACGTCGCCGAACGCGCCGACGCCGAGGTGGCCCCGCCCGTCGAGGTTGCAGAGGCGAGCGCTGTTGATGGTCATCATCGCGATGACGTGCGAGAGGGGCACCGTTCCGGACTCGACGAGGGCGCGGAGGTAGAGCGGCAGGGCGCAGTCGAGGCCGATGATGCCGTAGGGCGCGGCGGCGAACTCGAGTTCCTTCTCTTCGTTGGTGTGTGGGGCGTGGTCGGTGGCGAGGATGGTGATCGTGCCGTCCTTGATCCCGGCGAGGATGGCGTCGATGTCGGCCTGCGCCCGCAGCGGCGGGTTCATCTTGAAGTGGGTGTCGTAGTTGACGCAGTGGTCCTCGGTGAGCAGCAGGTGGTGGGGCGAGGCCTCGGCGGTGACGTCGCCCTTCCCGCCCGCGCCGGAAGCTGCTTTCAGGTCGTGCCGGGCGCGGCGGACGAGTTCGACGCTGCCCCCCGAGGAGAGGTGCTGCACGTGGTATCGCGGCGCGAAGCCCTGGTGCCGGCAGAGCAGGACATCGCGCTGGATGATGACCTCTTCGGCGACGCGGGGCCAGCCGGCGAGGCCGAGGCGCGTCGCGATGGCCCCGGCGTTCATCGCCCCCCCGCCGAGCTGCGGGTCCTCGCAGTGCTGCATGACCACCTTGCCGGTCATCGCGATGTAGGCGAGCGCCTTGCTCATCATGCCCGCGGACGCGACCGCCACGCCGTCGTCGCTGAACCCGACCGCGCCCGCGCGGGCCATCAGCCCGATCTCGGCGAGTTCCTTGCCCTCGCGGCCCTTGGTGATCGCGCCGACCGGGAAGACGTTGGTGAGGTTCGCCCGCTGGCTCTGGTGGTAGACGAAGTCGACCCGGCCGTCGTCGTCGATGGCGGGCTGCGTGTTGGGCATGCAGCAGACGGAGGTGAACCCGCCGTTGACGGCGCTGGCGGCGCCGGTGGCGATCGTCTCCTTCTCCTCCTGCCCCGGCTCCCGGAAGTGGACGTGGATGTCGATCAGGCCGGGCGTGACGATCAGCCCCGACGCGTCGATCACGGCGTCGCCCGCGCCTGCCTGCGGACGGGAGACCTTGCCGAGTTGCGCCACCCTCCCGTCCTCGATGACGAGGTCGGCGACCTGGTCAACCTGGTTCGCGGGGTCGAGGACGCGGCCGTTGACGATGGTGAGTCGTGCCATGCCGCAGAGGATAACGACCCTGCTACGCCGCCATCGCCGGTGGCTCGGATTCGACGATACCGACGGCCTCGGCGACGTCGTCGGCCTCGTCCGGGTCGACGACGTCCACGTTCACGCTGCGGTGACCGACGACCGCCGCGACGTACTCCATCCGCCGCCGCCGGGAACGCACGACGAGCATGTGGCGGGTCTTCTGCCCCTTGAGCCGGGCCGCCAGCGTCGCGCAGGTGCAGGTGACCGTCGCATACGCCAGAAGCGCGAGGACGGCGGCGGCGACGAGCTGCTCGGGGGTCCAGTCCATAGACACCCCTTGCATCGGCCGCCCGCGACCCCGGGATGACTGGCTCGCCCCGCGTTGCGGCTTATCGGTCCGGCTGGCGCGAGCCTGCCGGGGGTGCCGGACGTGCGACGCGGCGTCCGTCTACTCCCAACCCCGCGACTGGCCTGCCACGGCCGCTGCGACCCGCGCGAGCCGCGGCTACACTGGCGACGAATGAGATCAAGCGCGGTTTGGCGGTGGAGCGTCGCGTGGCTTGTGCTGTGGGGGTTCCTGGCCGGGCCCCTGCGGGCACAGATCTCCGGCGTACAGATGCAGGTCCCCCAGGAGATGGTGGGGCTGGGCGGCTACGTGCGACCCGGCACGTGGGCGCCGATCCGCGTCACGCTCAACAGTCCGGGCGACCTCAACCGGCCCGTCCTCGTTCAGTGGCGTTTGAGCGACCACGACGGCGACCAGGTCATCGCCGAGCGGCGGGCCACGCTCAACCCCAACCGCGACCAGCACGTCTGGCTCTACGCCGTGCCGCCCGTCAACACCCCGGCCAACCAGGCTTGGACGTTGCAGGTTCTGGATGCCGACTCGGGCGAGCTGCTGGCGACCCAGGTCGTCGTCGCGGCGAGGCGGGAGTCGCCGCGGCTGTCGGTCATCGGCGTGGCGGGCGCGGCGGGGCTCGGGCTCGACCCTTACAAGCACCAGTACACGCAGCACGAACCGATCGGAATCCTCCACGGCCTGGATCTCGAAACCATGCCCGATCGGTGGTACGGGTTCGACCTGCTCCACTCGCTCATCTGGGTCAGCGACGGGGGCGACCCCAACGCCGCGATGATCTCCGGCCCGATGCAGGCGGCACTGAAGGAGTGGGTCCGGCGCGGCGGGCACCTCGTGATCGTCATGCCCGCTTTCGCCGAGCCGTGGACCAGCTCCGCATTCGCCGACCTGCTTCCCGTGGCGCCCGAGGCCGTACGCCGCGTTCAGGGGCCGCTGCCCGGCTTCCTCTATGACGTCCGCCCGCCGGAGCCTGTGGAGCTGCAGATGACCGTGTTCGACGTGCCCGCGTCGAGCGACACCGCGGTGCTGCAACGGCTCGACGGCGGGGAGCCGGTCATCGTCGCCAGGCGGTACGGCTTCGGACGGGTGACGCTCATCGGCGTCGACCTCAACGATCCTCGCCTCAAGCGGCTCAACCTGCCCACCGGCGCGTTCCGCGTCTGGAACACGGTCTATGGCTGGAACTCTCCCGTCATCGACGAGAAGAAGGCCCAGGCCGACATGCAGGACGGCAAGCTCACGCGGCCGGAGAACCGCATGCCGTCCGAGCTCGGCTCGTTCGTCCCCGGGCAGATCGCCATGACGAACCAGGCCGCGCCGGTGCTGCTGCTCGCGATCCTCGTGTTCGTCCTGTACTGGCTCGCCGCGGGGCCGATCGGCTTCGCCGTACTCAAGGGCCGCGGCAAGACCCGCAAGAGCTGGCTCGTCTTCTGCGGCACGGTCGGCGTGTTCACCGCCATCACGTGGGGCGGGGCATGGGTCCTCCAGCCGCGCGGCACAAGCCTCGCCCACTTCAGCGTCCTCGACATCGACGCGAAGACCGGGCTGGTGCGGACGCAGAGCTGGCTCTCCGTCTTCATCCCCGAGTTCGGCCGCGCCCACGTCACGCTCGCCCCCGGCGAAGAGTCCGACACGCTCCACAACACGCTGTGGAGCCCCGGCCTGCTCGAGCAGGTCCAGAGCACGAGCTTCCCCGACCCGCAGCTCTACATCATGGACGCCGGCTCGCCGAACGAGGTCGGCGCGGGGGCGAAGCTCGATCGGACGTGGCCCGTGGGCCTGCCGGTCCGCGCCACGGCGAAGCAGTTCAACCTCCACTACCTCGGCGCGATCGGCGAAGGGGTGCAGGGGATCACTGCGCCGTGGGTGCCGCCCCAGGGCGAACTGCGTGTCCAGGACCGCTTCCCCTACGGCACGCTGTCGCACAACCTGCCAGGGGAGTTGAAGAACGTGCTCGCCGTGTACGTGCCGCAGGTGGTGCCCGATCCGGACGAGTCGGCGGAGGCCGCCCGCCGCCGGGCCGTGCCGTTCGTCTGGCGCATCGGTGCCTGGGCGCCGATGACCCCGCTCCAGTTCCAATCCCCCAACGAGGCCCGGATCACGTGGGATTGGCTCACGCAGCGCCCACCGAACTACCAGACCCAGCGATCGCTCAACACGGAGGGATTCCTGGGCATCCTGATGTCCGGCTCGCCGCAGACCCTCGCGGACCAGGACCTGCTCGCCGTTCGCCTCGCGACGGATCAGAAGGTCAAGTTCATCGAGATGCTGTCGTTTTACGACGCTCTCCCGCCGCCGAACGTGTACCAGAGCACCTGGGGCTCGCTCGGGCCAACCGTGTACCAGCGGTCGCTGGGCCGGGGCCTCGACCTCACGCCCCACACCGTCGGCGCCAAGCTGATCCTCATCGGGCACCTCGAAAGCAGCCCGCTGCCCGCGCCGTTGCTCGTCGACGGCGAGCCGGTCGAGTCCACCGGCTGGACCGTCGTGCGCTGGATCTATGATCTGTAGTTCCGAGTTGCGGACGCCGACTTCCGCCTCTTGATGCTCGAAAGTCGGCGAGACCGCGAACGACTCTGAACCCCACGCCTGGAACTCGGAACCCGGAACGCCACCCCGATGCCAATGATCCAGACGATCAACCTGACCAAGCGCTACGGCGACCTGATGGCGCTGCAAAACCTCAACCTCGAGATCGAGGAAGGCGATTGCTTCGGCTTCATCGGCCCCAATGGCGCGGGGAAGACCACCACCATCAAGATCCTCGCGACGCTGCTCAAGCCCACCTGGGGCGAGG
>CAZKRE010000112.1:0-11592 GCA_964555075.1 uncultured Phycisphaeraceae bacterium
GCCGCCCACCAGTTCGTCGGGTCGTCGTGCAGGCGGTGCTCGATGAACGCCATCTTCGGGTAGCCCGGGTCCAGCATGTGGTCGCGATCGTTGATCGACGGGTTCTCCGGGACGTCCGCCGCCTCGTCGCCGGGCATCTGCAGCGTCTGGAAGACGAGCATCCGCTTCACGAGGTTGGACACGATGTCGAGCCCGAGCAGCGGGTAGCGCAGGTGGTAGAACACGCCCATGAAGAGCACGAGGTCGAACCGCCGGCCGAGGTTCGCGAGTTCGTAAACCTCCATCTGGTGCAGCTCGATCCGGTCCCGCAGCCCCCACTGCTCCGCCGCCCACTCCGCCTGGCGGAGGTAGTGGCGGTCGTGATCGACGGCGGTGACGCGGGCGCCCCGCTTCGCCAGCTCGATCGAGTAGAACCCGGCGTTGCACCCGATGTCGAGCGCGGTCCACCCGGCAAGGTCGCGCGGGATGTGGGGCGCGAGCGCCTCCCACTTGAAGCGGGGGAAGTCGCCGAGAAAGTGGTCCGGCCGGGTCTGCCGCCCGTCGGGCAGGTAGACGTTGTGGAACCAGGGGGCGAGGCGTTCGATGTCGCCGGCGGCGAGGGTCTGGGGCATGGCGTTCTTCCTTGAGGCCACCCGCGGTCAGGAACGGGCGAGGAGGCTCTGGGCGTACTGCTCGAGCTCGGCCGCGCGGTGCGCGGCGGTGTGGGCGGTGAGCACCTTCGCCCGCGCCCGGCGACCGATCGCGAGCCGCTCCGACTCGTCGAGGCCGGTGAGGCACCCGAGCGTGTCGTCGGCGTCGCGGGCGACGCAGATCTCCTCGCCCGGCGTGAAGAAGGTCTCGAGCCCGGGCCAGGCGTCGCTGATGATCGGCGTGCCGCACGCCGCCGCCTCGAAGAGCCGGACGCTGGGGGCGAAACCCGCCCGCACCATCGCCGCCCGCGTGATGTTGAGCGTGAACCGCTGCCGCGTGTAGAACGCCCGGTGCTCCGCGGGGGGCAGGTGGTCGACCCGCTCGACGTTGCCGGGCCAGGCGATGTCCGCGGGGTACTGCGGGCCCGCGACGACGAACCGGCCGCCGCCCCAGCGGGACGCGGCGTCGAGCATCAACTTCTGCAGCGGCGGCTGCCGGTCGTCGCTGTAGGTCCCCATGTAGCCCAGGTCCCACGTCGCGGCCGCGTCCTCCGCGTCGCCCGGGAAGTAGGCGTCGGGATCGACGCAGCAGTAGAGCGGCCGGGCGGCGGGGGAGCCGTACTCCTTCTCCAGCCGGTCGAGCGTCGGCCCGCCGGTGAACGAGAGGTAGAGCCCGTAGGTGCGGATGAGTCCGGGCGTCAGGTACTCGTGGTCGCCCTGCGCGAGCTTCGCGAGGGTCACGGGCGTGTCGATGTCGTAGAACGCGGGCAGCCCTTGCGCCGTCCGGCAGACCCATTCGCCCACCGCCACGCCCTCGGGCACATAGGAGCCGACGACGACGAGGTCGGCGTCGCGGACGGTCGAGGCGAAGCGCCCGGTCAGGTCGTCCAGCGACGTGTAGAGGTGCGTCGTGCCGTGCGGCGGGCGGGGCAGGTCGCGGTTGCCGGCGTACCACGGGACGTCGCGCTCGAGGAACGTGACGGCGTGGCCGCGGCGGGTGAGCTCCCGCACGAGGCCGCGGAAGATCGTCGCGTGGCCGTTGCCCCACGACGAGGTGATCGATAGCCCGAGGATCACGATGTCCATGTGCGTCCCTGGTTACGGTTGAGCGGTGGTCGCGGCAGCGGCGGCGGGGCGGGGGGCGGCGCCGCCGCGGATGCCGGCGAGCGTCTCCTCCAGCAGCTCGACGCGGTGGGCGTAGGTGTGCTCGCCCAGCACCCGCCGCAGCGCCGCCTCGCCGATCACGCGGGCGCGGTCGGGCGTGAGCGCGCGGAGGTGGTCGGCGACCTCGTCGCCGCTGTGGGCCACGAGCACCTCCCGGCCGGGCTCGAGGAACACCTCGATCCCGACCCAGGCGTCGGTGATGAGGCAGGCGCCCGCGCCCGCGGCCTCGAAGACCCGCGTCGCGGGCGAGAACCCGTACCGGGCCATGCTCTCGCGGCTGATGTTCAGCACGGCGAGCGGCGTGCGGTTGAACGCGTTGTGCTGCGGCGTGTAGACGTGCCCGACGTAGTCCACGTTGGCGGGCATGGGTTTGTCGCTCCAGCCGCTGCCGCCCAGGAGGAACCTCTTCCCCGGCAGCGCCGCCGCCGCCGCGAGGAAGAACGACTCCACCCGGGCCTCGCGATCCGGCAGGCGGTTGCCGAGGAAGCCCAGGTCCGCCGCGAACCGCGGGTCCGGGGGGACCGGGTGGTGCGTCGTCGGGTCGAGCGCGTTGTAGATCGGGACGCAGCGGCGGGCGCCGAGCGCGGCGTAGGCGTCGATCACCGGCTCGCCGCCGCCGTACGTGAAGACCACGTCGTACTCGCCGATGAGCGGGCGGAACGGGTCGAGCGGGTTGTTCTGCACGCGGTCGAGGGTGGCGGGGGCGTCGACGTCCCAGAAGGCCGCGATCCGCCCCGGCGCCGACAGCGCCGCGACCTCGGCCTCGAGCAGCTCGTCGTGGACGCCGCAGCCGCTGCACTTGACCACGAGGTCCGCGTCCCGGGCCTCGTCGAGGTGCCGGCGCAGCGCGCCTAGGTCCGTGTGGTCGTAGACGACGACGCGGGCGTAGGGCGGGTCGTCGATGTCCCGGTGCTTCTGCCGGTCGTACGCGTCCGGCTCGTAGAAGGTGACGCGGTGGCCGCGGTCGTGGAGGGCGCGGGTGACGCCGCGGTAGTAGGTCGCCGCGCCGTTCCAGTAGGCGGACACGAGGCTCGAACCGAAGAAGGCGATGTTCATGGTCATGCCGTGGGGAGGAGGAGACGCGGAGCTTCCCGCCGCTCCGCGCGGAGGCGATCGCAGATGGAGACCAGCTCCGCCGCGCGGTGCTCACAGGTGTGGCGGTTGAGGACGGTGCGGCGGCCGTGCGCGGCGAGGGCGTGAGCCAGGTCCGGGTCGCGGAGGATCTCGTTCAGCGCGGCCGCCATCTCCCGCCCGCTCCGCACCATCAGGAAGTCCTGCCCGACGTCGAACAGGCCCTCGCTGTCGCTCCAGGGCGATGAGATCAGCGGGATCCCGCAAGAAAGCGCCTCAAACGGGCGGATCGTCGGGATGCCCGGCAGCGCCTGCGTGTACGGCCGGCGCGGCACGTGGACCGTCACCCGCGCCTGCGCGAACACCCGGGGGGCCCGATGGTTCGGCAGGTACCCGCCGTACGCGATCCCCGCGTCGCTGAGCGCCGCGACGGCCGGCTCGGGGTAGCGGACGCCCCACACCTTCGCCCGCAGGCCCAGCTCGCGCACCGGCCCCAGCAGGAACTCGTGCAACTCCGCGGTCCGCTCGTCGTCGCCCCAGTTGCCGATCCAGACCAGGTCGTACACCGGCGCCTCCCGCGTCTCGGGCGGGTGGAAGACGGTGTGATCCGCGGCCTCGTGCCAGGTCCAGGCCCGGCTCGTCCAGCGGTTGCGGAGGTAGAGGTCCCGGAGCACGTCCCCGAACGCGAGCACGCCGTCGAAGTGCCGCAGGTCGTACCGCCCGATCGCGTGCGGCGCGGTGACGCCGCGGTGGTGCGTGTCGTGAAACAGCAGGCTGTAACCCGGGTGCGTGCGGCGGTGCTCGCCGATGGCGGCGACGAGTTCCGGCTGGTTGAACTCGTGGACGACCACGACGTCGGCGTCCGCGATCAGCGCGTCGAGGTCGAGCGACGCCATCTCGAACGTCTCGCTCGTCAGCTCCGGGTACGCCTCGTGATACGCCTCGGACGCGTCCGGCCCGTGGTCGCGCTCGAGGTTCCAGCGGCTCCAGTTGTCCCTCAGTTCCAGCACCCGCGTCTCGTGGCCCATCCGGCGGAGCTGGCGGACGACGCCGCGCAGGAAGTGGGCGTTGCCGTGGTTCCAGTCGGACGCGAGCGAGTGGACGAAGAACGCGAAACGCATCAGGCCGCCCCTTTCAGCGAGGGTGATGGTCCGGCCGCGCCCGTCCCGGCGAGATCCCGGTAGAGCGCGAGGTACGCGTCGGCCATTCGGGCCGTGGGGTACCTCGCCGCCCGCCGCTGCGCCTGCGCGGCGAGCCGGCTCCGCGCCGCGTCGTCCGCCGCCAGTTCGTCGAGCGTCGCGGCGAGGGCGTCCGCGTCGTCCGGCGGCACGTACCGCGCGGCGTCGCCCCAGACCTCCCGCAGCGTCGGGATGTCGCCCAGGACGAGGGCGCACCCGCACAGCGCCGCCTCCAGCACCGACAGGCCGAACGGCTCGTAGCGCGCCGGCAGCGCGTAGATCGCGGCACGCCCCATCGCCTCCGCAAGCCCGGCCGGCGGGAGCGGGCCCAGGCGCCGCGCGTGACGCGGCTCGACCCGGCGGCCGTCCGGCGTCTGATCCGACCCGGCGATCGCGACCGGCCACCGCGTCCGCGCCGCGGCGGCGTCGAGCGCGGCGATGTTCTTCGCCTCGTCCCACAGCCGGCCCGCCGCCAGGATCGTCGGCTCCTTCACCAGCGGGCGGTACAGCTCGCCGCACCGGCCGTTGTGGATCACGCTCCCCCGCGCGTGCGGCCGGTGGCACGCGCCGAACGCCTCCAGCATCGCCCGCGTCGGCGCGACGAACGCGTCCGCCGCGTGAATCCCCGTCCGCACCAGCCGCCGATACGCCGCCCACGACCCGTCCGTCGGCTCGCCCTTCACCGCCCGCCACCACGTCTCCACGCACGAGTGGCCCACCACCACGACGCCCGGCCGGCGCCCGGCCGCCTCGGCCCACGGCAGGGCCGCGTGCGCATAGCCGTTGAGGTGCACCACGTCGGGCCGGGTCCGCTCGGCGAGGGCCAGCAGCCGTTCGCCCGCCGCCCCGAGATCGCCTTCCGCGTCGCTCATCCACTCGAGCCGGTACGACGTCTCGACCACCTCGAGGCCCGCCACGCCCGCGACCGCCGCGTGCTGGTCCGCGGACATCGGCGCGCCCATCGTCATCAGCGTGATCGTCACGCCCCGATCGGCGAGGCCGCGGCACAGGTCGACCGCGTAGGTCCACACGCCCCCCACGGTGTCGGCGGTCATCAGCAGGTTCACGTCGGCTCCCCGATGCGGACCAGCGCCTTGACGAACCCGTCCGGCCGGTCGTGCGTCATCCGCAGCGCCTCGCCCAGGCGATCCAGCGGGAAGCTGTGGGTGTACAGCGGCGTCGGGTCGAGCGTGCCCGCGACGACCCGGTCGACCGCCTCCCGGATCCCGTCCAGGTACGCCGCCGGCTCCCGCTCGTGCGCGTTGACGACGTCCAGCCCGCGCCAGTTCCACAGCTGCAGGTTGACGCTCCGCATCCCGTCCTGGTGGTACCCGGCGATGACGAGCCGGCCGCGCACCGCGCACAGCTCGCCCGCCAACTGCAGCGGCCACTCCTTCCCGGTGCATTCGATCACGCGGTCGCAGAACCCGCTGACCTCGTACCCGCCCCGGCCGTCCGTCAGCGCCGCGACCCGATCGATCGCCTTCCAGTGGTCGTCGAGCGGCACCGTCTCGTGAGCCCCCATCTGCCGGGCGATCGCGAGCGAGTGCTCCCGCTTCGACAGCGCGATCACCCGCGCCCCCGCCTGCCGGGCGAGGGCGACGAGCAGCGCACCCAGGAAGCCGATGCCGATGATCGCGACCGTCTGCCCCCGCCGGATGTCGCTGCGGCGGAAGATGTTGACCGCACACCCCAGCGGCTCGCCCGGCAGCGGCTGGCCGTCGAGTTCGGCCGGCAGCTTGACCACCCGGTCCCGCGGCGCGACGTCGTATTCCGCGTAGGCGTGGTACGACAGCACCGCCACCCGGTCGCCCTCCGCGACGTCGCGCACGCCCTCGCCCACCGCGTCGACCACGCCCCAGCCCTCGTGCCCGAGGTGGCCGGGGTCCATCGGGTACTGGAACCACTCCCGCCCTTCCCAGGGGGGCAGGTTCGATGCGCACACGCCGCACCCTTCCAGCCGGACGCGCAACTCGTCCCGCCCCGGCTGCGGGATCGGCGCGTCGACCAGTTCGACGCGGCCGGGCGCGGCCAGCCGTGCGGCCCTCATGGCGCCCGTCGCCGGGCTGCGGGGTGCGGCCAGTGCCTCGGTCATGCAGCCACCTCCGCGCGCGTCGCCTCCGTGCCGGCGGGGTCGGCGTTGCGGAGCAGCCACGTCGCCAGCCGCCGCATCCCCTCGTCGACCGACGTGCGTGCGGCCCAGCCGGTGGTCCGCTCGAAGAGGCGGGTGTCCGAGACGTAGTACTTCTGATCGCCGCGCCGCCACGGGCCGAACTCCACCGCCGGCGTCTTCCCGTGGATCGTGCCGATCCGCCGCAGGCACTCGAGGAGGCTGATCGTGTTCGCCGGCCCGCCGCCCATGTTGAACGGCCGGGCGGCGGTGGCGTCGATCTTCTGCATCGCCAGGAGCATCGCGTCGACGAGGTCCTCGACGAAGAGGACGTCGCGGACCTGCTTGCCGTCGCCGTAGAGCGTGATCGGCTGCCCCGCCATCGCCCGCAGGAGGAAGTGGGCGAGCCACCCCTGGTCCTCCGTGCCGCACTGGTGCGGGCCGTAGATGCACGACATGCGGAACACGACGTTGCGGAGGCCGTAGCTGCGGCCGTAGTCCAGCACGTACTGGTCCGCGGCGCCCTTCGAGCAGCCGTAGGGGCTGTGGAAGTCCAGCCAGCCCTCCGCGAAGCCGTGCTGCCGGACGCCCGGGTCGGTCGGGCGATACCGGTCGTGCGTCTCCTCGAGGTACAGCCCGTGCAGGTCGCCGTACACCTTGTTGGTCGAGGTGAACAGCAGCGGCGGCCGCTGCGCCTTCGGCACCTGGCGCACCGCCTCGAGCACGTTGAGCGTCCCGCGGAGGTTGGTCTCGAAGTCGTCCCGCGGGTCGCCGAGGCTCGTCGTCACCGCCACCTGGGCGGCGAAGTGGAAGACGTGCGAGACGCCCCGGGCGACGACGCCGGCGATCTTCTCCGCGTCGCGGACATCGGCGGCGTGGATCTCGACCCGCCGGCCGTGCTCCCGCTCCAGCCACGCCGCGTTGCGTTCGACGCCCGGCCGCGCCAGGTTGTCGTACACGATCACCGTGTGCCCCCCGCGCAGCAGCCGGTCCGCCACGTTCGTCCCGATGAACCCGGCCCCGCCCGTGACGAGCACCGGGCGCGGGTCCTTGCCGAGCGGGCGGTCGTGGTCGGCGGGGCTGCGGCCGGCGGCGCCGGTTTCGCTCAATGTCTTCATACCGTCAGTCCTCGTGTCATGAGTTCGCTCCGGGCCTGCTCCACGCGGTCTTCCGCCGCCTGCCCCTCGAGCCATTCCGCCAACTCCCGCATCCCCGCCTCCAGCGTGACCCGCGGCTCGTAACCCAGCAGCTCCCGCGCCCGCGTCACGTCCGCGAAACAGTGGCGGATGTCGCCCACGCGGTAGTCCCCCGTGATCCGCGGCTCGAGGCGCTCCTTGCCCAGGATCTTCGCCAGCGCCTCCGCGAGCTGCACCACCGTGTACCGCTGGCCGCTGCCCACGTTGAACACCCGGCCTTCCTCGCTCACCGCCCGCGGCGACTCCAGCGCCAGCCGGCACGCCTGCGCCACGTCGTGCACGCTCACGAAGTCCCGCTGCTGCAACCCGTCCTCGAAGATCAGCGGCGGCTTGTCGTTCAGCAGCCGCGACGCGAAGATCGCCAGCACCCCGGTGTACGGGTTCGAGAGCGCCTGCCGCGGGCCGTACACGTTGAAGAAGCGTAGCGCCACCGTCGGGATGTGGTACGCCTGGCCCGCGATCAGGCAGAGCCGCTCCTGGTCGTACTTCGACAGCGCGTACACGGACGCGAGGTCCGGGTGCTTCGCCTCCGGCGTCGGCAGCGGCGTCAACGGCTCGCCCGACTCGTCCGCCGGGTCCCACCGCTTCGCCTTCATCTGCTCGATCGTCCGCTGCGCCCGGTCCCGCGTCCGCCCCCGGCTGTCGCGGTAGAGGCCCTCGCCGTAGATGCTCATGCTCGACGCCACGACGAGCCGGCGGACCGGCCGCTTGATCAGCGCCTCGAGCAGCACCGCCGTCCCCACGCCGTTCGCCGCGGTGTAGTTCACGATCTCGTACATGCTCTGGCCGACCCCGACCATCGCCGCGAGGTGGAACACCGCGTCGCACCCCTCCAGCGCCCGCTCGACCGCCTCCGGGTCGCGCACGTCCCCCTTGATCAGCTCCACCTCGTCCGCCAGGTAGGGCGGACGGCGGCAACCCTCCCCGTGCACCTGCTCGCTGAGCCGGTCCAGCACCCGGACCCGGTACCCGTGGGCGAGGAGCTCGTCCGCCACGTACGACCCGATGAACCCCGCGCCGCCGGTGATCAGCACCCGACCCGCTGCACGCGCCGGTAAGATCATGCCTGCTCCTCTCTGACTCGACCCAGCAGACCACCCGGGCGCACTCGCGTCCCGACAGCGACCCGGATTCCCGGTGGCAAACCCGATGCCGCGGCTGCTGCTCCGGCGGCACACGGGCCGAAACCCGTCGAAACCGCCGGAGCGGCCGGTCGATCCCCGAGGCCCGAAACGATGGAACAACCCATCGCCAGGCCAGCCCCGGGAACTCCACCGGCGGCGACACCCGGGGCAGGCGCGCAACCGTCCGCCGAGACGCCACGACCCTCCCCTGAGGGTGATGCAGATCATGCAGCGGGTTGTGGGATTTACACCCCGTCAGGCCCCGGCGTCAGGAGCAGCTCCCGGAAGCGGTGAAACGCGTCCTTGCGACGGCCGTCGTGCGTCACCAGGCCCATGTGGTACTCGTTCTCGTCCACGTGGAACCCCTCGATCGCCTCCCGGTCCGGGGCGAGGTCCACCAGGCTGTAGAAGTAGAACCGGTCTCCCGGGGCCGCGGCCAGGTCGTCCAGCAGCCCGGCCTGGAGCTCGTACTTCGCCTCCCGCCCGGTCGCGAGGTCCCAGGTCGCGATGCCGGTCTCCGTGACCCAGATCGGCCGGCCGCCGGCGTGGCGGCCGATGTACGCGAGCTTGTCCCCCCAGCCCCGCCACCTGTCGCACCAGTCCCAGTTCGGATGGTGGGGGAACCACATGCCCGGGAAGGCGTGGATGCCCACGATGTCGATCGGCTCGAGCGCGCCGCAGGCGTCCATGAGCCCGAGCCAGTGGTGGTCGACGGGGATCATCCCGCCGAGGACGGTGCGCCGCCCGCGGACGCGGGCCCAGTGGGCGGCGTCGCGGATCATCTCGCCGAACTTCCGCCACCCCGGGTCGAGCCGGGGGAAGTCCCACTTGTACCGGTTGTTGGGCTCGTTCCAGAGTTCGAGCTCGGCGAACGCGTCGCCGTACTCGGAGATGACCAGATCGATGAAGTCGGCGTAGTCGCGCAGGCGGCGCGGCGGCGCGTTGCAGGCGGCGGCCTCGCCCAGGCTCGGCGGGGTGTGCCACACCGACAGGAGCACCCCCAGCCCACTCTCCCGCAGCCGCGCCATCTGCCAGTCGTACCACGCCCGGCCGCCGGGCCGGAGGAAGTCCGCCCACGACACCCCCGTCCGCAGGTGCTTCGCCCCCAGCTCGTGCATCAGCTCGATCGCCCGATCGACCGCGGCGAAGTCCTCATAGTGGAACCACTGGCACACCCCCAGCTTCTCCCGCAGCGCGACCGCCCGGCGGGGTCCGCCGCGACGGCGCGTGTCGTGAGCGGGAGCGGGCCGCGGAACGGCCCACCGCCGGGCGGTCGAAGCGGGCGAGGCGACAGGTTTCATGCGGGAACCGATTGCAAATCCGGTGCCGCCCGGACGCGACGCGAGGCGTTTCCTGATCCCGGGGGCGTGAGCCCGCTGAGCGGCTCCCGTACGCCGTTCACGAACCGAGCAGGAGCGGCACCTTCAACTCGCTCGGGTGATAGGCTCTCTCCGATCACCGCGGTCGGGAGTGAACGTGATGCAAGTGCAGCAGGAGCCGGTTGTTAACGAGAACGAAATCCGCATCGTCGGGATGTCGCGGAGCGGGAATCACGCCATCATTCAGTGGCTGGTCCGGCAGATGGCCCAGACACCGAGGGGCGCCCGGGTCTGCTGGCTCAACTGCCCCGAGCCACGATGGAACCCCTACTGGACCACCCGCCCGTTCGACGACGGGTCGTGTGCCTGGACCAGCTATCCCGGGTTCGACCTGGAGGAGGAAAAGGCCTGCCGGTTCACCCGGAAAGACTGGTTCGTCTTCAACTACGAGGACACCTTCCTCCGCGTCGCCCGCAGCCCGGAGTACGAGCGGGAGCACGACGCCTGGGTCGGCCGGTCCGCCGTCCGGCGGGACGTGCTGATCCTGCGGGACCCGTTCAACCTCTTCGCCTCCCGGTTGCGCTCGCTCGAACCGGTGGTGGACCACCGCACGGCGATCCGGATCTGGAAGCAGCACGCCCGCCAGTTCCTCGGCGCGCGGGAGAGGCGATCGCCGCTCATGCTCCCGCACGACCCGGTGCTCATCCTCTACAACCGCTGGTGCGACGACGCCGCCTACCGGCGGGGCGTCTGCGACGCTCTGGGCGTCCGGTTTACGGACGCGGGCGTGAACCGCGTCGTCGCCGCCCACGGCGGGAGCTCGTTCGACGGGCTGCGATACGACGGCCGGGCGACCGAGATGCGGACGGCCGAACGGTGGCGGCACTTCATCGACGACCCCGACTACCGGGCCCTCTTCGACGGCGAGGTCCTCCGCCTGGCGGAGCAGGTTTTCGGCCGCTTGCCCGCGGCCGAGGCGCTCGCCCGGCGACGCACGATGCCGCGCCCGCGGGTCCGCGACGCGGCCTTGCCCGAACCGGCGGAAACCCTCGTTCCGCACTGATCCGGTGACGGCACGCCCGGCCGCTCACGCCTCGGGATTGAGCTTCGCGGGCGGGATGCCGATGCTCGCGTTGGTGGTGAACGCCGGCGTGAACGAGACGCGGTAGGCCAGGCTCAGGTCGGGCCTGCCCCCGTGGTTCCGCCCGACCAGCCGCTCGAGCCACTTGATGAGGTAGAACGACTTCAGCGCGCTGTGCAGCATCGTCCGCCGGTCGTCCGGGTCGTCCCAGCCGCGGGCGACGGTGACGGCGTGGCCGATGTGCTCCCGCAACTCGTCGGGCGTGGCCCGGGGCGGGTCGGCGGCAAACGCGTCCGCCTCCCGATGGACCCACTCGGGCAGATCGGTCTGCGCCGACCAGACGAGGCGCGTCACGCCCTCGAAGACCCGCGTCAGGTCGTCGTCGCTGAAGTCCTCGGGGGTGATCTCGCGTGGCATGATGCATCGTAGTGCCGTAAACCGCTCCGGTCTCGCCCGCCCCCGGTCCCCGCCCCCCCCGGCCCTCCGTCGCCGCCCGCCGCCGATAGGATCCCCCGCATGCAGATCCCCCTCGAATCGCTCGCGCCCGAGACGCTCCGCCGGGTCGTCGCCGAGTACGTCACCCGCGACGGCACCGACACGGCGGACGAAGAGGTGAAGATCGAGCAGGTGCTCCGCCAGCTCCGCGAAGGCAAGGCCCAGCTGCGGTGGGACCCGGTGGACCGGGCCGCCCACATCGTCCCCGCCCCCTGACGCCGGCCC
>CAZKRE010000113.1:0-4027 GCA_964555075.1 uncultured Phycisphaeraceae bacterium
GGGGCGGCCTCTACAGTTTCGACATCCGCCACACCGCCTTGTACATCCCGGCGATCTGCGTCCGCTCCACGATCTTCGGCGCAAAGGCCGGGTTCAGCGGTTGCAGGCGGACGCGGTCGCCGTCTTCGAAGAAGACCCGCTTGAACGTCGTGTCGTGGTCGGGTTCAAGACGCACGAAACAGTCGCTGCCGTTCTCCACGTCCGCGGCGGGGGAGAAGATGATCACGTCCCCCTCCTTGTACTCGGGCAGCATCGATTC
Source organism: uncultured Phycisphaeraceae bacterium (assembly GCA_964555075.1). Classification (GTDB taxonomy): domain Bacteria; phylum Planctomycetota; class Phycisphaerae; order Phycisphaerales; family Phycisphaeraceae; genus CAZKRE01. The sequence continues at coordinate 260 of CAZKRE010000113.1, forward strand.
GCCGCACACGCTCGCCGCGAATGCGTCGGGGTCGGCGACGCCGGCGTTGGGCACGTACTCGTCCGCGACGCGGGCGGGGTAGTCCAGGTCGGTGAACCCGGTGGGGTAGCCCGCGGCGACCTTGTTGATCAGTGGGATCCGCAGCCGGGCGGGGCGGATCGTCGGCTCCGACTCCGCGGGGGCGTAGGTCTCGGCGTCGCCGAGCACGGCGTCGAGCTTCCGCTTGAGCGCCCCGGTTTTCCAGAGCGCGTCCAGGTTCTTGCCGCCGCCGGCTTTACGGCTGGTGCTGTCCCGCAGCCACGCGGCGAACGCCTGGCCCATCGCCGCCTGGTCGGCCCACCCCTCCGCCTGCTTCCGCACCGGCGGGGGGGTCTGCTCCCAGTCCGCCAGCTTCCGCAGGTACCCGTCGGTCACCCCCAGCACCCGCTCCATCGCCTCGACCACCTTCCGGCTCGGCGGGCCGACCCGCCTCAGCTCGATCATCGACACGTAACCCTTCTGGATGTCCGACTCCTCCGCCAGCCGCGACACCGTCAGCCCCTTCGCCTCCCGCAGCCGCCGGACCGCTTCCCCGAATGTTTCCACAGCGTGACTCCCGATTTGACAAGGGGTTCAGGTTTTTGTGAACACACCCTTGCCGAACATTGACCGAACGTTTATAATCTCTTGAACTATACCGCGGTGTGCGGGGGAGGGCAAGGGTGATCAGGGCAAGCGTGAGCGGGACCGCGCGGCAGGACAGGGCGAGACGGGAGCGGCGTCGGCCGGACGACCGGCAGGCGGTCGAGGAGCTGCTGCGGTGGGCCACGTACCTGCCCCGCGGGGACCGCGCCCTCCTCGAGGCCGTCCTCCGCGACGGCCAGCCGCTGCGGCTGCTCGCGGAGATGACCGGCGGGCCGCCCGCCACCCTCTCCCACCGGCTCCGGGGCGTGCTCGAGCGGGTGCGGTCGCGGGAGTTCCAGCTCGTCGCCCTCCGCGGGCGGCAGCTCGACCCCGCCGACCGCCGCATCGCGGAACTGCTCTTCCTCCACGGCCGCAGCGGCCGGGAGGTCGCCCGGCGGACGGGCCACCCGCCGCACCGCGTCCGCCGGCTCCGCGACGCGATCCGCCAGATGGTCGTCCTGCTCCACGCCGACGCCTGACGTGCCCGTTTCCGTCTTGTCGCGCTGCGGCGCCTTGTTCCAGGGGAACCCCATGATCACGCTCGACCTGTCGTGCCAGTTCCAGGCCGCGGGCCTGCCCGTCGAGGGCGACTGGCCCGAGTCGTCCCACGTGCCCGCGGTCGCCGCGATGTTCGGCCTCGCCGCCGACGACGACCACCGCGTCACCGTCCTGCCCCGGACCCGGCTGACGCTCCGCCCGCACCAGGTCGTCTTCGTCACCGGCCCGAGCGGGTCGGGCAAGAGCACGCTGCTGCGGCTCGTCGAGGAGCAACTGCAACGCCGCCGGGCCGCGCGCGCCGTCCGCGTCGACGCCGCGCCGCTCCCCGATGCCGCGATGGTCGACTGCTTCGACGGCGCCCCGCTTGACGAGGCGCTGCGGGCGCTGAGCCTCGCGGGGCTCGGCGACGCGTTCGTCATGCTCCGCCGACCCCGCCAGGCCAGCGACGGTCAGCGGTACCGCCTCCGGCTCGCGCTCGCGCTGCGGCAGGCGACCCGCGGCGGCGGCGGGCTGCCCGTCCTCCTCGCCGACGAGTTCGGCGCCACGCTCGACCGCGTCACCGCCCGCGTGCTCGCGCGCAACCTCCGCGCCTGGGTCAGCCGCACCCCCGTCTGCTTCATCGCCGCCACCACCCACGACGACCTGCTCGAACCCCTCGAGCCCGACGTGCTGATCGAGAAGGGCCTGGGCGCCGCGGTCGAAGTCGCGACGCGCCCAGGTGCGAATGCACGGAGGCTCGAATGCACGAAGGCTCGAAAGAAGCCCAAAGGCGAATCGCGTTGACGGGTGACACCCCTTCCCCGTCATTCGTCATTCGCATCCGTCATTCCTTCGTGCATTCGTGCATTGCAACATTCCTCCCGAGGTTTCCATGTCTGACCTCACCACCCGCTTCCATGCGCTGCCCGCGCCGGGGCCCGTCGAGGAGCTCCGGCTCGAACCCGGCACGCTCCGCGACTACGCCGCCCTGGCCGAGCACCACTACCGCGCCGCGAAGCCGGTGACGGCGACGCGCATCCTCGCCCTCCGCCACGCGGCGCCGACCGTCGTCGGGCGGTGGGTCGGCCGCCGCGACGGGTCGCGCGTCGTGGCGGTGCTCGTGGAATCGCTCCCGGCCATCTCGTGCGCGCTCCGCGACGTCGCGCTCGGCGGGCGGTACGACGGGCTCGGGCTCCGGGAGCGGGCGCGGGTCGTCAACCGGGAAGTCCGCTGCGTCTCCCGCGTCGTGGTCGATCCGCGGTGGCGCGGGCTCGGGCTCGCGGTCCGGCTGGTGCGTGCCGCACTCGACGAGCCGGCGACACCGATCACCGAAGCGCTGGCGGCGATGGGCGCGGCGCACCCGTTCTTCGAGCGGGCCGGGATGACCCGTTACGACCGGCCGCCGCACCGGCACGACGCGCGGCTGCTCGACGCGCTCGCGCGGGCCGGCGTCGAGCCGCGCGACCTGGTGTCGACCCGCCGCTCGCTCGCGCGGATCGGCGCGCTCCCTCCGAGCCGCCGCGACTGGCTCCGCCACGAGCTCCGCCGCTGGCGCCGCGCCACGACCCGCACACGCGCGCCCGCACCCGCGGCGGACGCCGACGCCCACGGCCACGACGCCGACACGCTCGACCTCGCGCGCCGGCGACTGCTGAGCCGGCCCGTCTACTTCGTCCGCGTCCACGGCTGACACGCCACCGCCACCCGCACCCCGGAGCGACCCATGACCCTCCTCGACGTCCCGCTCGACCAACTGCAACACCACCCGCTCAACAGCAACGCGATGCCCGCCGCGCGGTTCGAGGCGCTCGTCGGCCACCTCGCCCGCACCGGTCGGTACCCGCCGCTGATCGTCCGCCCGCTCCCCACGGCCGACGGCGCGGCGCGGTACCAGCTCCTTGACGGGCACCACCGGCTCGCCGCGCTTCGCCGGCTCGGCCACCCGGCCGCGCGGTGCGACGTGTGGGACGTGACCGAGCCGGAGGCGCTGCTGTTGCTCGCGACGCTCAACCGGCTCGAGGGGGAAGACGACCCGCACCGGCGGGGGGACCTGCTCGCGGCGCTGCGCGCGGCCGGGGGCGAAGGCGATGGCGACGGGGCGCTCGAGGCGCTGTCGCGGCGGTTGCCCGACTCGCTCGCGCGGGTGCGGAAGCTGCTGGCGCTGCGCGAGCCGCCCCCGCCGCCCCGGCCGGCGCCGCCCGGGGAGTCGATGCCCGTCGCGGTCCACTTCTTCCTCCGGCCCGCGGAGCACCGGGAGCTGCTGGCCCGGCTGCGCGCGATCGGCGGGACGCGGGAGGCCGCGCTGATGTCCCTCGTCCGGCAGACCCAGGCCCCGTAAACCCGCGACTCATTCACCCCAGGGAGACCGCCATGCAACCGATCGGGAAGGACCGCCGCGCCGCGCTGCTGCGGGCGCTGGTGAAAGCGGAGCGCGACGTCGTGGAGATCGCGCGGGAGCACAAGCTGTCGCTCGAGCAGCTCGCCGACTGGGCCGAGGGAGAGGACGTGCAGCGCCGGCTGGCGTCGCTGTGCGGGCTCGCCGACGCGCAGGCGCAGTTCCAGGTCAGCCGGTACCGCTACATCGTCGCCCAGCACCTGGTGAAGGACGCGACGCAGGAGGGCGCGACG
>CAZKRE010000113.1:4127-5897 GCA_964555075.1 uncultured Phycisphaeraceae bacterium
CGGGGGACGCGGTGGTCTGGGCGGCGCGGGGCGGCGGGAAGACGCTCCTGGGCGCGGTGGCGACGATGCTCGACCTGCTCTTCAAGCCGGGCGTCCAGGTGCGGATCCTCGCGGGGTCGCTGGAGCAGTCGACGCGGATGTTCGACCACCTCCTCACGCTGGCGCGGAAGCCGGCGGTGCGGCGGATCGTGCTGGGCGCGCCGACCCGGCGGCGGGTGCTGCTGCGCAACGGCAGCCGGGCGGAGATCCTCGCCACCAGCCACGCGTCGATCCGGGGCATCCGTGTGCAGAAGCTCCGCTGCGACGAGGTCGAGCTGATCGACGAGGCGTTCTGGCAGGCGGCGCAGCTCACCACGCGCTCGGCGACGCTGGGCGGCCGGGCGGTGCGCGGCGCGGTCGATGCGCTGTCGACGATGCACCGGCCGGCGGGGCTGATGTCGCGGCTGGTGGAGCGGGACGGCGTCCGCCGGTTCCGCTGGACGGCCATCGACGTGCTCGAGCGGTGCCCGCCGCAGCGGCCGTGCGACGGGTGCCCCCTCCGCCCCGACTGCGACGGGCGGGCGAAGCGGGCGGACGGCTTCCTCCGCATCGACGACCTCATCCAGATGCGCCGGCGAACGAGCGACGCGACGTGGGACGCGGAGATGATGTGCCGGGGCGCGAGCGTGCAGCACCGGGTCTACCCGTCGTTCGACCCGCGGCGGCACGTCACGGATGAGATCGAGCAGGAAGCCAGGAAGCCAAGAGGGATGAGCTCCGAAGACGATCGGCTCGATCTATCGTCCGCGCGCTCGGCCGGTTCCGCCTCTGCTCCTGGCTTCATGGGTTCCTGCTTCCCGCTCGTCGTCGGCGGGCTCGACTTCGGGTTGCGGGCGCCGCTGGTGATGCTCTGGGCCCGGGTGGGCGAGGCGGTGGAGGGGGACGCCCGGCTGGCGACGATCGAGGTGTTCGACGAGCACCACGCCGAGGGGCTGACGCTCGAGGGCCACCTCGCGCGGATCGCCGCGAAGGGGCACCCGCTCCCGGCGTGGCTGGGCATCGACCCGGCGGGAGAGGCGCGGAACACGCAGACGGGCGTGAGCGACGCCGAAGTGTTCCGGCGGGCGGGGTTCCGGACGCGTACCGTCCGGGTGCCGGTGCGGCTGGGGATCGACGCGGTCCGCCGACGGCTGGACCGGGGGACGCTGCGGGTCCACCCCCGGTGCACTCGGCTGATCGCGGCGCTGTCGAGCTACCGCTACCCCGACCGGGACGCGGGCGACGAGACGCCGGTGCACGACGACGCGTCCCACGCGTGCGACGCGCTGCGGTACCTGGTGACGTGCCTCGAACTGGGCGCGGGGGAGGTGACGGTGCGGGCGTATTGAGGATTGCCTGATTGCTGGATTGCTGGATCGCCTGATTGATTGATTGACTGGATTGCCTTGGCAAGTCGGGCATTCAGGGAATCAGGCATTCAGCGAATCCGAAAACCAAGCCATACTGGAGGGAACGAATGGAGCGGCTCATGATGCGGATGCGGGTGCGAGCGATGGTGGTGGGCGTGCTGGCGGTGCTGGTGCTGCAGTGGACCCTGGGGGCGGCGGCGGCGGAACCCGGGGGTCCGGGGGGAGCGGTGGAGGGCGGGGCGGTCCGGGTGATGGTGACGCTGGAGGGGGCGCAGGTGAAGCAGGTGGAGGACCGGGTGGCGGACGCGGTGGCGGCGCGGGTGCTGCCGCGGCTGGCGCAGCTGGAGGGTCGGGTGGGTGTGCTGGAAGGGGCGGCCGCGCC
>CAZKRE010000113.1:5997-8714 GCA_964555075.1 uncultured Phycisphaeraceae bacterium
CGCCCAAGCCGTCGGCCCCGCCCGCGCCGCCGGCCTCGGCGGTCGAGCCGGGGTGGACGGTCTTCACGCCGCACGCCGACACGCGGATGATCTTCGTGTCGGCGGAGGGGGACGATGGGAACGACGGGCTGTCGCCGACGACGCCGGTGCGGACGCCCGAGAAGGGGTACGCGCTGCTGCGGAACCAGTGGCCGGACTGGCTGCTGTTCCGCCGGGGCGACACGTTCGACCTGGACCCGGCGCGGGAGGGGGTGTTCCGCGCGTGGTCCAAGAGCGGGCACGGGCCGGGGGAGCACCTGGTGGTGACGGCGTACGGGGACCCGTCGCTGCCGCGGCCGATCCTCAACAGCAACGGCCGGGGCGTCATCAGCGCCAACGACGGGCAGGGCGTCCGCCACGTCACGTTCGCCGACCTGCACTTCTACGCCAACCGGCGGGACCCGGCGTCGCCCGACTTCGACGGCGGGGGGACGTACGAGTACGGCATCGACTGGAAGCAGGTCGGGTCGCGGGACGTCCGCTTCGAAGGGCTGCTGATCGAGTACTTCGCGAACAACATCTCGCTGGGCGCCGCGCCCAAGCGGAAGGACGGGCCGGAAGACGTGACCTTCCGCCGCTGCGTCATCCGCCGGGCCTACAGCCACGTGAAGAAGGGCCACAGCCAGGGGGCGGGTTTCGGCAACACGATCCGGCTGACGATCGACGCGTGCGTGATCGACCACAACGGCCACGAGCCCCGGGTCCGCGAGTCCAGGCGGACCGGCTTCAACCACGGGCTCTACCTCTACCACACGAAGGACACGCGGATCATCGGCTCGCTCTTCGCCCGCAACTCCTACGGCGGGATCAAGGTCCGCGGGGATCGGGAGGGGGACGTCCGCGGGCTGCTGATCGAGGGCAACGTCTTCGCGGACGAACTCGTGGGCGTCTACGTCTCGGGCGACAAGGGCAGCGGCGACCCGGACGCGATGGTCGCCCACGACGTGATGCTCCGCGGCAACCTCTTCACCCGCATCGGGGGCGAGATGGACGGCGTGAAGCACGGCTACGGCGCGTCCTACTCGCAGGTGAAGAACGGCACGATGCGGGACAACCTCTTCGTCCACAAGACCGCGAACACCAACTGGCCGGCGATCGAGCTGGACAAGGGCAAGCCGTTCGCCGACCTGCTCGTGAAGGACAACGTGATCCACGACTGGCCGCGGGGCTACAGCGGGGACGAGGTGTGGGTCCGCTACCTCGACGACGCGATGAAGCTCGAGGGCAACCGCGCGTTCCTGAAGGACGACGCCTACCGGGACGGGACGCGGACGCTCGACGGCTATGCCCGCGGGTTGGGGTTCGCGTCGACCGACGCGTTCTACGAGGCCGCCGGGGCGCAGCGGCGGGGGACGTGGCGGGAGGCGCTGACGGCGGGGGGCGTGCTCGCGGAGCTGCGCCCGGCGTACGCGCCGGCGGATTAGGCGATCGCGGCGACTCGCCACCGCCCGAGCCGGGAGGGGAAGGAAGGGAAGCGGGGCGGGTTAGGCGGCGGGGGCGGCAGGCGTCTTGACGCCCAGCGCCGCGAGGCCGCGCCAGCCGTCGGCCCGCCACGGCCGCTCGAGCACCGCCGGGATCGCCAGGAGCAGCGCCCGGCCGCGCCGGCCCTCGGCGTGTTCCCGCCACGCCTCGCCCCAGCGCATGCCCCAGACCTGCTCCCGGGCGGAGGGGCGCTCGGTCGCCTCGGCCTCGCCAAGCTCGGGCGGGGCGGGGGGGCAGCCGTGGTCGAGGTCGTCCAACCCGGACGCGGCGCGCTGCCGCTGAAACGACCGTGCGGTTGCCTCGTAAAACTCCTGGAGGCGGCGGGTGTGGCGGTGGGTGATCGAGTCGTCGTGCAGGCGGTACCCGTAGACCACGGCGGGGTCGTACCAGACGCGCATGTGCTCGGCGAGGCGGAGCTGGAAGTCGATGTCGCTGCTGGTGCGGAAGTAGGCCCGCAGCCCGCCGACGGCGAGCAGCGGCTCCCGCCGAATGAGGTAGGCCGCGAGCGTGACCTCGACCGATCCGCTGCGGAGGGCGGGGGTCAGCTCACGAGCCTTTTTCCCCGGACCGGGGGGCGAGGCGATCCGCGAGCCGGCGGCATCGAGGGTCTCGAAGCGGCCGCACACGGCGCCGAACTCGGGGGCGGATTCGAGGAACGCGAGCTGACGCGCGAGTCGGCCGGGCACGTACCGGTCGTCGCCGTCGCAGCGGGCGATGTACCGCCCACGCGCGGCGGCAAAACCGGTGTTCATCGCCTCCGCCACGCCCCGCTCCGGGCCCGGCACGATCCGGATGCGCCCGTCCCCGACAGCCGCGGCCGCGGCCCGCGTGCCGTCGGTCGAGCCGTCGTCCACGAGCACAACCTCAAGCGAGACGCCGGTTTGGGCAAGCACCGAGCGCAGCGCGTCGGCCACGTACCGCCGGCCGTTCCGCACCGGCATCACCACACTCACATCGGGGCTCTGCATGAGCGAAACACCTTCAGCAACAGAGGCATCTTCATCGTAACACTGGGGTCCCCTCGTCCAATATCGGAACCACAGGGAACGACGACTGGACTTTTCTCCCTAGTCCGCTCGGGGGATTACCCCTGAGACGCAACGAAATCGAGGCATGCGCGGCCGGCGGGACACCCGTCCGTTGCGGCATAACCCGTAGAGCGGACGAGCGACGCAGCACTCATTTCCGCCGTGGCG
>CAZKRE010000113.1:8814-11544 GCA_964555075.1 uncultured Phycisphaeraceae bacterium
GGCGTGCCCGATAAGAAGTCGCGGGCGTACAACCGAGGCGTCTGGTGGAAGAGACGTGGAAAACGTTAAACGATGCGTTCGCAAGATTCTATTGACGTTCGGGTGCTGACCGGGTAACGTAGGCCAAACAGCAGGGCGTGTTTTCGCTCAAGCGGAAAGGAGCGGGCCACCGAAGGATACCCCGGACGTTGCGTTCGGAAACCCAAGATGTTGGCGTGAACAGGTGTTCGCTCCTCAAGGGATGGTGTCCTGATGGTGATTCCGCTGGTGATGGTTGGGCCGGGTGGCGACTATGTGACCCGGCTCGAAGTGAAGGGGTCGTCGCTGCGGAAGCGAGCCGGGACGGCGTCGACCCAGGAAGGTCGGGGCGACACGGAGACGGCTGGATCGTTCGCCGGCTGGAGCCGGATGCCCCGCCGGGGCTCGGAGCGCGACGGGCGGGGCGACTCGGACGGTGGCCCGGAGGATGGGGCCGGGCAGGGTGTCGAAGGGATCGACACCTTTGAGCGGGCCGAGCCGGTGGCGACGGGGACCTACGCGGCCCCGCCGCTCACGGCGAAGGCCGGCGCCGCGGCGCTGCTGGCGGCGACCGTGTGGCTCGATGCTCAGCGGCGGGCGCTCGAGTCGCTGGCGGGGGAGGGCGGTGGAGTCGCCGGGGGGAGCGGCCGGGGGGTGGTGGGGGAGGGCGCGGCGTCGGCGTGCGGCGTGGCGGCAGTGGCTCGAGGCAATCGGGAGACGGGCGGGCCGAGTGGAACGGACGCGGCCCGGGTCTCCCCAAGCGATGCGGACCCAGACGCGCCGGCCGACGGATCGGCCGACGTGCTCGACGCGAGTGATGCCCGGGACCCCCGGGCGTCCCGGAAGCAGACCGATGAACCTGACACCGAAACAGTTGACGATCCTCACCCGCATCCGCGACCTGCGCATCGCGCGTGGCTATTCCCCCACGATGCAGGAGCTCGCCGACGAACTGGGCGTGTCCAAGGTGACCGTGTTCGAGCACGTCGAGGCGCTGATCAAGAAGGGCGCGCTCATCCGCCAGCCGAACAAGGCACGCTCTTTGGAGATCAGCCCCGACGTCTCCTTGCCGGATGAGCAGCGGACGACGCGGCTGCCGCTGGTGGGCGCCATCGCCGCGGGCCAGCCGATCGAGGCGGTCGAGCAGCGGGAGCACCTGGACCTGGAGGAACTGTTCGCGCCGCGGAGCGGGTCGCTCGCGGGGGTGCCGAAGTTCGTGCTGCGGGTCAAGGGGGACTCGATGATCGAGGACTGCATCGCCGACGGCGACTACGTCGTCTGCGAGCAGCGGAACGTCGCCCGCAACGGGCAGACGGTGGTGGCGCTGGTGGACTCGGGCGGCAGCGCCGAGGGCGAGGCGACGCTCAAGCGCTTCTACCGCGAGAAGGACGGCCGCATCCGCCTCCAGCCGGCGAACGAGAAGTACGAGCCGCTGATCGTCGACTCGAAGCACGTGCAGATCCAGGGCGTTGTCGTGGGCGTGATCCGGACGATGTGACGCGGGTTGTGGGCGTTCCCCGTTAGCCGCCGCGCTTGCGCGGCGCGGGGCGCGGAAGGTGTTCGCGTCCGCGCGGCACAAGTGCGGCGCGGAACTCGTTGTCGAGGCGGAAAGCTCGGGGAGTTTTTCGCGCGTCCGCGCGGCACAAGTGCCGCGGCTAACGGGGGAGGGGCGCAGAAAAAGAGCCCACGCGTGGCGCGTCGTGGGCTCTTGTTGGCCGGCTCGGAGCGGCCGGTGTTGACTCAGGTTGTCGTGATCGTAGTCGCGAGGTCGCGTCCGGTCAGCAGTCGGTACGCTTCACGATACTTGGCGGCGGTGCCTTGCACCACCTCGTCGGGCAGGCGCGGCCCCGGGGGTTCCTTGTTCCATCGGCTCGCGTCGACGAGCGACTGAAGATAGTCCCGCACAAACTGCTTGTCGAAACTCTTCTGGTCGCGACCCGGGGCGTATTCACTTGCCGGCCAGAAGCGCGACGAGTCGGGCGTCAGCGCTTCATCGATAACGATCATAGTCGCGACGCGCGCCGCATCAAGACCTTTCGCGCCATCACGCAACGGGAAACCGAACTCGAACTTCGTATCCGCGAGGATGATCCCGCGCGACTCGGCGTACGCGTGCGCCATCGCGTAGATCGCGAGCGAGCGCTCGCGGAGTGCCGTCATCACCTCGACGCCCACCAGCTCGCACGCGCGCTCGAAAGAGATGTTCTCGTCGTGGCCCTCGGCGGCCTTCGTCGCGGGCGTGAAGATCGGCTCGGGCAGGCGGTCGCACTGCCTGAGGCCCGGCGGGAGCTTCACGCCGCAAACGGCCTGATCCCGCCGGTATTCCTGCCATCCCGAACCCGCGAGGTAGCCGCGAACGACGCACTCGATCGGGACGACCTCGCACCGCTCGCCGATCATGACGCGCCCGCGGAGCGTCGCGCGCTGGTCCTCGCTGAGCCCGGCGACGTCGTCGACGTCGGTGGAGATCAGGTGGTGCGGCAGCGCGTCGCCGAAGCGCTCGCGGATCATGTCGAACCAGAAGACGCTCGTCGCGGTGAGCACGCGGCCCTTGTCGGGGATGCCCTGCGGCATGACGACGTCGAACGCGGAGAGACGATCGGTGGCGACGAGCAGCAGCGCCGCGCGGCCGTCGTTGAGCGTGCAATCGTAGACGTCGCGGACCTTGCCCTGTCGGCGGTTGGGGAGCGGGAGGTCGGTTTCGAGGAGCGG
>CAZKRE010000114.1:0-6319 GCA_964555075.1 uncultured Phycisphaeraceae bacterium
TCGACGCCTACGCCGGGCCGCTGGACCTGCTCCTGCACCTCGTCAAGCGGCACGAGATCGACCTCCACGACATCCCCATCGCCCGCCTCACCGAGCAGTACCTCCAGCACCTGGAGGTCATCCGCTTCCTCGACATGGACCAGGCGGGCGAGTTCCTCGTGATGGCGGCCACGCTCGTCGAGATCAAGAGCCAGATGCTCGTCCCCGCCGAGGAGCCGTCCGACGAGGGCGCCGGCCCGGACGAGAAGGAGCGCGCGGGCGACCCCCGGCTCGAGCTGGTCCACCAGCTCCTCGCCTACAAGCGGTTCAAGGACGCCGCCATCGCCCTCGAGCACCGGCACGAGGAGTGGAGCAACCGCTACCACGTCGCCCGGCTCAAGAGCGCCAAGCCCCAAGCGACCCCCACCCCCGAGGGCGACGACCCCGACAACGCGCCCCCCCTCGAACTCGACCTCGAGGACGTCCACATCCTCGACCTCTGCGAGGCCTTCGCCCGCATCCTCGACACCATCGGCACCCGCAAGTTCGAGCACGAGGTCACCTACGACGACACGCCGATCTCCCTCCACGCCGACGACATCTACGACCGACTCACCCGCGAGGGCCGCCTGACCCTCACGAAGATCTTCGAGGGCCGGACAACGCGGAGCGAGATGATCGGCCTGTTCCTCGCGACGCTCGAGCTCGCCAAGCAGCGCAAGGTCAAGGTGCTGCAGGACGAGACAAGCGGCGAGCTCGCGCTCGAGCGCCGCTCCGACGCCGAGCAGGCCGCGAGCACCCAGCGCGACGACCAGGTCAGCGACTGGCGCGACCCGGAAACGGGCGAGCCGCAGTACGACTGGCCGGACGAGGCCGCCAAACGCCGCTTCGATCGCCGCTCCCGCATCCGCGCCTCCCGCGCGGCGCAGGGCCACCTCGCGGACGTCCCGATGATCGACGCGCTCGACGATGAGGACGAGGACGGCTTCGACGACGAGCCGGCCGAGGACCTCGTCGAGGCCCACGACCCGCTCGACGAGGACACCGAGGAAGACCTCCTCGACGACGCGTGACCCTCCGGCCCCCTCTCCTCCCTCCGTGAAGTGAGCGACATCCCACGACGCCGCCCGTCACCCCGGCCCGCTCCACGGCGGGAGAGGGAGTTGGCGCGGATACACTCCCCCCCGTGCGACGCCTCCCCTGGACGCTCCTCCTCGGCGTGCTGATCATCGCGGGTTGCGAGGTGCTGCTCTACGTCGACGTGCAGAACCGCATCGCCGCGGGCGTCGGCACCGTCGTCGCCCACGACCTGCTCCCGTCGGAGCTCCCCCGCCCGACCGATCCGCTCGGCTGGGCCGGCCGCTGGGCCGCGGTCAACATGACGCCCCTCTGCTGGTTCGGCTACCTGCTCGCGCTCGACGGCATCCTCCACGCCCTCGGCGGGTGGCGCGACGGCTCGCCCCTCCGCCGCAGGCCCAACCGCTTCGTCCTCGCCTGGCTCACCAGCATCCCCGTCTGGTGCTTCTTCGACTGGGTCAACTTCGCCTCCATGGACGCCTGGCGGTACCACGGGCTGCCGCCCGCGTTCGGGCAGCGGCTCGTCGGGTACTTCGTCGCGTTCGCGACGATCTCGCCGGGGATGTTCCTCACCGCGGCGCTGGTGATGCGGGCGCTGCCGCGGGGGACGGGCGACGCCGTCACGCAAACGCGGCGCAGCGACCTGTTGGCGTGGGTGCTGGTGCTCGTGCCCCCGGCCCTGATCGCCGCGGCGCTGCTCTGCCTCCTGCCGACGCGCGACAACCACCTCTCCGACACGCGGGGCGTGCTCGGGACGATGCTGCTGCTCGTCGGGCCGGCCGCCGCGGCGCTCTACCGCACCCGGTCCCCGCGGATCACCTCGTTCGCCATCGGCGTCGGCTTCACCGCCTGGTCGCTGCTCGCGCAGGACCCGCTCGCCAACCTCACCCTCTGGACCGGGCTGATCTACCTGCTCGACCCGATCAACGCCGCCATGGGGGCGCCGTCGCTCATCCGCGACTGGCAGGCCGGCCGCTGGCAACGCTCCGTCGCCCTCGGCGCGGGCGGGCTGCTCTGCGGGTTCCTCTGGGAGTTCTGGAACTACTGGGCCGTCGCGAAGTGGACCTACCGCCTGCCCTTCCTCGGCCCGCTCGAAGAGGTCCGCTACTTCGAGATGCCGGTGCTCGGGCTGCTGGGCTTCATCCCGTTCGCCGGGGAGTGCTGGGTGATGCTCAACACGATCGCCGCGCTGCACGACCGGGCCCGGTTGAACGTCGCCGAGCCGTTACCGGACGAACGGTCGATCCTTTGACGTCACCCGGGCCTCACGTCTGGCCGATAGGAGGAACATGTCCGACGTCACGAGCATCGCGGCCTACTCAACGGCGCTCTCCAATGCCCAGCTCAAGGAGCAGGTGGGCTACGCCGTGATGAAGAAGTCGATGGACGCGAGCAAGCAGCAGGGCCAGGCCGCGCTGTCCCTGCTCGAGTCCGCCGCGAAGGTCGCCCGCAGCAGCGAGCCCGGCAAGGGCGCGTCTCTCGACGTGCTGGGCTGAGCCTCCCGTCTCCCGGTGGCGTTCATTCGACCCCAGATAAACGCGGATTGGGAAGAGGGTGGAGGCGTCCCTCGCTCCTGTCTAACCATCTGTCTTATCCGCGTCCGCATCCGCGTCCATCCGCGTTCCCTCCGACCGCCCCTCCCCGCGCCTCACCCGACCACGCACCCGCCGTTCTCGATCGGCCGGGCTTCGCCGCTCTCCAACACCACCACCCCGCCGACGCCCGCGGGCACGCGGACCTCGCCCGTCAGCCGCCCGCTCGCCGCGTCCCGCCGGAACTCCGCGAACACCTCGCCCCCCGCCGGGTGAGCCACGCTCCCGGCGACGTGCGTCAGCCGCCCGAGTTGCGGGCGGATCGTCACCTCCCCGAACCCCGCCGCCGTCGGGCGGATGCCCAGCACCGTCGCCCGCAGGTGAAACAGCGGGTGCGCACCCCAGGCGTGGCAATCGCTGCGGCTGGGCTCGGGCATCTCGGGCGTCGTCCGGAACCCCTGCCCCGGCAGCGTGAACCAGTACTCCAGCCGATCGAAGAACACGTCCATCCGCCCGGTGAGTCGGCACGCCTCGAAGAGGTAATGCGAGAAGTAGATCGTGGTCCGCGCAAGGTCGGGCGCGGCAAAGAGGTTCTGCGCGATCTTCCGGCGGTGGGCCGTGGGCAGCAGGCCCGTCAGCAGCGCCAGGCACTGGGCGTGCTCGCTGTAGTGCGCGTGGCCGGGGTCGTCGGCGTAGAGCCCGCGGCCCGCGTCCCAGAACGTCTCCCCCAGCGCCTTCGCCGCCGCCTGCGCCGCCCGCCGGTCCCGCACCGCCAGCGCCGGGTCGCCGAACCACGCCTCCAGGTCCGCCTTCATCACCAGCGTCAGCACGTAGTGCCAGCCGATGACGCCCGACGGCCCGTCCTGCGCATTCGGCGGCGAACCCGCGTTCCGCGCGTGCCAACCCGGCTCCCAGTCCACGAAGTTCCACCCCGCCACCCGCCCCACCAGCCCCCGTTCATCCACGTGCGCCCGGTAGCACTCCAGCACCCCCCGAACCCCCGGCAGCATCGACCGCACGAACTCCGCGTCGTCCCGCCAGAGCGCGAAGTCGTGAACCATCGCCACCCACCACAACGCGAACGGCGGGATCACCTGCGTGTCGTGCGTCGGGTACCGCGCCTGCGTCAGCCCGCTCTCGAGCCGCGACCACCCGAACGCAGAGATCGCCTTCCGCGGCAGCCGATCGTCTCCCGTCACCGCGTACGTCGTCAGAACCTCCAGCCGCGTGTCCCCCGCGTACATGAGCTGCTCGTAGTACGGGCAGTCCATGTACGTCTCGTGGGCGCACATCTGCAGCGCCCGCACCATCGGCCGCGCCGCCCCCTCCCACCGCGGCTCGTCGCACGCCAGCCCCGTCTCCACCTCCAGCGGGTACCGCGTCTCCCGGATCGTCCACGACTCCACCGTCAGCGGCTCGTCACCCGTCTCGATCAGGAACTCCACGTACCGCCCGCAACGCCACCACAGCGGCTCGAACGACTCCCGCCCGTCCCGCGGATCGCCCACGCCCCCCATCCGCCACGCGTCCCCCTTGCCGTGAAAGACCAGCCCTTCCACCCGGTCCCGCTGCGACTTGGTCCGATCGCCCGGCTGCCCCCCCGGCTCAAAGAGCGCCTCCGCCGCGTGAACCCGCACCCGCGACCCCCGCCCGCCCCGCGTCACCAGCCGCGGGTAGTAGCAGTAGTAGTCCCCCAGGTCCGCGACCACCTGCAGCCTCGCCCCCGCCGGCACGACGACCGGCTCGCCGCCGCGCAGCATCGCCGTCCACCCCGCCGCCGCCGGGTCCGCCGCCGCGGGCTCGTCGAACGGCCGCGACGGGTCCTCGCCCGCCGCGAGCGTCCGCACCGCGCGGGCCGACGCGACCGCCCGCTCGACCTCGAGCATCGCGGGCAGCATCGCCGGCCGGAGCCGGTGCGTCGACCAGAACTCGCCGTAAGGCGTCACCCCGCTCCACGCGTCCCGCGTCGCCGTCGCGGGACGCCAGTCCCCGCCCTCGCCCCGTTCGACGCCCCAGGGATACGCCCCGCCATCGAGAGTCTGGAACCCGCCGCTGAAGATCCCCGCCGACTCCGTGTCGGCAGGGAGGAACCCGTAACCCCCGATGCGCATCGCCTCCCACGCGCCAGCGCCCGTGTTGATCCGGCCCGCCAGCTCCCCGTCCGCCGCGAGCAGGAACCCGGGGGTCAGGCTCATCTGCGCCGCGGGCGCGAGGTGCCCCTCCCGCCCCAGCGCATGGACCCGCGCCACGAGCACGTGCTCGCCCGCCGTGAGTTCAACGTCGTAGCTCTCGAACATCCAGTGCCGCGGATCGCCCCGCTCCGGGCCCCGCCCCACCCGCTCGCCGTCGAGGAACAGCTCGTACCGCTCGTCCGCGCTGACGTGCAGCCGGACCGACCGCGGCTCCCCGGCGGTGAAGCGGCAGCGGTAGGCCGCGACGAACGGCGGCCGGGGCGACTCCGCGAGGTTGATCCACCGCGCGGGCCACGGCTGGAACCCGATCGGATGGCTCCCGCCGGGGCGGACGAACGGGTTGTCATCAAGCACGACACGCATCATGGGGCTCCGCGAAAGAGCCCCGAGTGTCGCGGGCGACCGCCACCCCCGTCAATCCCCCGCGCGCCGCGCCACCCCGTGAGCCGCGGCCCTTGGGCCGCGCGGGCGCACGACGACCCCCCGGCCCCGCGCGGACCAAGGTCCGCGGCTAACTTTTTATGCCCCCGCGAGCGACACCCGCACCGCGTCCACCACCGCGTCGTGGATCGGCCCGTTCGTCGCGATGATCCCGCGGTTCTCCGTGAGCGTCCGCCCCCGCGAAAAGTCCAGCGGCTTGCCCTCCGCGTCCGTCACGCGCCCCCCCGCCTCCACCACGCACAGCATCCCCGCGGCGTGGTCCCAGATCTTCTCCCGGTAGTCCGCCCGCGTCGGCAGCCGCAGGTAGATCTCCGCGTCCCCCCGCGCCACCCCCGCGTACTTCGCCTGGCTGTCCATCCGCACCGGCTCCCGCGTGATCCCCAGCCGCCTCGCGATCTCCGCCGACTGCCCCTGGTCGCTGTGCCCCGACTCCACCGACTCGCACAAAGAAGCCGCTTGCGGCTTCGCGACACCGCTGACCGTCACCCGCTTTTCGCTTCCGTCCTCTGCCACCTCCCGCGCCCCCGCCCCCCGCTCCGCCGCGAGCACCAGCCCCCCGTGCAGGTTCGGGCACCCCAGCACCGCCAGCACCACCTCCCCCTTCTCGATCAGCGCGAGCGCGATCGCGTACTGCTCCCGCCGCAGGAACCCCTTCGTCCCGTCGATCGGGTCGAGCGTCCAGTACCGCTCCGCGTTCGACGCCAGCGGGTCGTGGCCGCCCCGGTCGATCCACCGCAGCACCTCGTCCTCACCCGCCCCCGCGCGGTACGCCGACCGCACCTGCTCCACCACCCGCGCCCGCAGCCCCTCGTTGCCCCCCTCCCGCAGCTCGGCCGCGTCCTCCTCCCCCACCATCGGCACCTCGGGGAACGCCTCCCCGAGCATCGCCCCCACCACCGCCTGCGACGCGAAGTCCGCC
Source organism: uncultured Phycisphaeraceae bacterium (assembly GCA_964555075.1). GTDB lineage: Bacteria > Planctomycetota > Phycisphaerae > Phycisphaerales > Phycisphaeraceae > CAZKRE01. The sequence continues at coordinate 6,141 of CAZKRE010000114.1, forward strand.
ACCGTCACCGGGCTCTTGTCCTTCTTGGAGAGCGTGTCCGCGGTCACCAGTTCCGCCTGGACCGCCCGCGTCACCCGCGCCGCCGCCCGCACCGCCTCGATCGCCGCCGCCATCTTGTCGCGCATCACCCGCTCCATGCCGTTTCAGGGGCCGCGATCATAACGCCCCCACCGCCCGCG
>CAZKRE010000114.1:6419-9628 GCA_964555075.1 uncultured Phycisphaeraceae bacterium
GCGGGCGTCTGGTGACGCTCGGCACGGCTTGGTCTCGCTCCGCTCGCCCCAAGCCGTGGCACCCCCGAACCGCCCGTCGGCGTTCAATACTCCCCGCCGCCCCCGCCGTACCCTTGCGCGAGGTTGTTGAACCGCGTCGTCCCGCCGTTGAACGCCAGCTTCACCGTGCCCGTCGGCCCGTTCCGCTGCTTGGCGATGATGACCTCCGCGATGTTGTTGTCCTCGTACCCCTCCTCGCCGCGGTGGTAGTAGTCCTCCCGGTGGAGCATCATCACCACGTCCGCGTCCTGCTCGATCGAGCCCGATTCACGCAGGTCGCTCATCCGCGGCCGGTGCCCCTCGCGCTGCTCCGCGGTTCGGTTGAGCTGCGACAGGCACATCACCGGCACGGACAGCTCGCGCGCCAGCGCCTTGATCCCCCGCGACAGCACCGACACCTCCTGCTGACGCGACTCGCTCCCGGGCGCGCTCATGAGCTGCAGGTAGTCGATCATGATCGCCTGGATGTGGTGCCGCGCCGCCAGCCGACGCGCCTTCGCCCGCAGCGCCAGCAGCGACAGCCCCGGCGTGTCGTCGATGAAGATCGGCGCTTCCGACAGCTCCCCGACCGCCGTCGTCAGCTTCTCGAAGTCGTCGTGATTCAGCATGTTCCGCCGCAGCTTGTGCGAGTCCACGCCCGACCGGGAGCAGAGCAGCCGCTGGGCGAGCTGCTGCTTGCCCATTTCCAGCGAGAACACCGCCACCGCCTGCCCGCTCACCGCGCCGATGTGCTCCGCGATGTTGAGCGCAAACGCCGTCTTCCCCATCGACGGCCGCGCCGCGATGATCAGCATCTCCCCCTTCTGCATCCCGTTGAGCATCTCGTCGAGCTCGTAGAACCCGGTCTCCACCCCCGTCACCAGCTTCCCGTCGCTCGCCTCGATCCGGTCGAACGTCTCCTGCAGCAGCACCTTCAGCGTCGACGCGTCGTTGTCCGTCTTCGTCTCGGCGATCTCGAAGATCGCCCGCTCCGCCTGGTCGAGCAGCTCCCCCACGTCGCTCGCGCTGTTGTAGCAGTCGTACAGGATCGTCCCCGCCTTCTCGATCAGCTTCCGCAGCACGCTCTTCTCACGCACGATCTTCGCGTAGTACCCCACGCTCGCGCTCGAAGGCACCGCCTCCGCCAGCTCGATCAGGTAATCCAGCCCGCCCAGTTGCTCGAGCTGCCCCTTGTCCTTGAGCCTCTGATTGAGCAGCACCATGTCGATGTTCTGCTCTTTGTCGTACAGCTCCACCAGCGTCTCGTAGATCGCCGAGTGGGCCTGCTTGTAGAAGTCGTCCGGCTTGAGCTGCTGCAGCACGTCCCCGACGCACTGCCAGTCGAGGATCATCGACCCCAGCACCGCCGCCTCCGCCTCCAGCGCGTGCGGCGGGAGCTTGTCGAAAAGGTCCTTGATCTCGACCTTGCGGGGCTCGAACGGCTGCCGGCCGCGACGCCGCGGCTTCGCGGTGGATTCGGACTCGAACTGGATCGGGGCGCTGCTCATGGGGGTGGACTCCGGAACCCGCAGTGTCGCCCGGATCGCCGCCCGCGTCGAAGCCGCGGTCGACCCTTCGGGGACAACTCAACATCCTGTCGGTTGCTGTCGGCAACGCGGGGGAAAACGCCCCATCTTACGGGAATCGCCGACCGCGCGGCCCGCCGCCAACGCCCCGGCCTGCGCTTTGGGATGACCGGTGTTCGCGGCCGCTCCGCCCCGTTTTCCCGATCCTGCCGCCGCCCGCCGGGGTATAAACCGCTCCCATGCCACGCCTCCGCCCCATCGCGTTGCTCCTGCTTCTGGGAACGTCCCTTCCCGCCGCCGACGCCCCCGCGGCCGCGCCGCCCGCCGAACCCGGGACGATCGACCCCCGCCGCCGGACACCCGTCGTCGAGGTCTTCGAGCAGGCCCGCGACAGCGTCGTCAACATCGCGTCGACGCAGGTCGTCCGCGTCCGCACCCCCGTCGGCCTCGAGAGCTTCTTCGACGACCGCTTCGACCTCTTCTTCAACGAACCCCGCACCCGGGGGCGGGCGCGGGGCCAGCGGCAGGTCACCCGCACCAGCGTCGGCTCCGGCTTCGTCCTCCACCCCTCGGGCTACATCGTCACCAACGCCCACGTCGTCGCCCGCACCGCCGAACGCAAGGCCATCTTCGCCGACGGCAGCGAGCACGAGGCCGACGTCGTCGCCATCGACGAGTCACGCGACCTCGCCATCCTCAAGATCGAGCCGCCCGCCGGCAGCAAGCCGCTCCGCCCCATCCCCCTGGGCACCAGCAGCGACCTCATGGTCGGCGAGACCGTCATCGCCATCGGCAACCCCCTCGGCTACCAGCACACCGTCACCTCGGGCGTCGTCTCCGCCACCAACCGCTCCCTCCCCGTCGACCACGACCACGCCCTCGACGGCCTCGTCCAGACCGACGCGAGCATCAACCCGGGCAACTCCGGCGGGCCGCTGCTCAACATCCTCGGCCAGCTCGTCGGCGTGAACACCGCCATCCGCGCCGATGCCCAGAACATCGGCTTCGCCATCCCCGTCGACCAGCTCCGCGACCTGCTGCCCGCCATGCTCGACGTCGAGCGGCGGCAGCGGATCGTCACCGGGCTCGTCGTCGCCGAAGCCCCCACCCCCGACGGGGCCCGCGTGCGCATCGAGCGGGTCGAGCCCGATTCCCCCGCCGAAGACGCCGGCCTCGACAACCTCCCCCTCATCCTCGACGCCATCGACGGCACCCCCGTCCGATCCGTCTTCGACTACCTCATCGCCCTCATCCATCGCACGCCCGGCGAGACGCTCCAACTCACCCTCCGCACCGCCGACGGCCGCACCCACCAACGCCCCCTCACGCTCGGCGAACGACCGCGGCCCGACGGCGCCCGCCTGCTCGTCGACCGCCTCGGCCTCGAGGCCACCGAGATCGCCGAGGAAACCCGCCAGCGACTCCCCATCCGCGGCCTCATCGTCACCGGCATCCGACTCAACGGCGCCGCCCAGCAAGCCGGCCTCGAAGTCGGCGACGTCCTCCTCCAGATCGGACGCCACCAGCCCACCACGCTCGACGAGGTCGGCGAACTCCTCGAACCCCTCCGCGCGGGCGAGGAGATCACCGTCGCCATCCTGCGCGTCCAGGGCCGCAGCCTCTACCGCGCCACCACGACCCTCCGCGTTCGCTGACCCGCCCCCC
>CAZKRE010000114.1:9728-11464 GCA_964555075.1 uncultured Phycisphaeraceae bacterium
CCGCGGCGCCCGCACGACCGCTTCACGCGACACGCATGTTCAGTTTTTATTGACAGTCGCCGGCCCGCCGGTAGAATGGGGTGGCCCGGCGGCCGTGGCGTACGCCTGGCGTACCTGTGGCGTAACGTGGCGTAATGCGGCATCCTCGTCGCCTCCGGCGAGCGCCTAAATGCAGACAAGAACTGGATTTGTGGATTCTGTGGGGCCCGCGCGCGTGTGGCGTAACGCCACCCGTCGGACAACCTGCTAACCCCCTTTGAGGCCAAGATTTGCGCGTAAAAGTCCGGCTTGGGGGGAGGGGGTGCCCGGCGTAACGCCACCGCCGCGACCCGGGCCGCAGGCGCCCTCGCTACACTGGTCCACCTTATGTCGAGAACGGTTTACATCACGGGCCTCGGCCCCGTCAGCGGGCTGGGCATCGGCATGGCGCCGACGTGGGAGGCGGTCCGGGCCGGGCGGTCGGCGATCGGGCCGATCACCGCGTTCGACGCCTCGGGCTTCGCCTGCCGCGTCGCCGCCGAGGTGCCGGGCTACAAGATCGGCGACCACGTCCCCAAGCACTACCGCAAGGCGACGAAGGTGATGGCCCGGGACATCGAGCTCGCGGTCATCGCCGCCGACCAGGCCGCCCGCGACGCCGGGCTCGTCACCCGCGGCACCGACCCCGACGCCGCCAAGAACGAGGCCACCTTCCACCCGACCTACGCCCCCGCCCGGGTCGCCTGCCACATCGGCTCCGGCCTGATCGCGGCGGACATCGACGAGCTGACGGCGGCGCTGGTCGAGGCCCGCGTCGACCCCGCCGCCGGGGACGACCCGCCCGGGTTCGACATCCGCCAGTGGGGCAGCGTCGGGATGACCAAGCTCACCCCGCTGTGGCTGCTCAAGTACCTGCCCAACATGCTCGCGTGCCACGTGACGATCATCCACGACACGCAGGGCCCGAGCAACACGATCACCTGTGGCGAAGCCAGCAGCGGGCTGTCCATCGGCGAGAACCTCCGCACCATCCAGCGCGGTGCGGCCGACGTCGGGTTCTGCGGCGGGTCGGAGAGCCGGCTCAACCCCATGGCCTACCTGCGGCAGGAGATGCTCGGGCGACTCGTCGCCGACCGCAACGACGCGCCCCACCGGGCCGTGCGACCCTTCGACGAGGGCGCCCGCGGCACGGCACTCGGCGAGGGCGGCGGGATCGTCGTCCTCGAAGCGGCGGACACCTTCGCCACCCGCGCGGGCGATCGCAGGGCCTACGCCGAGGTCGCCGGCTTCGGCGCGGCCCAGAACGTCCACCGCGAGAGCCGCAACCTCAAGCCCGACCCGCACGGCCGCGGCACCGCGTCCGCGATCCGCGCCGCGATGCGCGAGGCCGGGATCGGACCGGCCGACGTCGACATGATCGTCCCGTTCGGCAGCGGCCTGCCGGACTACGACCGGGCCGAACTCGTCGCCCTCCGCGCGGTGTTCGGCGACCGCGTGTCGCAAGTCCCGCTCGTCTCGATCAAGCCGTTCGCGGGGAACTGCGGCGCGGGCGCGGGCGGGCTGGACGTCGCCATCGCCGCCAAGGCGCTCGCGGAGCAGACCGTGCCCCCGATCCTCAACCGCGACACGCCGCTCGACGGCGTCGGCCGCACCGCCCCCGAGGCGGAACCGCGCGAGCTGCGCAACGTACTGACCTTCAGCACCGCCTTCAGCGGCCAGGTGAACGCGCTGGTGCTGCGGCGGGTGGAGTAGGAGCA
>CAZKRE010000115.1:0-2272 GCA_964555075.1 uncultured Phycisphaeraceae bacterium
GACTACTCCACCCGCACGTTGTCCAGCTCGTAGCTGAGGTTGCGGGAGCGGAGATAGAAGACGTCGAAGGTGTCGGTGAACCGGGTGGCCGGCACGTTCCCCTCGAGGTTAAAGGCCGGAGCCTCTCCATCGGGGTCGGTGACGGCGAGCTTCATCCCGATGGCCGGCTTGCCGCCGACCTCGATGCGGGTGAGGGTCAGCTCGTAGTGGCGGAGGTCGCCGGTGGCGACGCTGGGGAACTCGGCCGATTCGGCGGCTTTGAGGAAGTCGGCCCCCGCGAGCGGGCCGTGCGTGTCGTTGGTGCCCGACTCGTGCATCAGCCGGGCGACGACCGGCGTCCCCGGGCCCCCGGGCGCGATCCTGATGGACGCCTGGTAGCCGTGGTCGTCGAGCGCGTTCTGCGCATCGCCGTCGCCACTGAGGGGCGTGCCGTTGGAGTTGTACAGCCCGAACGCGGGGTTGTAGTCGCCCTCGGCGGAGAAGGGGCGGGTGATGTGGTAGTCGAATCGGACGGTGACCGAGTCGCCGACGTTCGCGAGGGTGATCGGCTCGAACGGCCGGGCCAGCACGTTCACCGACACCACGGTGTCCGCGACGAGCACGCCCCCGCCCGCCATCGGCCCGGTGCCGGGCCCGACGGCACTGGACACGCCCTTGACGTCGTACCAGGCGCTGTCGCCGTCGGCGGCCTCGAAGGTGTCATCCACCGCGGCCGCCCCGGCCGTGGCGACCGGCGCCACCAGCGCCGCCAGCACCGCGGCGACCGAAACCCGCTTCACACGCCCAACCGAATGGCTCATGGCAAAGTCTTCCCGCGACGAGCGGCTCAGTCCGCCCGACGACGGCGGAGGAACATCACGCCACCCGCCGCCAGTAACGCGACGCTGCCCGGCTCGGGGACGTAGGTGATCTGGACGTTGTCGAGTTGGTAGTCCACGTTGTTCGACCGCAGGTAGAAGGTGTCGAGCGTATCGATAAACCGGCTCGACGGGACCGTTCCTTGCAGGTTGAAGTCTGCGATCGATCCGTCGGGGTCGGTGACGGTCAAGTCCATGTGAACCGCCGGATCACTGCCGTTCAGCACGCGCGTGAGGATCAGTTCGTAGTGGCGGAGATCGTATCTCTGGCTGGCAGTGAAGGTGGCGTCGGTGACAACCGTGAAAGGATCAGTCCCCTCCAGCGGCCCATCATTGGCGACGCCGGACTCGTGGGCCAAAGTAGCGGTCGACGAACTGCTGGCGGTGTAGAAACGAGCCTGATACCCGAAGTCGGCGAGAGTTTTGGCGACTTCATCGTCTGCGGCGACCTGCGGGCCGTTTGAGTTGTACAACCCGAACGCGGGCCGGTGGTCAACAGGATTCGACGTTCCAAAAGTCCCAATGAGTTGGAAGTCGAAGCTCACGGAAATCGAGTCACCCACGTTCGCGAGCGTCACCGCGGTGAACGGGCGGGCCACGAGGTTGAGTGCAGCGACCGTATCACCAATGAAGACGCTTTCGCCCACCATCGAGTTAGAGCCCGGACCCGCGCTGATGCCCGTCATCCCCTTGATGGAGTACCACCCGGTGGCGGGGCCTGCGGTATCGAACGTGTCATTCACCAGCACGACGTCCGCGGACGCGGGTGCCGCGACCAGGGCGGCGGCAAGGCCGACGGACAGCATGGACGCGGCACGCTTGACGGACTGGCTCATCGAGAAACCCTCCTGAGGTTTACGGGGGCGAGGATGTGTTGGATGGAAACGCCTCAAACTAGAACTTTTCTGTCGACAGCAGTCGATCCATTCAAGTATCCTACCATCTTGGGTCCAAGTCAAGAGATATCTTGGCGAGCCTCACGCGCCGCGGCCCGCTCTTACAATGAGCCGATGAACGGGGAACCAGCTGCCCTTCTCGACAACGACCTCGCCGAGCTGCGGCGCGAGGTCGCGGCGACATTGACCGCGTTCGAGGAAACCACCGGCCGGCTGGTCTGCATCCGGACCCTGTCCAACTGCTGGCACGACGACGCCGGCCGGCTCGTCCTGCCCGTCCAGTTCCACATCCACCGCTCGCCCTTCTGTGTCGCGGTCAAGGATCGCGACCGGCAGGCGTGCCTGAAGTGCGACTTCTACGACCTGTCGCGGATCTGCCGCCCGGCCCCGGACGATGCGCCGTTCATCCGCACCTGCCACGCCGGAGCGGATGAGGTGCTCCTACCCATCTGGAACGAGGGGCTGCTCGTGGCGGTGCTGTTCATCGGCCAGTTCCTGCGCGAAACCACCCCGGAACCG
>CAZKRE010000115.1:2372-11268 GCA_964555075.1 uncultured Phycisphaeraceae bacterium
ATCGAGACCTACATCCGCGAGAACCTCACGCCGGCGCCGACGCTCGGGGAACTCGCCCGGCGGCTGTCCCTGTCCCCCTCCCGCGCCAGCCACGTCGTCCGCCAGCTCACCGGGCAGTCGTTCCAGCAACTCGTCGAGGCCCGCCGGCTCGCAACCGCTCAGGACCTGCTCGTCCACACCGGCGCCAAGATCGGCCATATCGCCGAGCAGACCGGCTTCCGCGACGTCGCCTACTTCTGCCGGTATTTCCGCAGCAAGACCGGCCTCACCCCTCGCGCCTTCCGCAAGCAGCACCAACGGCTCGGCACGGTGGAAGGCGGGACGCCGCAGGCCCTCGCGGCTGCTGGCATTGAATGCTGAATAGTTGCACATTGACGCCGTGTTCAGGGCGATCGTGCAAGAAGTTGTTGATCCTCCGCCATTGGCACGCTATCCTCACGAGAGGGTTGGCGAGCCCTCACATCCGCCGCGCGCAGCGCCCGCCTGCCCCTTTCACTCGACCTCGGTAGCCCCCGGGACGGATCCGGGACGCAGTTGGAGCCCACATCAGATGCCCATCGGAAGCGTATTGCGCCCCTCGTTCACCTGCTTTTTTGCGTCGCTGCTGCTGTTCGCGGCCCCGCTGGACGCCCAGACCATCGAGCTGAACGTCGCAGCCGCCGAGGCGGGTGCTACGGCCGTCACCGACGCACCCTTCTCCCACCAGGGCCAGACGTCCACGCAATATGCGCCCGAGAAGGCGATCGACGGCGACCGGGCGAGCCCCGCGAGCCGGTGGATCTCGCACCAGTCCCGCGAGCCGCACTATCTCGAGGTCCAGTTCGCCGAGCCCCGCACGATCCACCGGATCGTCGCCTACCCCGACTACCCCGCGTCGACCCACCGCTACGGCACCGAGTACGTCCTGCAGCACTGGGATGGCGGGGCGTGGAAGAACGTCCACGTCCGCTCCCTGGACGCCTCGGAACGCCGGCTGGCGTTCGACATCACCCCCGTGACCACGCAGAGGATCCGCTACCAGGCCAACCGCACCGATGGGGCCGGGTACGTCAAGCTCTTCGAGTTGGAGGCTTACGCGACGGTCGAGGCGGGCCCGGACGTCCGGCCGCTGACGTTCCGTGACTACCCGAACCTCCCCTACCCGCTCGAAGGCGAGCCGCTCCGGCTGACGGGCTGGAAGGCGAAGGGCGGGGACGATCCGGCGTTCGCCGCGCCCGACTTCGACGACAGCGGCTGGCGCGAGGTGCGCGTCGGCGAATCGGTCGTGCCGCAGATCGGCGCGCACCGGTGGGTGTGGTACCGCGTCTCGTTCGACCTGCCCGAGGCATTCGCCGACCGTGACCTGCTGCTGGACCTGGGCCGGGTGTCGGTGTACGACGAGGTATTTGTCAACGGCGAGGCGGCGGGGAGCTACGGCACGCCGCCGCCGACGCTGATCTTCGGGGCCTCGGGCGTCTACCGGAAGTACCCCATCTCCGCGTCGATGCTCCGGCCGGGGCGGAACACGATCGCGATCCGCGTGGCCATCGGCCACCGCGGCGGGCTGGACTTTGGCCGCTATACGCTCCAGCCCCTCCAGCGGGACACGCTTCTCGCTCGGATGGCGCTCAAGAGCGACGAGCCGGCGGATTCGCTGCTGAACCTGCTCTCGGACGTCGAGCACCTCAACCACTTCGCGCCCGGCGGCGACCTCCTGGTGAAGCCCGACCTGCTCAAGCTCTTCGGCGAGCCGCTCACCGGCGGCGAGCTCACCGCCACCGTCTTCCGTGGCGACGAGGCGTTGAACACGCAGTCGGCGTCGCTGTCGGTCGAGCCGGGTGCGTGGAACGGCAGCCTCTTCCGCTTCCAGGCTCCCGACGCCGTGGGCGTGTACCGGTGCGACCTGACCTACACGATCGACGGACGGGAGTACTGGTCCCGGTCGATCCCCTTCGCCGTCGTGGACCCGGCGGAGGTGGTGCGGTTCGACCTGCCGGTGGACGAAGGGCTCAAGGCGCTCGGGAGCGACGCTTTCCCCGCGGACGTCAGCGGCGCGGCCATCGGGCGGTACGGGCCGCGGCACTACACGCCCGAGCGGTTCCCGGTGGACGACTTCACGGGCCCCGACGCCCGGGCCGGGGTCACGATGTCGGCCCGGATCTCCAACGCCGACGAAGCGCCGCTGATGTTCATGACCAACATCCGCCCGGTCCCCGAGGGCAGTGCCGGGCGGTTCCACCGCGCCGCGGGCCATCAGTACGACGGCCTCGATGACGCGTGGCTGCTCGGCAAGGTCGTCATCGGCGACCAGCTCGATCGGATCGAGGCGACGGAATCGAGCTGGGTCGCGCGGAACTACCGGTATACCTACGCCGATGGGCACCGGCTGGACTTCCGCCTCAGCACCGTCAGCCCCGCCATCCTCGTCGACACCGACGCGAGCGCCATCCGCTGGCTCGACGGCCTCGCCCGCCACGGCATCGGGCTGCCGACCCGCCTGGCCTACGAGCGAGACGGCAAACTGGTCGTCGTCGATGCCGCCGAGGGCGTGGACGGCCGGCGGATGACGGCGAACTACATCCTCGCGTGGTTCCACGGCGCCGGCGGCTGGGACGAGTTCGACATCCCCCTGCTGTTCGTGCTCGAATCGCGGCCGGATACCGCCCGCGTCGAGTCGGGCTCGCTGCGGATGGTCTTCTCCGGGGCGGCGAAGCGGGTCCAGGTGATGCCGCTGTTCGGTGTCACGTTGCAGACACCCGCCTCGACCCAGGGCTGGGCCGAAGGCGTCCCCTCTGAGGTGGCCGAGCGCTGCCGGTACTGGTCCCGCGTGCTCGTGAGCGCCCCCGCCGGCGTCGAGCGCCACGCGGGGGCCGACTACGACGGGGACCGCGTCGTGGTGCGGGACCGGTTCCACCACCTGGACATCCAAGACGCCTGGGGCACCCGCGGCATCCGGCTGGCGCCGCTGAACCCCACGCTCCCCCTCGCGGCGGCCGCGGGCAACATCCCGATCGCCGTCAGCGAGCCGGTGAGCGACCTGGGGCTCGCCACGCTCTACGGCCCCTACGTCGCCGCGCAGGACGCGGCCGAGATCCGCTTCAGCGCCGGCGACCTGCTGCACCTGGTGCGCGAAGTTCGCGAGGTCACCCCCGCGCCCGAGGCGACTCTCGGAGCCTACCGCTCCGAGTTGAACCGGCTGGTGGCGGAGTACCTGGATGAGGAACTGACGACCCGGCCGTGGGATCGGGCGATCCGGGGCGGCAAGTACGAGCCGGGCTTGGCCGTCGTGCCCGCGACGGCGCTGTACCTGACCCTGCCCTACCTCGACCCGCCGCTGCGGGACCGGCTCAAGGCCGAGCTCGCCGCGGAAGCGCAGCTCCTCTTCGAGACCGGCGTGGCCGACGCGTCGTGGCGGGACCGTCTCCGCGAGAACCTCCGCGAGGTGCCGCTGGTGACGACGATCCAGCACCCTGTCACCGGCCTGGAACTGAGCTTCCCGACCTACGCCTTCCAGAACATGGCGATCGACGCCCCCTACTACGAGGGGCTGCGGACCTACGCGATCTGGCGGTACGTCCACACCTTCGACGACGACGCCCGCCTCCGGGACGAGTGGCCTCAGGTGCAAAGGTTCTTCAACACCATCCGCAACAGCCACGACTGGGCGATCGGCCTGTCGTGGGACTCGCTCAGCGGGCTGCGGCTGGGCAACGGCCTGCAGGAGAGCGGCGTCATGCACGCCGCCGGAGCCGCCATGGCTCGGCTGGCCCGGCGGGTCGGCGACCCCGCCGCGGAGCAGGAAGCCGCCTACGTCTCCGTCATCTCCGCGGTGGCGATGCAGGCCGCGCTCAACGCGACGCAGTACATCACCTGGCGACGGCCCTGGACCGCTTCCCACTCCTACCGCCACGGCATCGAGCACGACCTGAAGATCGCGCCCCGCCGGCACGTCGAGTACAACGCGCTCGGCGGCTTCTCGCAGTTCCTCATCGGCAGCGGCACCAGCCCGGTCAACAGCCCCGGCGGGTACGTCGAGTCGCCCCTCCCCGAGGTGATGCGCCCCTACCAGGAAGTGTGGACCGACTACACCAACGACTTCTACCACCCCCGCCGCGACGTCGCCTTCGACCGGCGGACCGACACCCGCATCACCCTCGACGCCTGGGTCTACCAGATGACCCAGTACCCGCAATCGGTCGCCGAGGTGTTCGAGTTCCGGCGGAGCCTGCCCGACGCCAAGGTCGATCCGCACAACCGGATCACCGACTACCGGGCCTACCTGGACCACCTGTCGGAGGTCAGCCACCGCCCGCTCTGGTGATTCGTACCCAACCGCCACGCCCGCACAGCCGGGCGCGGCCAAGCTCTGGAGCTCCGCATGATGACCCACCACCCCTCGCACACGCGGCACCGGGCGTTCACCCTCATCGAACTCCTCGTCGTGATCAGCATCATCGCCCTCCTGATCGCGATCCTCCTGCCGGCGCTGCAGATGGCCCGGCAGTCGGGCCAGCGGATCGCGTGCGGGAGCAACCAGAAGCAGGTTTATCTGGCGATGGCGATGTACGCCAACGACTACGACGACTACCTGTTGCCGGCTATCTGGTACGAGTCCTCTCACCCCGTGAACGCGCAGTCGGCGTGGATGTTTCAACTCAAGAGCCATCGCTACCTGCCGCAATGGTCAAAGTATGTTGGCCCCGCGGCCAACAACATTCTTAACTCTTTCGATCACGTGCTGTTCTGCCCATCGGCAGATCCGCACAATGAGCCGGGGTGGGGAACCGATTACAGCATGAACGCGGGCGTCGCGGCACGGAAAGTCTCCCTCAACGGCGGGACGGTTCGTCAGGGTGTGTGGCGCCGCATTGACGAGGTCTCGAAGTACATCGTTCTTGGTGACGCGTACGGCATCGAGATCTTCGAGAACACCACCTACCTCAAGCCACCCTATGTGCGATTCCGCCACGGCGGCAACGGCCACATCGGCGACGGGAACTTCGCGTTCGGCGATGGCCACGTCGAGACGTTCAAATACGAGGACAAGGACGCGATGTGGGACGACCACTGCGTGTTCCGCAACTGATCCCGCTCCAACCAGCCCCTGCCCCAGTGCATAGAATGACAGGCTACGACTTCATGGTGACCCCCCCAAAGACACCCGCCCCCGGCCTGAAGTACTACTACCCGCTGCGAGACGCGCCCGCACCGCGGGTCGTCGACGCGGACGTCGTGATCTACGGCGGCACCTCCGCCGGCGTCGCCGCCGCCATCCAGGCCCACCGCATGGGCAAGCGTGCCGTCCTGCTGGTCTTCGGCCGGCACGTCGGGGGCCTGACCACCAGCGGGCTGGGCGCCACCGACATCGGCAACAAGGACGCCATCGGCGGCATCTCCCGCGAGTTCTACCGCCGCCTGGGCGAGCACTACGGCCAGGAGGAGATGTGGACCTTCGAGCCCTCCGTCGCCGAACGCCTCTTCCACCAGATGCTCGACGAGGCCCAGGTCGAGGTCTTCTTCGAGCACCGGCTCCAACTGGTCCGCATGGACGGGAACCGGATCACGCTCCTCGCCACCGACAACGGCAGCACGTTCCGCGCCCCCGTCTTCATCGACGCCAGCTATGAGGGCGACCTGATGGCTCAGGCGGGCGTCCGCTACCACGTCGGCCGGGAGTCGAACGACACCTACGGCGAGACACTCAACGGCATCCAGTTCGGCAGCCCGAACCACCGCTTCCGCGTGCCCGTCGACCCCTACCGCGCCGAGGGTGACCCCGCGAGCGGCCTGCTCCCGGGCGTCCAGGACCTGCCCCCGGGCAAGAACGGCCAGGGCGACCGCTGCGTCCAGGCGTACAACTTCCGGCTCTGCATGAGTAGCGTCAAGGAGAATCAGAAGCCGTTCCCCAAGCCCGACGGTTACGACCCCCTCCGCTACGAGCTGCTGCTGCGATACCTCCGCGGCGGCGTGTGGGATGTGCTGCGGCTCACGCGGGCGATGCCCAACGGCAAGACCGACACGAACAACTACGGCGGCTTCTCCTCCGACAACATCGGGATGAACTACGACTGGGCCGAGGGCGACTACGCCACCCGCGAGCGGATCTTCCAGGACCACGTCACCTACCACCAGGGGATGATGTGGTTCCTCGCCAACGATGACCGCGTGCCCGAAGAGATCCAGAGCGAGGTCCGGGGGTGGGGGCTGCCGCTCGATGAGTTCGCCGAGACCGGCGGCTGGCCGCACGAGTTGTACGTTCGTGAGGCCCGCCGGATGGTCGGTGATGTCGTCATGACCGAGCACCACTGCCGGCACGCCGTCGTCGTGGACGACCCGGTGGGCATGGCGGCGTACACGATGGACTCGCACAACTGCCGCCGCCTCGCCATCGACGGCATCGCGGTCAACGAGGGCAACGTGGAGGTCCCCCCCTCGGCCCCCTACCCCATCAGCTACCGCGCAATCGTGCCCCGTCAGCAGGAGTGCGCCAACCTGTTGGTCCCCTGGTGCCTCTCGGCGTCCCACATCGCCTTCGGCTCCATCCGGATGGAGCCGGTGGGCATGATCCTCGGGCAGTCGGCGGCGACCGCCGCCTGCCTCGCGATCGAAGCGGGGTGTGCGGTGCAGGAGATCGAGTACCGCCACCTCCGCGACCGCTTGACGGAGGACGCTCAGGTGCTGGAGCACGGGGTTGCGGTGTAAGGCTGCGCCGGGCCACCCAACGCATTCGGTTAGCGCTGCCGGCGCCACTCGGTTGAGCGGGCCGGCGTTACGGAACCTTCTTTCGGACGACGACTCCCATGACAACCGTGTCGCACGGCCGCACCGCCTCACGTGACTCCCGCCCCGTCGGCAGACAGCCCGTTGAACTGGCGCTCTTGGGCGCAGGCAACCGCGGCCGCGGCATCTTCGGCGCCTATGCCCTGGCCCAGCCGGACCAGTGCCGCTTTGTAGCGGTGGCGGAGCCGGACCCCGTCAAGCGCCGCGTCTTCGCCGAGGCGCACGGCATCCCGGCGGAGCGGCAGTACGCCTCCGATACCGATCTGCTCGCCCAGCCTCGGCTCTGCCAGGGGTTGATCGTGGCGACGCTGGAAGATCGGCGGGTCGAGCCGATCCTCCGCGGCCTCGAGCTCGGCTACGCCGTACTGTCGGAAAAGCCCCTCGGCCGCACCCTCGACGACGCCATGCGGATCTGCGACGCCGCCAACCGTCATGACGGCATCTTCATCGTCTGCCACCAGATGCGGTACCAGCCCGGCTACGCGACCATCAAGCAACTGCTCGACAGCGGCGAGTACGGCCGGATCATCACCGTCCAGCACAGCGAGAACCTCAGCTACCACCACATGGCGCACTCCTACGTGCGCGGCTTCTTCGGCAACGACCGGATGAGCCCGATGATCCTCGCCAAGAGCTGCCACGACATGGACCTGCTCCGGCACCTCGTCGGCGTCGCGCCGCGGCGGATCAGCTCGTTCGGATCGCTCAGCCACTTCCGCCCGGAGAACGCCCCCGCCGGCGCGCCGCCCTACTGCCTCGACGGCTGCCCCGCCGAGGCCGAGTGCCCCTACCACGTCTCGAAGATCTACCTGACGGATGAAACCGACCCCGCCTACCTCCGCCAGATGGGCGTGGTCGCGGACCGCGCCCAGGTCGCCGAGATGCTGCGGACCCACCCCTTCGGCCGCTGCGTCTACCACTGCGACAACAACGTCGTGGACCATCAGGTGGTGCAGATCGAGTTCGACAACGACGTCACCGCGTCGTTCACGATGGCGGGCCACAACTTCCACGAACGCCGCATCTGCAAGCTCTCCTGCACCAACGGCGAGATCGCCTACGACGCCGTCGAACGTGTCGTGCGCGCCTGGACCTTCTCTCCGCAGCGGGAAGTGGTGATCCGGCCACTGGAGATCAAGGGCACGCACGGCGGCAGCGACCGCATCATCATGGATGCCTTCGTCCATGCCGTCCGGCGAGGGTCGAGCGAGGGGCTGCTCACGTCGGCACGCGCGGCGCTGGAGAGCCACCTGATGGCCCACGCCGCCGAAGCCGCGCGGAAGAAGTACAGCGTCATCGACCTGAGGGCCTTCGAGCGGGAGACGCGTCAGCGGCTCCTGTCGGACGCGCCTGCCCCTGCCGCCGTGTGACAGCCCGGGCGCAGCCGCGTCCTTCGATGAGTCGCAGAAGGCGGCCGCTCGCCATCTCGGGGGCGCACAGGTTGCGCCCACGCGATTCGGTCGACGTTGAGCCAAGCCCCCGCGCCGCATTTCTCGCCGCCCGTTACCAGCGTGCCCAGTCCTGGGCATCCAGCCGGTAGCCGCGGAGGAAGTCGCGCGAGGCCCGGAACTCGCCGTGGCCGTCGAGGAAGGCGACGTTCGAGCCGGAGGCGTGGTTGTTCAGCTGGGCGTCGCTGCCGGTGATATACAGCGTGTAGAACTTGCCTCCATGCACGCGGTACTCGCCGGTTGCCCCCCAGCCGTCGAGGAGCGTCGGCTGCTCGCTGGGCTGGAGCGTTTCCCGCCCCGCCATCTTGATGTTGGGGACCGGGGAGCCGTAGTCGCCGTCGGGGTAGGCGCTCGGCGGCCAGCGTCGCGACTGGGTGGCCCATCCATACCACAGCGCGCTGGTGGTAGCGTCGCCACCGTGGCCCGCAGCGATGCGGTAGGTGGTCCCGGTGGTCACGGTGTTGTAGTTCACGTAGCCCGGCTCGACGCTCCCCTGCGAGGGGCAGAGCAGGACGTTGAGCGCGCCAGCGTGGCTGCTGCCGCCGCTGACCGGCCCGCCGCGGCCGAAGTACTGCCTGATCGCGGGCGGCCGACCCCCATTGGCTTCCTTGAAGGCGTTCCCCAGCCCCCAGTGGACCCGCGGGAACCAACCCTCCGAGTCGTCGCTGTACATGATCAGGGCGAGCGTC
>CAZKRE010000116.1:0-11240 GCA_964555075.1 uncultured Phycisphaeraceae bacterium
GCACCGTCTTGCCCAGACCCATGTCGTCAGCCAGGCACGCGCCCAAGCCCAATCGATTGAGAAAATCCAGCCACGCCACGCCTTCGTGCTGATACGGCCGCAGCGTGGCTTTCAAACCCTTGCCGGCCGTGACATGGATCAGCCGCGCCGGGTCGCGCAGCGATGCCAGCATCTCCCGCATTCCCTCGCCCGGCTCAACGAATGCCCACTGGCGCTGCTGTTCCGCTTCATCCTCGTGCTTGAGGTCACTCGATGCCCCAGCCAGCAGACGCATGCCCTCGATAAACGAAATGCCCCCGCCCGCCGCCTGCTCCTGCACTGTTTCCCACTGTCGAAGCGCTTCTTGCAGCTTCGCGCGATCCACCTCCACCCACTGCCCCTTGACCAGCACGAGCCCGTCTTGCCCGGCCAGAAGCTGTTCGATCTCCTGCCGCGTCAGCACCTCATCACCCACCGCCACCCGCATGTCGAACGCCAGCAGCGCGTCGACCCCCAGTTGCGATGGCTTCTGTTCGCCGATCGTCACCGCCACCTGCGGCCGCGGTCGCTTCTTCCACCAGTCCGGCACGCGCACCGCCAGGCCGCTCTCTTCCAGCGCCGGCACACTGCGCAAAAATGTATACGCCCGCTCCGCCGACCATGCATGCGGCTGATAAACCTGCCCCGAATTCACCAGGTCGTTCACCCATGCGCATCGCCTGGTTGCTTCATGCACCGGCGTCAGCAGCTTGATCAGCACCGGCTTGTTCTTCGCACCGGCGTATTGCTCCAACGCCCGGCCCAGCGGCAGATGCTTGAGCCTGCCGCCGGCGCCGAAGCCGGTGGCATAAGTCGCCAGAAATGCGAAGGGGCGGTCCGGATCGTTCTTGTTCTCCGCCAGGTGAAAGCAGACACGGCCAACCTGCTGCCACTTCGGAGCGTGCGCGGTGAGAAATGCCTCCAGATCCCCCGCTTGCGCCACCTGCGTCTGGACCCATCCATCCAGCGCATCCCAGATGTGGCCCAATGCGGAAGCGGAAAGATATTCCCCGCCCGTCATCGGCGGAGCCGACAGCACCCACTTCGCCAGTTCTGCCTCCGAGGGCGACGCCACGCAAACCTCGGTGCTCGTACCCGGCAAATGGCACAGGCCGGTGAGATAATGTTCCGCAATTCGGCACCAATACCCCGGCGTCAGTGCATCTTTAATACGGACCTTCTCCGCCGCCAGCATGAACAGCCCCGCCCGCCAGTCGCGTTCGAAAGCAGCACGCACCTGCCCGAACGACATCGACGTGACCTGCTCGGCCTCCGCGTCCAGGGCAAGATGAGCCGCGGGTGTCAAACGAATCTCAAGCACCTGAAGCTATGACTCCCTTCGTCCGCCTCAGTCTACCTGCATTCAAGCGCTCGACATAGCTTCCCGCCGCCAATTCCGCACTGCATCAATCGGCCCAAGAGAACCTGCTCGAAAAGGCCGTCTCCGTGGCCCGGATTTCAACGAAGAACGGGTTCCCTGCAGATTCACATAACACCCCAAGCCCCGGGGTTGCCGGGGCTTTGGGTGAGCGCAAGTGATTGTTCGACAGACGTACGCGAAAACGGAGAGGGCGGGATTCGAACCCGCGATGGGGACAAGCCCCATACAGCATTTCCAGTGCTGCTCCTTCAGCCGCTCGGACACCTCTCCCAAGCCGCACGCGGTGGTGCGGGCGGGTTATGGTATGGGTTCTGCACCGTCTGTAAAGGAGGCCCGCGTGGGCCGAGGGCCGAAGAACCACAATCCGGACCTGAACGGCCTGCTCGTCGTCGATAAACCGCTGCATCTGACGTCGATGGACGTCGTCCGCCGGGTTCGCCGGGCGGCTGGGGGCGCGAAGGTGGGACACGGGGGGACGCTCGATCCGCTCGCCACGGGGGTCCTGATCTGCCTGCTGGGCAAGGGGACGCGGGCGGTCGAGACCATCATGGGGATGACCAAGGTCTACGACGCCGAGGTCGACCTTTCCGCATTCACGACGACCGATGACCGCGAGGGGGAGCGGGTGGAGGTCGCCGGCGCGACCGACGGGCTGGATCGGCGGGAGATCGAGGCGGTGCTGCCGCGGTTCATTGGGCGGATCGAGCAGACGCCGCCGGCTTACTCGGCGGTTCACGTCGGCGGGCAGCGGGCATATGCGCTGGCGCGGCGTGGCGTGACGGTGGAGATGCCGACGAAGGTGGTGCGGGTGGACTCGATCGAGGTGCTGGCGTTCGGCTGGCCAGCCCTGACGCTGCGGATCACCTGCGGCCGCGGGACCTACATCCGCAGCCTTGCCCGGGACCTGGGCGCCGCGCTCGGGACAGGGGGCCACCTCGCGTCGCTCCGCCGGACGCGCGTCGGGCCGTACGCTGTGGAGCAGGCGATGACGATGGAGCGGGTGCTGGAAGGCGTCGGCGGCGACGACCTGCTTGAAGCGCCCGCGGCAGCGATACCGGACCGCCCCCCGGCCCTGTAGCACGCGATCGCACACCCGGCTCCGACGGTCACTCCTCGCCATCCGGCCCGCCGGCAGGCGTGGCCCGGTGGTAGCTCCACCGCATGAGCAGCAGGCCCAGCTCGAACAGGCCGTAGAGCGGGAACATGAGCACGAGCATGCTGACGACGTCGGCGGGCGTGAGGATCGCCGCGGCGGCTGCGCACCCGAAGAACGCGTACTTGCGGAGCTTACGCAGAGCCTCCGGCTCCACGAGGCGTGTCCATCCGAGCACGAGCATCACAACCGGCAACTGAAACGCCACCACGTTCCCGAGGCCCACGAGCGTGGCGAAGTGGATGTACTCGCGCAGGTTCGGGATCACCTCGAGCATCCGCGTCGATGCGATCGACAGCACGTGGACCCGCCCGTTGAAGAAGGCCTTCATCTTGCCGTCTTCCTGGTTGATCCAGCACGCGCCGTCTTCAGGCGCGACCGGGTCGGCCGGGAGCACGGGGAGCCGGGGCAGCGTGGCGACCAGGTCGGGCTCCACGTGTCCCGTCGTCCGGTCCTCGTCCACGAGCAGGCGGACCATGAGCTCCGGCGGCCCCGGCTCGACCTCGGGGAAGAGCGTGGCGAACTTCACGAAGAACGCCAGGCTCACCGGCAGGAGCACGTAGCGGGTGAAGAGGACGGCGGCGAGCGTCATGAACGCGCTCAGCGGCGCGAGCAGGTGCACCGCCCGCCGCTCGTGGGGGTAGAGCCCATCGACGACAAACCGCCAACCCTGGTACAGCACCCAGGGGGCGGCGAGGATGATGGCGGCGACGAGTCCGACCTTCATGTAGATGCCGAACCCCAGCGTCGGATCCGAGACGTAGGTCTGCGGCGGGAAGCCCATCGCGCCGAGCGTCTGGATGAACGGCTGGGCCAGCCAGCCGATGAGGCGGAAGGTCACGGGCGGCAACAGGGTGAAGAGCCCAGCCGCGAGAACCCCCGCGAGCGCATAGAGGAGCCGTCGGCGCAGGTCTTCGATGTGCTCGCCGAAGGTCATCCGCACGTCGTGGCCGAACTTGTGCGAGGCTGTCTGCGGCTGATCCAGCGGCATGGGCGGGATTGTAGAGCGGATCGCCCCGCCGCTTGTCCGGGCCGCGGAATGTGGGCCGGTCGCGGCAACGACGACCGTGCCCTACTCCGCCCAGATCCCCTTCTTCTGCTTCCTCGCGGCGCGTTCGAGCGTCTCGTACCGCTCGAGGTGGCGATGGGGCCAGCGACCATCGGCTCGGGCGAGCCCCTCGAGGACGAGCCGCTCGTTGAGGACCGTGCCATCGTCCAGCTCGAGGAACGCCAGCACCCGGCCGTACCGGTCACGGACCCTGGACGGTTCGAGTTCGAAGGTGACCGGCCGCCCCTCGGCGAGCTCGATCAGGCGTGCCTTGGCGGCGTCGGCGAGCGGCTCGGCGGGCCGGTTCTCGTCCGGCCGGCCCAGCTCCGGCGCATCAATCGCCCAGAGGCGGACACGCGTCGTGCCCCGGTTGCCGTCGGGCGCGTCGAGCACGAGCGTGTCCCCGTCCACCACGCGCTGGACGGTGAAGGTCCGGCCGTCGAAGCGGTGGAGGTCATCGGTCGCGAGAAGCCCGCAGCCGGAGCGGTCGGCGGCGACCATCGCGACGAGGAGCACGATCATCGCCAGCCCGCCGAGCCGTCGGCGGCGGACCCGGCTTCGCAGGAACGGCTCGACCGGTGGCGGACGGTTCGAGCGTGGTCGGGGGCCTCGTCTGACCATGATGGGACGGATCGCCTCGCAGCCCGTGCGGGCGGCAGCCGATCAAGGCGTCGCGTCGGGGAGCGGGCTGAAGCGTGACCCGGCGAGCGGGACCCGGCGGTTGATGGGCGGGCCCTTGGGGAGCATCGGGGCGATCATGGCCGCCGCGATGGTCACGCCGACGTTCACGAGGAGGAAGAGCACCGCGTTGAGCCACCGCTCCTCGAGGCCGAGGAAGATGATCCCGCCGGTGCAGACCATGATGGCGATGGTGATGGGGATGAGCCCCTGCCAGGCGAGCCGCATGAGCTGGTCGAAACGGAAGCGGGGGAAGGTCCAGCGGACCCACATCATGATGAAGATCAGGATGAGGACCTTGACGGAGAAGATGAGGGCCTTGAGGAGGACGAGTCCGATCCCGCCGACGAGGGGCAGTTCGGCGACGAAGGGGAGCAGGTCCCACCCGCCGAGGAAGAGGATGCAGAAGAACGCCGAGCCGGTGATCATGTGCATGTACTCGGCGAGGAAGAACAGGGCCCACTTCATCGAGCCGTACTCGGTGTGATAGCCGCCGACGAGGTCCTGCTCGCTCTCGGCGAGGTCGAAGGGGGCGCGGTTGGCCTCGGCGAGGAGGCAGGTGAAGAAGATGATGGCGAGCATCGGGTGCATGAAGATGCCCCAGATGCCGCCCTCGCCGCCCAGGGCCTGCATGCCGGTGATGACGCTGGCGTCGGTGGAGCGGAAGGTGAGCAGGAGGACCAGGACGCACAGGCCCATGGGGACCTCGTAGCTGACCATCTGAGCGGTGGCGCGGACACCGCCGAGGAACGAGAACTTGTTGTTGGACGCGAAGCCTCCGAGCACGACGCCGTAGACCGCGAGCGAGCCGATGGCGAGGATGTAGACGACGCCGATGCTGATGGGGGCGACGGCGACGCTGGTGAGAGCCGGCTCGATGCCCAGCGCCTCGACGCCCGGGAAGGCGTAGAGGCCACCCCAGGGGATGACGGCCCAGCCGATCATCGCGGGGATCATGACAAGCATCGGCGCGAGGACGAACAGCCACCGCTCGACGTGAGGCGGGGTGTAGTCCTCCTTGAAGAATAGCTTCACGCCGTCGGCGAGCGCCTGTCCGAGCCCGAAGAGCCGGTGGCGGGTGACGATGCTCACCACCGGGATCTTGCGGAGCAGGTTGTCCTGCCCGAAGTGGAACATCGTGCGGTTGGGGCCGACGCGGTCCTGCGTCCACGCGGCAACCTTCCGCTCCAGGAGGATCAGGTACGCGCACACGAGCAGCATCACGTTGAGCACGACGGCGAGCGTGACGAGGCTGACGAAGATCTGAGCAGTCATGGCGTGGCGGGCTTGGGTGACGTGGCTGGTGGAGCCCGGCACGGCGCCGGGTCCGCCCTCGCCCGCTGGCCAGCGGGATCGGGACGCGGTATTAGAATGGGCCTCCCCCCCGGGAGCAAGGCGTGGCCGACGAAAATATCCGTGCGACATCCCCGGCCCGTCCAACCCCCGCCGATCGGGGCGCCGACGAGACGATCAAGGAGACGATCGAATCGATCGTCATCGCCTTCATCCTCGCGTTCGTCTTCCGCGCCTACGTCGTCGAGGCGTTCGTCATCCCCACCGGCTCGATGGCGCCGACCCTGCTCGGGGCCCACACCTCCGTCACCTGCGACCAGTGCGGCTACCACTTCGAATCCGATTGGCCGCGCGAGGCGATGGTCTCCAGCGGCCCGGAGTCCCTGCCCCGCCCGCTGGCGCCGGGCGAGAGCGCGGTCTACACCTGCCCCATGTGCCGCGCCCCCAACACCCTCGCCGGGCCCGCCACGCCGCAGTCGGGCGACCGGATCCTCGTCCACAAGTACCTCTACACCGTCAGCGAACCGAGGCGGTGGGACGTGGTCGTCTTCAAGAACCCCTCCTCGCCCCACCAGAACTACATCAAGCGGCTCGTCGGCCTGCCCGAGGAGAACCTGCACCTCTACGAAGGCAACGTCTACGTCCAGCCCGCCCCGGCCGACGCCGGCGAGCCCGGCGCGTGGACGATCGCCCGCAAGCCTGAACGCCCGGAGGTCCAGCGGGCGGTGTTCCAGCCCGTCTACCACAGCCAGTACATCCCCCGCGACGAGGGACGCGGCCGGCTTTCCGACTGGAGGTGGGCGGTCCCCTGGGCCACGTCCGACACGGGAGCGTGGACGCTCGAGCAGACCCGGTCCTACACCTACGAGGGGGACGGGCCGAGCGAGATCCGCTTCGACTTCGCCCGGGCGGTCCGCGCGGTCGAGCGCGGCTACTTCCCCCCCGCTCTCTACGCCTACAACCAGCGGCACGACGAGTACGACATCGAACCGGTCGAGGAGGTCCGCGTGGCGGCGCTCGTTCAGGCGGGTGCCGACGGGCTCTCCGTCCGCTTCTCCACGACCGCCCGTCTGCCCGGCCTGGGCGACGATGCCGCAACTTTCCGCCTGCGGGCGACGCTGCGGTCGGACGGGCAGCTCGTGCTCGACGCGTTCCACCCCGAGTCCGGAGAAGCGACGCCGCTCGTCGAAACCGCGGTCGGGCCGCTGCGGGAGGGCGACCGGCGGTCGGTGGAACTGTGGTATGTCGATCAGCAGGCCAGCGTGTGGATCGATGGCAAGCGCGTGCTCAAGCACGATTTCGACGCCTCGCTGGAGGCGATCCTCGCACGCCCCGCGTTGCCGGGCGCGTCGGTCCCGCAAATCGCGATCGAGGTCGATCGCCCCGCCATGCTGCACAACGTGGAGGTCGATCGCGACCTCTACTACCAGGATCGCAACCGCAACGGCCCGGCGCGAGGCATGGTCAATCCCGTGAACCGGATTCCGCTGCACCTCGGGCGGGACGAGTTCTTCTGCGTAGGCGACAACGGCCCGCGGAGCTTCGACGGACGGTTCTGGGATGAGGCGAGCCTCCATCCCTGGGTCCGGACGCAGTTCCTCGCCGACCGCGTGGCGAGGGACGAGGACGCGGCGGGCGTTGTGCCGCGCGAGATGATGATGGGGCGGGCCTTCTTCGTCTACTTCCCCGCGCCCTACTCCGCCGGCCTGATCCCCCTGCCCAACTTCGGGGACATGCGTTTCATCCATTAACCGGAGTTAACCCTTCCGTTAGAGCGGGGTTAAGAAACGGGAGGAGGAAGCCCGCCTACGCGGTCTTTTCCACAGCCCCCCTTCGGGTCTCGGGCCGCCTGAATGGAGACGCCCGGCTACCCTCGAGGGACCAGAAAGCTCGCGGCTCATCTGTAAAGCCTTGTAACGGCGGCGCTAACGGTTCAGCAGCCCCCGTCGCCTCCGGTCGTCGTCTCGCGGCCCGACGTTGCCGGGCCAGTCGGCCTGCTTCTATACACGGCTTTTCAACACGCGCCGGGCGCTCATCACGGCCTGCGGTGGTGCCCGCTCCCCATGCTCCGACTTGGCACGCCGCCCCGCCGCCGTATCATCCGCCACATGAGCGAATCCCAACCCGAGATCTTCCGCCACGTCATCGCCGCCCTGGTCACCAACGAGCCGGGGGTCCTGGCTCAGGTGGCGGGCATGTTCGCCGCCCGCGGCTTCAACATCGATTCGCTCGTCGTCGGCCGAACCGAGAACCCCGAGCTCTCGCGTATGACGATCGTCGTCTCGGGAACCGATGCCATTCTCGAGCAGGTCCGCAAGCAGCTTCAAAAGCTCGTCCCCGTCGTGAAGGTGGTCCATTACCAGGACGTGGCGTGGGTGGAGCGGGACCTGATGCTCGTTCAGGTTTCGAGCAAGAGCGAGGCGGGCCAGGCCGACAAGCGAGAGGAGATCATCACGCTCGCGAACCTGTTCCGGGCGAAGGTGGTCGACGTGTCGAACGATCGGCTGATGATCGAACTCGCGGGCACGGAGGAGAAGCTCGAGGCTTTCATCGAGCTGGTTCGGCCGTACGGCATTGTCGAGCTGGCGCGGACGGGCGTGATCGCGATGCCCCGCGGGGCGCAGAGCGCCACCGACCGGGCCCGCGCCCTTGCCGCGCGCCGCCGCGACGCCTCGGCCGCGAGCCAGGACAACCCTCAAGGGCCGGGCATCGACGAGAGCCAACTGCCGCCGGGTTAACGCAACGGGCGGCCGCGACAAGCACATGGGGCTGCCCGAGCAGCGTGAACCCGTCACTCCCCCGGCGGGCAAAACGGTCGCCGCGCGCTACCGCATGCCGATGACACGCCTACCGTACCGACGTACCGGGGTCGGCCAATCCGTCGGTCGATCCTCCCGCGCCCCCTACCACCGGAATCCCCTGCCGATGGCTCGCTCCCGCAGCACCGCGAAATCCTCTGCTCCCCGCGCCACGCCCGCCTCTTCCCCCGAATCCCCCCCGCCCGGAGGCGGCTTCACCCTCGCCCACGTCACCCATGAAGCCGTCGAGCAACTCGGGGGGATCGGCACGGTGCTCGAAGGGCTCATGTGTTCCCCCGTCTACCAGCGGCACGTCAAGCGGTCCATCCTCGTCGGGCCCACCTCCGCGGGCATCACGCCCGACCCGGAGAAGCGGCTCGGGGACCACGGCGAGGTCCTCTATTCCACCGTCGATCAGATCGACCGCGCCGGGCTCGCCGGGAAGTTCCGCCCCATCGAGTGGGCGTTCAACGTCGCCATCGTCTACGGCAAGCGGCACTACGCCCCGCCCGGACAGGGCCGCACCGGCGAGGCCGAGGTGCTGCTCATTGACGTCTTCAAGGCGTCCCCCGACCGGCTCAACGTCTTCAAGTTCCGCCTCGCCGAGACCTTCGGCCTGCAGAGCCATCGCTACGAGAACATCTGGGATTACGAGGAGTACACCCGCCTCGCCGAGCCCGCGTTCTACGCGCTCCAGGCGCTGCTCGCCGAGGCCGACAAGCCGTGCGTCCTCTTCAGCCACGAGTTCATGGGGATGCCCGCGGCGCTGCAGGCGATCCTCGACGGCGGCGACGACTTCCGCACCATCTTCCACGCCCACGAGTGCTCCACCGCCCGCCACCTCGTCGAGAACCACCCCGGCCACGACACGATGTTCTACAACGTGCTCGACGCGGCCCGGGAGCAGGGCCGCTACGTCGAAGACCTCTTCGGCTCGCTCGACGGATTCAGCCGACACGCCCTCATCAGCCGGTCGCACCTCTGCGACGGCGTGATCGCCGTCGGCGACCGGACCCGCGATGAGCTGCACTTCCTCAACCCGCAGCTCGCCCAGGCCACGATCGACCTCGTCTACAACGGGCTACCCGCCCAGCCGTGTACGCTGGAGGAGAAGCTCGCCGCCCGCGCGATGCTGGCCGACTACAGCGAGAAGCTGCTCGGGTATCGGCCGGACGTGCTGATGTCGCACGTAACCCGGCCCGTCATCAGCAAGGGGCTCTGGCGCGACGTGAAGGTCTGCCACCACCTGCACGACCACCTCGCGGCCCGGGGGCAGACGGGCGTGCTCTACATCCTCACGTCGGCGGGCGGCGTGCGGCGGCCGCACGACGTCTACGCGATGGAGCAGAACTACGGCTGGCCCCGCGGGCACCGCGAGGGCTTCCCCGATCTTGTCGGGCCCGAGGTCGACCTGCACCGGATGATCGAACCCTTCAACGCCGCGCACCCGAACCTGCAGATCGTGCTCGTCAACCAGTTCGGCTGGGCACGCGACCGGATCGGCAAGCGGCTGCCCGAGGCCATGCACATCGGCGACTTCCGCACCGCGACCGATGCGGAGTTCGGCATGGCGACGTACGAGCCCTTCGGCATCAGCCCGCTCGAACCGTTGGGCGCGGGGGCGATCTGCGTGATCAGCAACGTCTGCGGCTGCGAGAACTTCGTCCAGAGCGTCACCAACCACCAGGGCAGCGAGAACGTCCTCACCGCCGACTACACCCGGCTCAACCACGCCGGCACGATCGAGGAGCTCAAGGCGATCGGACAGCCGCAGCGGGACGCCATCGAGGATCGGGAGGCCGAGCGGGTCGCCGCGGAACTCGCCCGTCGGCTCCCGCAGGACGACGACGCCCGGGCCCGCCTCCTCGAGCAGGGCCAGGCGCTGGTCGCCAAAATGGGCTGGGACCAGGTGATCGAAAACGGCCTGGTCCCCCTGCTCGAGCGGGTCTGCCGAACGCCCGGCAACGGTTCATCGTAGAATAGTTGCCCCCCGGACGAGGCGCGATCATGCTCCGCAAGCTGATGACCGGCAAGATCCACCGCGCGACGATCACCCAGTGTGATCCGGACTACGTCGGCTCGATCACGATCGATGCCGACCTCCTCCGCGCCGCCGACATCCGCCCCAACGAGGCGGTGCTTGTCCTCGACATCGACAACGCCGTCCGCTTCGAGACCTACGTCATCAAGGGCGCCGCGGGCAGCGGCATCATCGGGGTCAACGGCGCAGCGGCGAAGCTCGTCGCGCCCCGGCACAAGGTGATCATCGTCGCCTTCGGCCTGCTCCAGCCCGATGAGCTCGACGAGCACCTCGCGAAGGTCGTCATCTGCGACGAGCACAACCGTATCGCCCGGCAGATGCGTTACGGCTCCACCTTCGACGTCCCCGACGCGTCTGACCTCCCGCCCGACGTGGCCGACGCCGTCGTGACGTGACGCGGCCGCGCGGGACGTGCTTTCGGCACCGGGGCCTCTTAGAACGTGCGTGAGAAGCCGATCTTGGTGCCACGGCTTGTGCCGAGCGAAGCGAGACCAAGCCGTGCCGAACGTCATTGGCCGCCCATCACGGCTTGCCCGCGAGACGCGGGTCGAGCCATGGCACCCCTTCTCACACACGTTCTGAGGAAGGCAGGAAAGCAGAAAGAGCAGAACTGGGGCTATACGGCATTCGTCGGGATCCGGCGGTGCCCTGATCCGCAAGCCCCATGCGTTTCCGTTGCCTGCCTTCCTCCATTCCCGCTTTCCTGCTTTCCTTAGAGCCTGCCTCCCCCACTCACGCCCGCCCTCGACCGCGGATCGCCCGTTAAACTCACCCTATGGCCAAGGGCGTTCGGATCAGCCTCGCGAACAAGTGCCAGTTGCTGTTCGGCG
>CAZKRE010000117.1:0-11178 GCA_964555075.1 uncultured Phycisphaeraceae bacterium
GGGCCGGCCGCGGTCTGTTGTCGTGCGGTGGGCGCGGGCTACATGAAGGCGGACAGGGCGGTGAGCAGGATGAACCCGAGGATGAAGGCGGGGGCGAAGAAGGTGAGGAGGAAGAGGATCACGACCTCGCCGGGCTCGATCTCATCGAAGACGAACGCCGCGGCGCCCCAGAAGGCGACGAAACTGACGACCCAGGAGAGGTAGCCGACGAAGTCGCCTACGCCGCCGGTGATGTGCGTCATGAACGAGTCGAAGACCTGGTTCACGCCGATGGTGAGGAGGAGGACGGCGGCGAGCTTGTAGATCGCCATGAGCATCCCGCCGAACGCGGAGCCGAACAGTTTCGCGACGATCATCAGGCCGATCACCATGAATGGCAGGCCGAGCACGAACGAGAAGCCGGCGCCGAGGATGCGGGCGACGCCGGCGGCGGTTGGGTCGGTCGTGCCGAGCATCGCGAGGAGGTAGTCGGGCTCCTTGTAGAGCAGGACGAACGCGTCGAGGAGGATCAGCAGCACGCCGGCAACGAGGAGGATGGGCGGAGCCTTCTTCTCCTTGAAGTCGCTGGGATGGTCGGCGTGGTCGCGCGACTGGATCTGGCCGGCGAGCTTCTTCCACCGCTCGGGGTCCATCCCCCGGGGCGGGCCGGCCGCCGCAGCCGAGGCGGGCTGACCGCCCGGCGCCGGTGGGTCATCATCGCCGACCTCGACGGCGGTCTTGAGCCGCTTGCCGGCCTTGAGGTTGAAGCCGCAGTTGATGCAGATGACCGCGGCGGGCTTGACCTTCTGCCCACAGGAAGGGCACTTGTCGCCGCCGCCGGCCGACGGCAGGGGTGGGGGCCCCGCGGGGCGGGCGGGGGCGAGCGCCGACAAGTCGTCGTCCAGGGAGACCTCGTACTCGTCTGCCTGCTTCGGCTGGGGCGGCGGGGCGGGCCGGGCTGGAACAACGCCGCTTCCGGGCAGAGGCTCGAGGGCTTCCGCTGTCGTGCCGCCCGCCGCGGGAACCCGCATCTTCAGGCTGCACCCGCTGCACCGGACCTTCCGGCCCGCCAGGTCCGGTTTCCAGCCGAACCGCTTGTGGCAGGCGGGGCAGGCGAACGAGGCGGCGGGATCGGCCATCAGGGGCAGCTCCGACGGGCGGTTGCGGGTGTGGGGTCAGCGTCGCTCCCGGGCTGAACGATGTCAACCCTTTCTGACAACCGGCCGTGCCTGAGGCAGCCCCAGCCGCCTGACGCTGCTATCCTTGACGCCCCCGCACCCCAGGATGGCGCTTCCGTTATGGCCGTACCCCTGATCGACCTGTCCCAACAGCACCAGCAGCTCGACCGCGAACTCAAGGACGCGTTCGCCCGGGTGGTTTCCTCGGGCGGCTTCATCCTCGGCGAGTTCGTCGACCGGTTCGAGGCGGAGCTCGGCGAGTATCTCGGGGCGAAGCACGTCATCGGCCTGTCGTCGGGCACCGACGCGCTGCTGGTCGCGATGATGGCGATGGACATCGGGCCGGGCGACGAGGTCATCGTGCCACCCTTCACCTTCTTCTGCACGGCGAGCTGCGTCGCCCGCCTCGGCGCGACGCCCGTCTTTGTTGACATCTCACCGCGGTCGTTCAACCTCGACCCGGACCACCTCGAGGCGGCGATCACGGAGAAGACCAAAGCGATCATCCCGGTCCACCTGTTCGGGCTGCCCGCGAAGATGCCGGAGATCCTCGAGATCGCCAACCGGCGGGGGCTCCGCGTGATCGAGGACTGCGCGCAGGCCATGGGGGCGACGCTGGGCGGCAAGCGGGTGGGGACGTTCGGGGACGTGGGCTGCTTCAGCTTCTATCCGACGAAGAACCTGCCCGCGCTGGGCGATGCCGGCGCCCTGTGCACCGATGACGCCGGGCTGGCGGAGAAGGTCCGGATGCTGCGGGTGCACGGGTCGGACAAGGGGTACCACTACCCGCTGATCGGGGGGAACTTCCGGCTCGACGCGATGCACGCGGCGCTGCTGTCGGTGAAGCTGCCCCACCTGGAGGGGTGGCTGGAGCGGCGGCGGAAGATCGCCGCCCGGTACACCGCCGCGCTCGAGGACGTGCCCGCGAGCACCCCGGTCGACCCGCCGCCGCGGCGACACGTCTACAACAACTACACGATCCGAGTCCGCTCGGGCGGCCGGGATTCGCTGATGGCGCACCTGGCCGCCAAGGGCATCGGGGCCCGGGTCTACTACCCGATCCCGCTGCACCTGCAACCCTGCTTCGCGGAAGCCGGCTACGCCCGGGGCCGTTTCCCGGTGGCGGAGGCGTCGGCGGAGGAAGTGCTGTCGCTGCCGATCTACCCGGAGATGACGGACAAGCAGGCCGACGAGGTGATCGCCGCGGTGCGGGACTACTTCCGAGCGGAGTAAGCTAACGACAGCAAAGGCAGCCGGCGGGACGGGCGGGAGTGACGGGTGATCGGGGCGGATTCGCCGTGGCGCCTGTTCTCTGCTCTCCTGCGTCTTATGAGCTCCCACGGACCCAACACGAACGACCCGCGGCGTCGGTGGCGCGACATGCCCGCGACGATGGTGGACGGCGGCGACGAGGTCGCGGGGCCGCGGCCGCCCGTCGACCGCGAGCGGCCGATCGTGCGCCTGCGGAACGTGTCGAAGGCGTTCGGGTCGCTGCGGGTGCTGACGGACATCAGCGTCGACTTCTATCGCGGTCAGACCACCGTCATCCTCGGCCCCTCGGGAACGGGCAAGAGCGTGCTGCTGAAGCACATCGTGGGGCTCATGAAGCCGGACGCGGGGGAGGTGGAGTTCGGCGGCAACCGGATCGACCGGATGTCGCCGCGCGAGTTGGTGGAGGCGAGGAAGAAGGTCGGCTTCCTGTTCCAGATGTCGGCGCTGTTCGACTCGCTGTCGGTGGGGCAGAACGTGGCGTTCCCGCTGGTGGAGCACACGCGGCTGACGCCGGCGGAGCGGGATGGGCGGGTGGACCGGGTGCTGCGGATGGTGGGGCTGTCGGGACTGCAGAAGCAGATGCCGGCGGACCTGTCGGGCGGGCAGCGGAAGCGGGTGGCGCTGGCGCGGGCGATCGTGATGGAGCCGGAGCTGATCCTGTACGACGAACCGACGACGGGGCTGGACCCGATTCGCAGTGACCTGATCAACGAACTGATCCTCGGGCTGAACCGGAAGCTGGGGGTGAGCAGCATCGTGGTGACGCACGACATGACCAGCGCCCAGAAGGTCGCGGATCGGATGTTGCTCCTGTACAACGGACAGGTGATCTGCGACGGCGACTGGGATTCGTTCCGCCGGAGCGACAACCCGCTGGTGCAGCGGTTCATCCAGGGCCAGGCAGACGCGACCGAACTGGACCTGATCCGGCGGGGCCTGGAGCAGGCGAGCGACAGGGCGGAAGAGAAGCAACCCGCGCAGCCGCGCGATTGAGGCAACCATGACCGAACGCAAGCGCAATCTCGTCGTGGGCATCACGACGCTCGCGGGGATCCTGGGGCTGGTGGCCCTGGTGCTGATCTTCGGATACATGCCCCGGTTCATGAAGTCGGGCTACCTGGTGCAGATCGACCTGCCGCGTGCGGCGGGGCTGCATTCCACCAGCACGATTTCCCTGAGCGGGATCCCGATCGGGGAGGTGGAGCGGGTCGAGCTCCGCGAGCCCGCGGGGGTGCGGGTCTTCGCACGCATCCGGGACGACGTCCGTGTCCCGGCGACGGCCGTGCCCCGCGTGACCCAGCCGCTCATCGGCGGGTCGTCGAGCATCGAGTTCCTCTTCAACGACACCGGCGAGGACGTCGCCTACCTCCCCCGCGACGGGGCGACGGTCGAGGGCGAGATCCCCAGCCTGACCATGAGCGTTGACCGGGTGGTCGGGAATCTCGAAAGGGTGTCGCAGAACTTCGAGGCGCTCAGCGCGGAGTGGACGCGCGTCGGCACGAACATCAACGCCCTCGTCGAGTTGCGCAGCCCGGACGCCGTCGACAACGGCGAGGCCGCGGGGAATCTGGCGACCGTGCTGCAGCGGACGGACCGTCGGCTGGCGGAGCTGGAGGCGGTGCTCGCGGGGATCGATCGGTACACGGGCGACGAGTCGCTGCACGCCGACATCGCCGCGACCGCCGCGAGTGCGCGGAGCGTGAGCGAGAAGGCGTCCGCCAGCCTCGACACGATCCAGGAGCGGTACGTCGCGCTGGCGGACCGCCTGGCGCTGGCGATCGACTCGATCCGGGGCGTGGCAACCGCGGCGCAGGAGGGGGACGGCACGCTCGGCCGCCTGCTGCAGGACCCGCGGCTCTACAACAACCTCAACGACGCGGCCGAACGGTTGCAGGCGACGCTCGACGAGACCCGGCTGCTGATCCAGAAGTGGAAGGCGGAGGGGTTGCCGGTGCAGTTTTAGCGCGTCGGTGGGTGCAACCCGACGACCCGGCTGATCATGCGTCACGCGGGCGGGGTGCTTCACCGCCGGGTCGCCCGCCTTTAGCAGTACAATCCGCGCCGCATGAAATACGTCATCGTCATCCCCGACGGCGCCGCCGACTTCCCCCTCGACGCCTTCGATGGCAAGACCGCGCTCGAGGCGGCGCGGACGCCGAATCTCGATCGACTCGCCAAAGGCGCCCGCGTCGGCACCGTCAGCACCACGCCCGCGGGCTTGCCCTGTGGCAGCGACGTCTGCTCGATGTCCCTCCTGGGGTACGACCCGGCGAAATACCACACCGGTCGGGCGCCGCTCGAGGCCGCAGCGCTGGGGATCCCTCTCGCCGGGACCGACTGGATCTTCCGGGTCAACCTCGTCACCGTCATCGACGGGATGATGCAGGACCACTCCGCGGGGCACATCAGCAGCGACGAGGGTCGGCGGCTGCTGGCCGACCTCGCGGCCCGGGTCGACCTCCCGGGGATGTCGCTGTACCCCGGCGTGAGCTACCGCAACATCATGGTGGACCGCTCGGGCGAGCGGGACTGGTCGGAGCTGGAGACGACGCCGCCGCACGACATCCCCGGCGAGCCGATCGGGGACTACCTCCCGGTGGGGGGGCCGCACGCCGAACTCCTGCACCACATGATCGAGGCGAGCGAGGACCTGCTGGCGAGCCACGACATCAACCTCACGCGGCGGGAGATGGGCGAGCTGCCCGCGACCCACGTCTGGCCGTGGGGCCAGGGCGTCCGGCCGAGTATGCCCCTCTTCCGGGACCGGTTCGGGCTCCAGGGCGCGATGATCACGGCGGTGGATCTGCTCGCGGGGATCGCGGGGTTCATCGGGTTCGACCGCCTCGACGTCCCGGGGCAGACGAGCTACCACGACAACGACTACGAGGCGACCGGTCGCCACGCGATCGAGGCGCTGGACCGGTACGACCTGCTGTGCGTCCACATCGAGGCGCCCGACGAGGCGTCCCACGCGGCGGACGCGAAAACCAAGGTCGCGGCGATCGAAGCCATCGATGAGCACGTCATCGGCCCGATCCACGAGGCGCTCCAGGCCCGGGAAGAGACGGCGGGGGGGTGGCGGATGCTGGTCCTGCCCGACCACTACACCCGCGTGGACAACCGCAAGCACGACCCGACGCCCGTCCCGTTCCTGATGGCGGGGACGAAGGTGCGGAGCGTGGTGGACCGCCGGCTCAACGAGCGGGAGGCCGACGCGAGCGACCTGCACATCCCCCGCGGGCACGAGCTGATGGACTACTTCCTTCGCAGTGGCTTGGGATGAGCGATGGTCGGGCGCGGCCGCCCCCCCCCGTGGGGTTTGGGGCACGGGCCGCCCTTGTGCCGATAACTCCTGCGGTGAACCGTGCGCTGATCCCGCTCCTGCTGCTCGTCAGCCTCCTCCTCCCGGCGGCGGCGGTCGCGCAGACGTCTGCCGTCCTCCGCCCCAAGCGGCTGGTCCACCTCTTCGACTTCGAGGAGCGGGCCATGGGGAATCACGAAGACCTGCCGATGCACTGGTACGTCATCGGGCGACCCGCGCTCACCTCCGACCCGAACTTCCACAACCACCCCCTGCATCAATCCCGCGTCCGCCGTTCGGGCTTCCCCGCCTACACGACCGTCGCGTTCGATACGGCCCACGCTTACTCGGGCAGACACAGCTTCCGGATCGGGCTCAACGGCGGGAACGCCGGCGCCTTCCTCG
The DNA here is from genome assembly GCA_964555075.1 of uncultured Phycisphaeraceae bacterium. Classification (GTDB taxonomy): domain Bacteria; phylum Planctomycetota; class Phycisphaerae; order Phycisphaerales; family Phycisphaeraceae; genus CAZKRE01. The sequence continues at coordinate 6,136 of CAZKRE010000117.1, forward strand.
AAGTCGGGACCCTTCCAGCGGTACCCAACAGCGATTATCTCGTCAGCGCCCTCGTCCGCACCGAGGGGCTCGAACGGGCGTCCGCCCGGGTCGTCGCCTACTACCTCGACGCGCAGGGCCGCATCATCGAACCCAGCCGCGGCACCTCGGCACCGGTGCACGGTTCGAACGACTGGATGACCGTCTCCGTCCGGCTGCCCGGGGAGTTCAGCGACGCGGCGTGGGTCGGGTTGGAACTCGAGGTCGTCCAGCCGCTCCCGTCGGCCGACAGCCCGCTCCGGGGGCAGCAGGTGGTCCTGCAGGACGTTCGGGGCGATGCGTGGTTCGACGACATCAGCGTCTGGCAGCTCCCTCACGTCGACCTGGCGTCCCAAAGCCCCGTCGGGATCGTTCGCGGCCCGGAAGAGCCTCGTTTCGAGGTCGACGTGCGGGACCTGACGGGCCGACGGCTGCGGGCGGAACTCATCGCCTACGACCACAACCATCGGGTCGTGGACCAGATGGGCCGAACGGTCGGCGCGGGTGCCCCGATGAACTGGCGATGGACGCCCCGGCTCCCCGCCTTCGGCTGGTACCTGCTGGACCTGCGGGTCCACGAGGAAACCCCCGACAGCGGCATGCGGGGGCCGGTCGCGAGGACGCTGTCGGCGGTGCTCTGGCTCCCCCCCCGGACCCCGCTGGCGGAGGGTGACCGCCACCGGTTCGGGCTGTCGGCGGAGGGGGTGGGCGACCGCGAACTCGCCCTGGTGCCCACACTGCTCGAGGCGACCGACCTGCACCGCGTCGTGCTGAGCGCTTGGGCGCGGGAAACGACGATCGAGACGTTGGACGAGCGGCAGGACGTGCTCGACGAGGTGCTCCGCCGGGTTCTGACGCGGAACCGGCTGGCGTCGCTGTCGCTCTCGCCGATCCCGCAGAAGCTGGCGGGGTCGCCGGGCGTCGAAGCCCAGACGCCGCTGGCGGTGATGCAGGGGGACCGCGGCGCGTGGCTGCCCTACCTCGCCCCGGTGCTGATGCGGCAGGGGCAACGGGTGCGGCACTGGCAGATCGGCCGCGCCGATGAGCCGGAGGCGTTCTTCCACGCGGATCTCGCGGCGGTGCTGGCGGCGGCGGCGAGCGACGTCCGGGCGCTGGCCCCCCAGCCGCGACTGTTCCTCCCGTGGGGCGTCCACCACGCCCGTCGACCCGAACTGCCCGCCGACGCGGTGGCGACGCTGCACGTCCCGCCGACTGTGTCGGTGGAGGCGATGGCGGACCAGCTCGACGAGTGGCGTGCGAGCCGGAAGCCTTATTGGCTCGACCTGGCTGAGTCACCGGCAGACGAGGTTCGTCACGAGGCTCGTGCGGCGGGCCTGGCGCTGCGGATGCTCCATGGCTGGAACGCCGGCGCCGCGGGCATGACGCTCACCCGCCCGTGGACCGCCGCGGTGGAGGATCGGGATGCGCTGTGGCCCGACCCGCTGCTGGGCGTGTTCACGAACGTTGCTCGCCACCTCGCCGGCCGGCACCTCATCGGGCGGTTGCCCCTCCGCGATGGGGTCGAGGCGGTCGTGATGGACGGCGAGGGCGGCGGGCTGCTCGTCGCGTGGGCGACGGGGGCGACGCCCGACCGGGCGGAGCTTGACCTGTTCTTGGGCTCGTCTCCGGTCGTGTGTGACGTCTGGGGCAACACCTCGGCGGTCCAGCCCGTGGCGGGTCGTCACCGGGTCCCGCTGAGCGACGCGCCCGTCTTCATTACGGGCATCGATGCGGAACTGGCGATGTTCCGGGCCGGGTTCCGAATAGACTCATCTTTCGTCGAATCGCGGCAGACCCCGCACGATCGCACGGTCGTGCTCCGCAACCCCTGGCCTCGCACGATCACCGGCCACCTGCGATTCACGGGGCCTGCTGGGTGGAGCGTCCAGCCCCTCCGCCACAGCTTCTCCCTCTCGCCGGGGCAGGAGATGCGGCTGCCGGTTCAGCTCACCTTCCCGTTTTCAGAACTGGCGGGGGAGAAGGAACTGACCGCACACGCCGACTTCACCGCCGACCAGCACTACTCCATCGATCTCGCAACGCCCGTGGAACTCGGGCTGACGGACCTGGAGTTCGACGCCAACCTCGCGGTCCGGCCGTCCGCGACGCCGGGGTTGTCGGACGTCGAGGTCGTCTGCGTGATCTCAAACAGCGGCACCACGACCCGTTCGCTCTCCCTCTTTGCCCACGTCCCGGCGCAGGCACGGCAGGACCGGGTCCTCAGCAATCTGCAGCCGGGGCAGACGGTGATCCGCCGGTTTCGCTTTCCCGGCCTCTCGGCGGCGGATCGGCAGTCGCCGATGCGGACGGGGGTGCGGGAAGTGAGCGGCCCGGCGGTGCTCAACCGCCTGCTCGAACTTGATCGGTGACCGCAGCAGCGGCAGGCGTCAGCCGCGGGCGGCCGCGCCGCCGCGGCGGTGGCGGACGCGGAATCGGGTGGGGCCCTCGGTCGCCTGCACGTTCTGGAAGTACCGCACCAGCGCGCCGTCCATCGGATCGACCGGCGCCCCGCACTCGGGGCAGCGTTCGGGCGACGCCCGCAGGTCGTAGCCGCACTTGCCGCAGACGGGAGCGCCGTTCTTCTTCCGCCGCCGCTGCCGGAGCCGCGCCTGCACCGTTCCGGTGGCGAGGCCGATGGCAACGCTGACGAACAGCGGCGAGAGGGCGAGCGCCGCGAGGGCGAGGCAGAGGTACCACGGGACGCCCATCTGCGCCATCAGCGGGAACGCCGCGACCGCGATCACGCCGAGCCAGAAGTAGAGCGGGTTGACCTGCCGGTTCGTCACGTCGGACCCCGGTTGCCTGTCGCGTTAGAGCCCCAGCAGCCGGACGACCTCGTCGAGGTCCTTATCGCCCCGGCCGGAGACGTTGATCACTACGACCTGATCGCGGGGCAGGGTCGCGGCAAGCGCAACCGCCTTGGAGATCGCGTGGGAGCTCTCGAGGGCGGGGATGATCCCCTCCGTCCTGGCGATGAGCTGGAACGCCTCGAGGGCCTCGGCATCGGTACAGGCCCGGTACTCGACACGCCGGGCATCGTGCCAGTAGGCGTGCTCCGGCCCCACGCCGGGGTAGTCGAGGCCCGCCGAGATGCTGTGGACGGGAGCGGTTTGCCCATCGTCGTCCTGAAGGACGTAGCTGAGCGAGCCGTGAAGGACGCCCGGCTTGCCTTGGGAGATGGACGCGGCGTGGTCGCCGTAGGTCCCGGCCCGGCCGCCGGCTTCGACGCCGATCATCCGGACCTCCGCATCATCCACGAAGGGATAGAAGATCCCCGCGGCATTGCTGCCCCCGCCGACGCAGGCGACGACGTAATCGGGCAGCCGGCCGATCTGGTCGAGGCACTGCCGGCGGCACTCGTTGCCGATCACGCACTGGAAGTCGCGGACGATCATCGGGAAGGGGTGCGGGCCGACGACGCTGCCGATGATGTAGTGCGTCTGGTCGCTGGTCTCCATCCAGTCGCGCATGGCCGCGTTCGTCGCGTCCTTAAGCGTCTTGGAGCCCGATTCGACGGGGACGACCCGCGTCCCCATGAGCCGCATGCGCAGCACGTTGGGCCGCTGGCGACGCATGTCCTCGGTGCCCATGAACACGTCGCACTCGAGCCCGAAGTGGGCGGCGGCGGTCGCGGTGGCGACGCCGTGCTGCCCGGCGCCGGTCTCGGCGATGACCCGCTTCTTGCCCATGCGGCGGGTGAGCAGGGCCTGCCCGAGCGAGTTGTTGATCTTGTGCGCCCCGGTGTGGGCGCAGTCCTCGCGCTTGAGCCAGACCTCGGCCCCGCCGCCGCCGCTGCCGGCCAGCCCGCGCACGTGCTCCGTCAGCCGCCGGGCGTGCTGGAGCGGGGTGGGGCGGCCCACGAAATCGCGGAGCAGGCCGTCGAGTTCCTCCTGAAACGAGGGGTCGCGGCGGGCCTGGTCGTAGGCGATCGCGAGTTGCTCGATCGCCGCGTGGAGCGTCTCCGGCACGAAGACGCCGCCGTACTGCCCGAACCGTCCGGCCGGATCGGGCACGGCCGCAACTTTGGGATGCATCGTGGTCATCCCGTGATGTTAGCCGCTACCGGGCCGACGATCATCAGCCGGGCATCCGAAGACGGCGCCGGGACAGCGGGGCATGGCCCCTAAAGCCTCACCCCCCGCCATCAGGGCCGCGGCACGAGCCCCAGCCCGCCGTCCGGGCTCCGTGATGGGCGATTAGAACTCCAGATCCGTGACAAGACGATCGAGCAGCGCATCGATCCGCGCGTCTTCGTTATAGCTGCCGTCTTCCAAGGCTTCGCGAACCCGTGTCACCAGGTCCCAGCGAACCCCGCTTTCGTCCGCGGCGAAGGCGTCGTCCTCCCGGCGAACGGTCCCGCTTGAGGTCGACCGATGGGTCTTGAGGCTGCTTACCATGCTGCACTCCCTTGCAACCCCCCTCAGGGTCTCGAACGTTCCTCATCCGTGAGGTGTGAACATCGTCGCTTCGAGGCGCTGTCGTGACTACTGCAAACAGCCCGACTTATGATCGAGGCGTGGGATGAACGTCATTTGGGGAAAACTCCTACCCCTTAGACGCATCAGCCGGCGTTGGAGTTCCGCTCACTTGAACCTTGAGCGTCCAGATCGCGTATAGTGAGAGTGCTCTTTGACAACTGGGGCCGACTGGAATCGACCGGACAGGGAAGGTTTGCCGGTTGCGCGCCGAGGTGTACGCAGGCCTCGTTAAACCGCGTACAAAAACACAAATGCCAACGACACTGTCGCTGGTCGGGTCGGCTTCGCGCCGATCCGCCTGGCTGCCTGATCAAACAGGTAGCCACGTTGCCTGAGCCGCTCGCCTGCGGCAGCTCAACGCAACGGAGATAATGCAGGACCGCCCCCCGACGGCGCCACGGCGTCGAGGGGTCAGAAAACACCGTGGCTGGCTCGGGTGGAGGCCGTCGGCGGTCGCCACCCGAACGAGATCCAATCGCCGAACACGCGCGTAGAAGCCGCAAACTGACTGTTACGGGACGGGGGTTCAAATCCCCCCGGCTCCATT
>CAZKRE010000118.1:0-2325 GCA_964555075.1 uncultured Phycisphaeraceae bacterium
AAGTAAACTACGCCGGGGACGTGAAGCTGTTCGCGCGTGACGCTTCCGCGCGGCTCATGATCCCGTACAACGGCGAGCCGTTCTGGGTAGGCACCGAGGGTCAGCTGGTTTCGCTGCCCGACGCGATCCAGCAGATCCTCGACGGTACGACACAGCCGGGGCTCTGGAACCTGCACACGGTCGGCGGCGATCTCGAGTGGGCGATCCCTGCGTTCCAGGTCGGGACGGTCTCCGACATCCTCGACTTCATCCGCTCGTCCGCGCAGCAACGGGGCGCGGTCGTGCGCTGGTGGTACGACAGCGTCACGAAGCGATTCCAGTTGACGGTATTCGTGCTCCAGCAGGAGAAGCTATCCCCGGACATCGTCTACGGTGCGGGCGAGACGACGGATATCATCTCGCACGGGTCGGACACGACCAACTACCGCAACGACCTCACGCTCTATTACCTGCCAGCCGGCGCGCAGGAGCCGGTCAAGATCCACCGGCCTGCGACCATCGGCGAGGTGACCGCGCACGGGTTCCACCCGCTCGTCATCCACGAGGCGTCTACCGGACACATCCGGGACGCCGGGAGCGCGAACCTCATGCTGGACAGCGTCGAGGCTGCGCTCCGTGCTCCCGCGACGATCGGCGCCCGCAAGGTCGCGAAAAACATCGAGATTGAGGTCAACACGCTGCTCCGCTTCAACCCGGACGCCCGGGTGACACAGGAGCCTGTAGATCTGTACGTGACCGGGTTCACGCATCGAAAGGCGATCAGCGGCACGCAGGTAGAGAGCAGCACGACGGTGCAGCTTCGGGGCGCGCCGGTCGGCCAGATCGCGTCGTGGATCCAACGGGTCAGGCGACACGTCGGCGCGCCGGGCGCAGGCGTTGAGCTCCCGCATCCGCTCTGGGAGTACTCGCTCAACGACTTCCGTGAGATCGGCGGCGCGCCGCCGGGGTGGCGCCGGTTCGGCTGGCAGCCGGGCTCGCGGGTCGCCGCTGTGTGGGCCGGATATGGGGTCTACCCTGCTCCGTGGGCGGACGACTACTGGCTGATGGTCCGGGCGAACCTCTCGCCGCTGCCGACCGGGCAGAACTGGATCGATATCCCAGAGGTGCCGGCCGACAGCATTGGCGCGCTTCGACTGGAACCTCGGCTCTCGGACGGGTCGATCCACCACGGCGAAGTGGTCCACCAGCAAAAACTCCATCCCATCGCGCCGCACGCGAACCCGTGGATCGACGCGCGGGTTGAGGCGGGCGTCATCAACGTCTACGCGGGCGCCGAGCCGTCGTTTTCCGCGTTGCCGGTCCGGTGGGAGATCAGGACCGGATCGCAGGCCGGGAGCGTCATCGCATACGGCGAGTGGAGAACCGTAGAGGGTGCGCGCGACGGCGTCTCGCGCACCACTCACAGCGCGCTCGGAGGGCTCAGTTTGTCGATGGGCCGGCAACCGTTCTACCTCCGCACGATCGACGTCGCCGGCAACGTCCAGTGGGTCTCGGACGCGGTGGAAAGCGTTCGCGAGAACGGGCTAACGGCGGCAGAGCAGTTCGTCGCCAACCTCGCACCGATCCGCATGGTGGAGACGCTGCCGACGATCGGTAGGCGGATGGGCGAGCGGGTCTATGTGTTCGACGAGAACAACGTCAACGCGAACAAGATGTTCGAGTGGACGGGCGTCTGGACGGAGACAGAGCCGAGCGTCGGTGACTACTCCTACCTGCCTGTCATCATCGCGGCTGCGATCCGCACGCAGCACTTGGCCGCCGACAGCGTCACGGCGGATAAGCTCGCCGCGATCACAATGGCGGTCGAGAAGTACTTGCGCTCCATCAACTACGACCGCGACGCGCGTACCGGCTTCATCCTGAACGGCGACGGCTCTGCGTTTTTCGGCGGCGACGTAGAGATCGCAGGCACGCTGTTAGGCGCTGACGGGACGTTCCGGGGCATTGTCACCGTGGACACGGCGGGGCTTGAGAACAGCCTCAACTTCGAACACCAGGGTGATCCCGTTGGCGGCGTTCGGACTCTCGCCGGTACCGTGCGTCTGCACGTCGATGGGGGGTCCCAGATCGACCTGTCGGAGCACCTGATCATCCAGACGGCAAACCAGCTATTCCTCATATCGGGCGGTTCGGTGGCGGCTTCCGGCGGCATCGTGATCGGAAACACAACAGACGAGGTGGCCTGGTTCGGGGGCGCGCCGAAAGCGAAGCTCGCTGTCACCGGCTCCACCGCCGACGAGAAGATCGACAGCGTGATCGAGCAACTGGCGTCGTACAACCTCATCACGGATTCGACGACATGACCCGCCTAGCACCACGCCGCGT
>CAZKRE010000118.1:2425-10938 GCA_964555075.1 uncultured Phycisphaeraceae bacterium
TCGTACAGCCTGATCATCGACTCGACACACAACGATGCACCGCCCGGCAATCCGCTAGAGGACGACTGACAATGAACGCCAATTACGCCAACGGGATCGCGAATGCAGGCGCCACAATGGTGGCCTATATCGGTCTCGTGAACGAGTTAGGTGTGGAACCCTCCGGCGGCGGCTATGCGCGCCAGCCCGTTTTCTGGCTGCTGACCCAGCCGGGCCGCATCCAGCCGACCGCCGACCTGCTGTTCGACGTACCGCCCGGCAAGTACGTGGGCTGGCGCGGACACTCTGCCGCGAGCGGCGGGACAGACTACGACGGGGCCACCTTCCCGATAGCCCAGCAGCGGACGTTTGCTGGCAACGGCGTGCTCCGGGTGTTGGCCGCAGATGTGTTTATCGATCATGCCACGGATTCCTAGTCTGCTGATAGGGCTGCTCGCGCTGGCCACGCCGGCCGTGGCGCAGTCGCCTGTGTTCATCGCGGACGACATGGGCCGCATCGCTCTCGTGATCGAGATGATCGGGAGCGATTACGAGACGCCACCGGAGTATTTCCGACCGCCGAACGCGGCGGCGCTGGCCGCAACCGAGGGTCTGTTCCCCGGCGCAAAGGGATGGGCGGGGGAGAACCGATGGGACCATTGCACGAGCCAGCGAACATGGCGAGTGACAAGCACGGGAACGTCGGGCCAGGGGACGGCGGAAGCGATCACCGACAGCGTGATGAAGTACAACAGCCCGAACGTGTGCCAGTTCGTGATCTTCACGCGCGGCGGGAATTTCTTCTACGTCGATGAGGCTTGGAATACCGGGATCCAGAACCTGACGATCGCGGGACAGCTTGCCAGCGGCATCGTAAACCTCCGGGGCGGTCGGTGGCGGATCAGGCGGGCGAGCGGGCTGCGTGTGGAGCATGTGACGTCGCGCCACACAAATGCGATGTTCCCGTATACGCTCGACTGCACCGAGGACACCTACTATCGACACGTCTCATCGAGTTGGTTCGCGCGGACCGGTGGGCAGAACCTGCTCCAGTGGGGGTGCGATTCGCACAATGGCCTGATGTGGGGGCGGGTCACGTTCGAACACAATCTGGCCGCTGAACCGAACGTCCACCCGACCGCCATGCATATGGGTGGCGACGACGATTATCCGAACCACTTCGCCAGCAAGTTTCTGGTCCTCGAGAACGTATTCAGCGGAGGACACCGACACCCGCTCGCATCGGACGTCGACTCCATGAGCGTGGTGCGGAACATCAGCTACAACTCCTGCTTTCGGGCTGGCGAGACGGGGGCGGGCGCGGCCCGGGTCGACGTCCTGAACCACTACCACAAGGCCGGCCCTTGCGCGTCAGGCAACTGGCCGTGGCTGGTCCACACCGGCCCGCACGTCCCCGAGATGTCCATGCACATCGCAGGCGTCAGGGGGCCGCAGAACAACTGGGCCGAGAACCAGACGTACGCGCAGAACATCGCGGGCGCGAACCGGATTCTGGCGTGCTCCACGAACAACAATCCGTGGTGCCCGTCGAACGGCGCTCAGGTCCCGTCGCAGTGGCTGCGCGCGGATACGATGTACGTGCCGGGCCTCACCTTCGAGCCGATCAGTGATGCGAAGCGAGACTCCATCCTCGCAATCGCCGGAAACTCCCGCTATGTGACCTGCTCAGGCGAATGGGCCGCGCGGCGGGATTCGGTAGACACCCGGATCGTCGCGGAGTTCTACGCCGGGACGGCCGCCTACACCTCCGTCCCGACCGCAGCCGCTCCGCTGAACCGCGAGTACCCCGCTCCCGCCGGCGGCACCCCGTGCGCCGACACCGACGCCGACGGGCTGTTCGACGAGTGGGAGATCGCGCAGTGCGGAAGCCTGAGCTGCATCAACAACCAGACGAAGTACAACAACCGCTTCGCGATCCAGTGGCTGCTGGAGGGACGGAACCTCGACGGGACGCTGGTTGGCGGGGGCGAAGAGCCGGATCCGCCGCCCGCTTCACCCCGCCGCCGATTCTTCCTGCGCGAGTATACCTGTGTGCCGGGCGCGGGGTTCGGGGGCGGCGACGTGTGCGGCGTCAACATCGAGGGGACTGAGTACGGCGCTTTCTACTTCACAAGCCCTGCTCGAGACTCCGCGATCGTCATCACGATCAACACCGACAGCCTCACCGTCGGCCCGCCTCCGCTTGCAAGCGCGGAGCTGTCGGCGGTGTGTGCTGCGTGGGGTTGCGTGCCGTCGAGGCTAGAGACGATGCCGATACCCGGCGAGTCCGGCGCGTCAATCATCCGCGCATACCCCGGCGACTCGGTAGCGGATATGGTCGCCGCTGCGCCAGTCGGCGCCACGATCGTTCTGTCCCCGGGGGTCTACCGAGAGCAGTCGATCACACCGAAAAACAATCAGACGATTCAAGGGGATGCGGGTGCGGTCCTGAGCGGTGCGCGAGTTCTGTCCGGGCCGTGGGTAGCCGCAGACGGACGCTGGTACATCGCGGGGCAATCCTCGGTCAGCTTCGAGCACGGGTCCTGTCTGCCGGAGTACCCGCGCTGTGGGTATCCGCAGGACGTGTGGTACGCCGACTCGTTGCAGGTCCACGTCGCCAGCGTGGACGACGTGGTGCCGGGGACGTGGCATTTTGACTACGGAAACGGGCGTGTCTGGATCGGCAGCAACCCGTCCGGGGTGCTGGTCGAGCTCAGCATGACGACCAGCGCGTTTGGGGGGTCGGCGAGCGGCGTCACGATCCGTGGGCTCACCGTCGAGAAGTACGCGAACCGCGCCCAGACCGGCGCGATCGTCGGCAATACGACGACAAACTGGCTGGTCGAGAACAATGTCGTCCAGCGCAATCACGGCGTCGGTATCCGGGTGGGCGACGGGATGGTCGTGCGGAACAACCTGGCGCTCCACAACGGGCAGGTCGGCATCGGCGGCGGCGGAACCGGTGGGCTCGTCGAGGGCAACGAGATCGCTTGGAACAACCGCGCCGGCTTCGCGTGGGGATGGGAGGCGGGCGGGACCAAGTTCGCCCGCACCGTCGACCTGACGGTGCGAGACAACCACGTCCACCACAACGGCGGGCCGGGTCTGTGGACCGACATCGAGAACTACAACACGCTCTACGAGTTCAACCGCGTGGAGGACAACGAGGGGCCGGGGATCTTCCACGAGATCAGCCGGAACGCGCGGATCCGGTACAACACCGTCGAGCGAAACGGTGTGTTCGGGGGCAATTCTTATCAGGGCGCTTCGGGCATCCTGATCAGCGCGAGCGGGTGTCCGAACCCCGACTCGTTCCCCGATCAGGACGCGACGATGGGTTCAGACGGCAGGCCGTACTGCGTGGCCGTCTATGACAACATCGTGCTCGACAACGCGGGCGGGATTTCAGGGATTCAGCAGAACCGGGGCTCGGGCGACAACGGTGAGTACCGGCTGCGCGGGATGTTCGTGACCCGCAACACGATCCGTCACACATCGGGCTTCACGGCGGTCGGTGCCGACAACGGCGACTCAACGATATGGGATTACGAGTCGCACAATCGGTATGTCGATAACGTGTACGAGATCAGCCCCACGGCGAACCGCTGGCACTGGATCACATCGCGCGATTTCGCAGGCTGGCAGTCGGTCGGGAACGACGTAGGCGGGTCGGCGGGCGACGGCGAGACACCGGACGGTGTCGTCGTCCATCGGCTGAACTCAGCCGGCCTGCTCGCCGCGCTTGACTCGGTGGAGGCGCTCGGCGGCGGAAACGTGCTCCTGCCTGCGGGCACCTACGATCTGAGCGACTGGGCCGAGGAAGGCGTCGAGGTCAACGTACCGATCGGCATTATCGGGATCGACGAAGAGCCCGCGGTCCTTCAAGGCGACCAGCAACTCTACCTGTTCGACTTCGGCCGGAACGCGCGAATCCAGGGCGTGGCCTTCCGCGACTGGAAGCGGCCGATCCGGTTCCTTCGCGCGGCGGATTGGGGGAACGACGGGATCAGTTCCGACACCATCAGCGTGCTCGACAGCCACTTCGAGGACGTCGCGATCGCCATTGAGGGGCGGCGCGAGAGCGGGTCCGAGGTACCGGAAGGCGCCCACCAGCTTACGCTCCTGCAGGTCGACGGCAACACCTTCCTTCGCACCCGGCGCGCGGTCGACTTCCGGCGTGTGCTGATCAATGAGTTCGAGTTCACCAACAACACGGCACAGGACGTAGTTCACCGCGACCCCGAGCCGGACGTTCCGCTCGATATCACGGCGCTGCTGCAGATGGGGGCGGACCTCGAGGACTCGCAGATGCGCGCCACCGAGGTGCTGATCAAAGGCAACGACATCCGGAACGTCACGAACGAGGATGCGGTCAACGGACGCGCGTACGCGATCCTCGCCTACCGCGGCCCGACCATCGTCGAGGACAACTATATCGAGAACGTGACGGCCGCCGACGGCTCCGACGACGGCGCCACCGCGATCTACCAGCGTTCGCGCACCTATGCCCGCTTCGCGCGGAACACGGTCGTCAACGGCTCGAACACGCCGAACGTCGCGGCCGTGTTCGCCAAGCACGGGGGCGCTGAGTGGGAGGTGCTGGACAACGAGATCGTGTTTACCGACGAGTACAAGGCCCTGCACGGCTCGACGGACTACAAGGCGTTCGAGTCGAGCAGGGCGAACCTGCGCTTCGAAGGGAATACGGTGCGTGGGGCCACGAGGCAGTTCGTCACACGCATGGAGACGAGCAACTTCGGCAACTCCAAGATCCCGCTGGTCATCCACGACAACACGTTTGAGGACTGCGACCCGATCCCCGGCGGCGAGGGCCGGGCGCTGACGATCGGCTACCGCCGCTCCGTCGTCGAGATCACGGACAACGAGTTCATCAACTGCGGCGTGCGCGGGAATGAGTACATCTTCGCGAACTCCACCGACAGCTTCGAAGATACGGACACGGTTCGGATCGCAGGCAACACCTGGACGTTCACGGATGACGACGTTCGGATGCCAGCCCGCACGATCTTCATGAACGCACACCCGCGCGTGGTGATCGTGTCCGGCAACGATATCAGGTACCAGTCCAGCGACCCTGCGTCCGCTTCGCTCATCAACTGGGTGTTCGTCCCCGACGTCGCCGGCGCGGAGGGCGCGGAGTACCGGATAGAGGATAACCATTTGGAGGGCTTCCGCGAGCTGACCACGTCCGCGACGTCCATCGTCGAGAGCCGGTCGGCGATCGACGCGCTGGTCGTCGACCGGAACAGGGCGGTGAGCGGCGGCAACTTCGTCCGGATCCAGTCCAACCCTCCGGACACGACGTACATCCGAGACAACGACGTGACCGGCATCAGCGGGTCACTGCTGCTCAACAGCCCGGGCGGCACCGTGGTCGCATCGGGCAACACGGGGCCATAGGGATGCTGACGCACCTATCGCGCGATTTCGCAGGCTGGCAGTCGGTCGGGAACGACGTAGGCGGGAGCGCGGGGAACTGATATGGCGCTCTCCGTACTCGCCACATCCAGTCAGGGAAACAACCTCGGGGCGACGGGCATTTCGTCCGTCACGCTCCCGCCCGGGACGAAGCTATTGGTCGTCGCGATCGCGCGCCGGGTCACGAACGTAACCGTCCCGTCGGCTTCCTACGACTCCGCCGCGCTCACGCAGGTAGGGGACGACCTTACGGGATCGGCTACCCGGCTGTCATTCCACACGCTGGCGAATCCGACAACCGCAAGCGCGCGCGACCTGCTCTATACGCTGTCGGGCGAAACGGCCAACGTCGCGGGATACTGGGCGATCGGCGCAGACGGCACCCCGCAGGTCAAGAGCGGGTCCATCGTCACCACCTCCGGCAGCACGTCCGGCGGCGGGTCTAATACGACCCTGACGCTCCCGGTCCCATCCAGCGAGGGCGAGTTGGTTTTGGGAGCCGTCGCGATCCAGCGTCTCGACGACGTAGACCCATTGCAGACGGACGACTGGGGCGACACCGGACTCGGGGCATCGGGCGGCGGGCACGTACAGGGGTTCGGCGCGCGCGCCGGCGGGTCGGTGTCCGCGTCTCTCGGGTGGACGATTGTCGCAGGTTCGAGCTCGCGCGGCGGCGTCGGGATGGCGCTCGTCATCGAAGAGATCGGGGGCGGGCCGGGACCTTCGCCCGGTTCCGTCGAGGTCACGCACGGGTTCACGACGGGCGCTGCCGTCTACGGCATCAACATCGTCTCGTTCTCGCCCGCCAGCACGACGAATCCGCACGTCGTAATCCGCGCCGACGACGTGGATGGCGAGCCCGGCTCGACGTGGGTACCGATCGCGGAGGTGCCCGCGACATCGGCCCCATCGGTCACGCGCACCGACTACACGGCAGAGGGCGGCAGGCGCTACCACTACTCAGCGCATGAGCGGATCGGCGCGGGACTGGGGCCGGCCTACACCCCTGCATCCATCGTCACCCCGAGCGTAGCGGGTGCAGGTACTACGGTCGTCGTCACAGCAGGTGGCGGAGCGGAGGCGAGCGAGGAATGGTCAGCGGGCGCGGGCGCCACCGTCTCCATCACGGCGGGTGGCGGTGCGGTCAAGGTCAGCGAGGTAACGCGGGAACCGGCCTTCCTGCGCTCTGCTGGCCTCACGGACCACCACGGACCCGGCATCCTCGGAGCGACCGCCGCGCGCGCATACAACGGCGTGCTCCGGCAGGACGAAGAGGGGTTCTGGATCATCGACGACGAAGGCGCGCCGGACGGCTATCTCGTTTTGGACCCAGAAGGGTTCCCGGCCGCGTCTGAGACGCTGACCGGTCCGACACTGCGCATCCAGCGGCTCGCAGGAGCCCCGTACCAGGTATTCTGACATGGCGATAGAGCAGAGGCCGATCTTTCAGGGCGACGGCGGGATCTGGAACATGGACCGGCTGGCGGGCTTCCCCGGCGACGGGTCCGCGATAGACGCCGCGCTCCAGTCGTTCATTTCCGGTACGCTGCCAGCCGCGGGCGGGAAACTGCTCGCGAAGCTCGGCACGCACGGGTTCGATGACGATTTCGAGATCCCGTATCACGTCATCGCCAACCCCGGCACACTGTTCAGGCCGGCGGAGGGCAAGACGGTAAAATTTGTGGGGGTAGATGCCGGGCGGTATCGGGTGTTCGATCTGTCAGACGGTGGACTGATCGAATTCGCGGCGGGTAGCTACCCGGAGGTTATGCCGGAATGGTGGGGCGCGGATCCGACCGGGACCGACGACTCGACCGCCGCGGTGCAGGCGGCGCTCTACGCCGTCGCGGCGGCTGGCGGCGGCTCGCTGAAGAGTGAGGGCGTCTACAGGATCGATCCGACTGTACACGTGCCGTGGGTCGAAGGAGTGGAGCGCGCGATCCGACTGACCGGCTCGGGGCGCTTCCTGCTCACCGGCTCCACGGCGACAGGCGAAGCGTGCCCGATCCCGCCAGACTTCGACACGTCCGGCGTGGTCCGCGCCTGCTACGTCCATGCCGCTTATGGAATTGGGGATTTCCTCCAGTTGCGCGCGCTCGGGTTCAACACCGTCATCCACTACCGGCAGTTCTCAGGCGGAGGGTCGGCTGAGGGTAACGCCAAACGGATGCTCGCCACGGCCGAAGCGTGTGGGCTCCGGGTGATCTTCGCGTACTACACGAACACCCCGCAGTCCGTGGATTGGCTGGAGGGCGTGGAATCACGGGAGGTGATCTACGGGTTCTATCTGTTCGACGAACCGCGCCACGCCTCGCCTGCGGTATCGAAAGCCGCACAACAGACGCGGATCGATGCATGGAGGGCGGTCACAGCCAAACCGCTGTGCATCGCCGATTTCGGTGACTACGGCTACACCACGTCGTTTTTGTCGCCGGATTTGGACATCATCATCCACGACCACAACTGGTACTCGGAGATCCAGAACCAAGCGCAGTCTGAGGATATAAACGAGGTCCATAAGTACATCGGCCTGCTGAGCGATTCGCAGTTACGCTACGCCTGCCCGAACGCGCTTATTGTTCCCGTGATCGGCGCGTTCGGTACGACAAGCGACGGTGCGTTCCCGGACATCAGCCAGATGCTCAGCTATTCGCGCGATCTGATCCGACTCCTGCCCACAGGCCAGCCGGATCAGGGGCACATCGCCGCGTTCAGTTACGATGCTTCAACGCAGTCGGCTTCGATCAACCGCGACATTGCGACCAGCGAGACGATCCGCAACGCCGTCCGCAACATGCTCCGTAACAAAGGCGCGCCCATCACTTACGACATCTACCTGAGCGTGCCGGAGACAGGCAACCTGGGGCCTGCGCTGGAGTTGTACGATGCGACCTATTCCAGCCCGAACGTCAAGCCGTTCAAGGTGGTCGACGTGGGCGAAGAGATCGACGAATGGAACAGCACGATCGCGATGAACGCCGTTGCGGCCGCCAAGGGAGAGGGTGGCCACATGGCGTTTCGCCCGCAGGCCCGCGGTCTCGTCGTGTTCTACGGCCGCGCGAGAAACTATGTGGACAATGGGGACATGACGATCG
>CAZKRE010000119.1:0-10929 GCA_964555075.1 uncultured Phycisphaeraceae bacterium
GACACGACCCCGAGCGTACCGGCGGGAGGCTTGCTTCATAGATTCACGGCCGCGCGTCGGCCGTGAGGTCGCGCGGGCGTCGCACTTCCATCCCGCATGGCCGGCACGCGGCCATGGCACCCGCCAATCCAATTTCTCCTCTCCCTCTGCGGCCCTCTGCGCTCTCTGCGCCTCTGTGGTCGGCTGTGAATGCCTTCGCTGCATGCTCAGATCTTCCGATCCAGCAGCCGGTACCCGATCGCCTCGCCCAGGTGCTGCGGCAGCACCTGCTCGCTGCCCTCGAGGTCCGCGATCGTGCGGGCCACCCTTCGCACCTTGTCGTAGGCCCGGGCGCTCAGGCCCAGCTCCGTCATCGCCTGCTTGAGGAGGTGTTTGCCCGCGTCATCCAGCGCGGCGTGGGTGTCGAGCTCCCGGCCGGAGAGGGTGGCGTTGGGCCTGAGGTCGCCGCCGTTGCGCTGCCGCTGCAGTTGACGCGCGGCGAGGACCTTCTCACGGAGCGATTGGGAACTCGTGCCGTTGGCGGAACCTGTCAGTTGGCGGTACGGCACGGGCGGGACTTCGACGTGGATGTCGATGCGGTCGATCAAGGGCTGCGAGAGCTTGCCGAGGTATTTCTCCATCGCGCGGTGGCTGACGTCATCGGTCGGGGCGGTGCCCTTGGGCGTGGGGTTCATCGCGGCGACGAGCATGAAGCGGGCGGGGAAGCGGATGGAGGCGTGGGCGCGGGCGATGGTGACCGTGCCGTCCTCCATGGGCTGGCGGAGGGTTTCGAGGACCTGGCGGGGGAACTCGGGGAGCTCGTCGAGGAAGAGCACGCCGTGGTGGGCCATGCTCACCTCGCCGGGGCGGGGGACGGTGCCGCCGCCGATGAGCGCGACGTGGCTGGCGGTGTGGTGCGGCGTGCGGACGGGGCGGCGGGTGATGAGCCTTTGCCCCTTGGGCACCTGCCCGACACTCGAATAGATCCGCGTGACTTCCAGCGCCTCCTCGCGCGAGAGGGGCGGGAGGATGCCGGGCAGGGCTTTCGCCATCATCGACTTGCCGGTGCCGGGCGGGCCGAGCATCAGCAGGGCGTGCGAGCCGGCGGCGGCGATGGTGAGCGCCCGCTTGACCGCCTCCTGCCCGCGGACGTCGGCGAAGTCGACCTCGGGCATCTCGCTGGCGAGCTGGTCGTCCACGCCGCCGTCGGGCAGGGGCTCGAGCTCGAGCTGGCCGTTGAGGAAGCTCACCACGGTGGCGAGCGAGTCGGCGGGGTAGACCTCGATGCCCTCGACGGCGGCGGCCTCGTCGGCGTTCTCGGTGGGCACGACGACGCCGTCGAGCCCGAGCCGCTTGCAGAGGATGGCGAGGTTGATGATGCCGCTCACGGGGCGGACCCGGCCGTCGAGCGCGAGCTCGCCGGCGAAGAGGAGGCGGCGGTGGGCCCGCGTCGTGATGACGCGTTCCGCGACGAGGAGGCCGACGGCGATGGGCAGGTCGTAGATCGGCCCTTCTTTCTTGAGGTCCCCGGGGGCGAGGGAGACGAGGAGGCGTCCGAGCGTGAAGGGGTAGCCGGAGTTGATCGTCGCGGTGCGGACGCGGTCGAGCGACTCCTTCACGGCCGCGTCGGGCAGGCCGACGATGGTGGGCTTGGCGGGCATGCCCGCGTCCCCCACGTCGACCTCCACCTCGCACGCCGTCGGCTCGATGCCCTGAAGGACGAAGGAATGCACCTGGGCCAGCATGGGGGAGAGTGTACAGCGGCCCCCTCCCGGGGGCGGGCATGCGGGTATCCTTAGGGATCGACGGTTCGGGCCGGGGTTTGTTCCAACACGATCGGAGCGGTTCATGGTGACAGCGGGCAGAGTGGCGCGGCGGTGGGCGGTGTGGGGGATGGCGGGGCTGGCGCTCATCGCGGGGCCGGCGGTGCAGGCGCCGTGGGGCGTGGCGGCGGCGCAGGTGGCGACGCGGGAGGCGGACACGCCGCTGGCGCCGGCGGCGGAGAAGCAGGTCGCGGCGAACGCGGGCGAGGCGCAGGCGGGGGGTCTGGTGGGTTGGCTGAAGATCACCGGCCCGCTGCGTGAGGGGCCGGTGCCGTACGCGTGGGTGTCGCCGGAGGACGCGGGGCCGTCGATGGAGAAGGTGCTGTCGCAGCTCCGGCACGTCGCGGAGCGTGCGGACTACCAGGGGGTGGTGATCTACCTGGACATGCCCGAGCTGTCGCTGACGCAGATCGAGACGATCCGCGGCGCGATCCGCGACTGCCGCGAGCGGGGCAAGCGGGTGCTGACGTTTGCGGAGTCGTACGGGCTGACGAGCTACCTGCTGGCGAGCGCGGGGGACCTGATCCTGCTGCAGCACAAGGGGGACGTCGACCTGACGGGGCTGGGGTTCGAGGAGATGTACCTGGCGGGGCTGTTCGAGAAGATCGGGGTGAAGGCGGACCTGCTGCAGGTGGGCCGGTTCAAGGGGGCGGACGAGCCGCTGACCCGCTCGGGCCCGAGCGAGGCGTGGTCGCAGAACATGGAGTCGCTGATCGATGGGCTGTACGCGGCGGTGGTCGACCCGATCGCCGAGCGTCGCGGCATGACCCGCGAAGCGTTCGAGGCGGTCATGCGCGACAGTTGGGCGATGACCGACACGCAGTACCTCGAGCGGGGGGTGGTCGACCGGCTGGTGGACCGGGACCTGATCGAAGTGACCGAGGTGGAGTTCGGCGAGCGGTTCGTCTGGGACGAGCACATGGGTCAGGCCGAGCCGACGAGCCTGAACCTCGACAACCCGTTCGCGCTCCTGCGGGTGCTGTTCAAGGAGCCGACGACGAAGGCGCGGCGGAGCTCGATCGCGATCGTCGGCGCCCGCGGCCCGATCGCCAGCGGGGATTCGCAGCGGGGCGAGGGCCTCTTCGGGAGCGACTCGATCGGCAGCCGGACACTCGTCGAAGCGCTGGGCGACGCGCGCAGCGACGAGCTGGTCAAAGGCGTGATCATCCACCTCGACTCGCCCGGCGGCTCGGCGCTGGCGAGCGAGGTGATCTGGCAGGCGGTGCGCGAGGTGCAGGAAGAGAAGCCGGTCTACGCCGTCATCGGCGGGATGGCGGCCAGCGGCGGGTACTACATCGCCTGCGCGACGAGCCAGATCTACGTCGCGCCCGCGTCGATCGTCGGCTCGATCGGCGTGGTGGGCGGGAAGTTCGTGCTCGGCGGGCTGTACGAGAAGATCGGCGTCAGCGTCACCCGACGCAGCCGCGGCCCGCTGGGCGACATGTTCAACAGCGTGCAACCGTTCAGCGACGAGGAGCGCGAGCGGGTCCGCGTGTCGATGGAGAAGGTGTACGACCAGTTCACCGACCGCGTCCGGAAGGGCCGCGGCGAGCGGCTGAAGGACGTCGAGCAGGTGGCGGAAGGCCGGCTGTTCACCGGCGCCCAGGCGGTGGAGAACGGCCTCGCCGACCGGGTCGGCGACCTGGACGACGCGGTGGCGGCGATGGCGCGGCAGGTCGGCCTCGCGGAAGGCGAGTACGACCTCATCCACCTGCCCGGGCCGCTGACGTTCTCCGAGTTCATGGACAGCCTGTTCGGCGTCCGCGGCCGCGCGCCGCAGGCGGCGTCGCCCGCGTCGCCCACGACCGCGCTCGCCGCCGCGGCACGGGAGATCCTCGGCGAGCAGGCGTGGCGGCAGGTGTCGATGACCCTCGGCGGCGTGATGCAGCTCCGGCACGAGCCGGTCCTCTGCGTCATGCCCTTCGCCATCGTGGTCCGGTGAGGCGAGCGATGCGGGTGGCGGTCATCATCCCGGCGGCGGGCGTCGGCAGGCGGTTCCGCGACGCGGCGGCGGGCGGCGGCGGGGGAGCATCTGCCGCGAGCAAGCTCGAGCTCGACCTCGCGGGTCGGCCGGTCGTCCTCCGCGCCATCGACCTCTTCACCACACGCTCCGACGTGGCGCAGGTCATCGTCGCGGTCGATCCCGAGGGGATCGAGGATTTCACGCTGCGGCACGGGGAGGCGCTGTCTTTCCAAGGCGTGCGGATCGTCGCGGGCGGAAAGCGGGAGCGGTGGGAGACGGTGATGAAGGCGCTCGCGGCGGTGGAGCCGGACGTGACGCACGTCGCGGTGCACGACGGGGCGCGGCCGCTGACGAGCCCGAAGCTGATCGAGCGTGTCTTCGCGGCCGCGGCCGATCATCCCGCGGTGATCCCCGGCCTGCCGGTGTCGAGCACGCTCAAGCGGGTCGCCGCCGTCGCGCCCCCGGCGGATGATCCGATCGACGCCATCCTCGGCGACGCGGGGCGCGACCCCCTGGTGAAGTCGCGCGTGGCCGAGACGGTGGACCGCCGGGACCTCGTCGAGGTGCAGACGCCGCAGGTGTTCGAGGTCGAGCTGCTCCGGCGGGCTTACCGACGGATCGAGGAGGGAACGGTCGACCCGGCCGGCATCACCGACGACGCGTCGCTCGTCGAGTCCCTCGGCGGGCCGGAGAACGCGGTCGTGGTCGTCGAAGGCGAATCAACGAACCTGAAGATCACCCGTCCCGCGGATGCCGAGCTCGCCGCGGCGCTGCTGACGCGGATCGAACAGGTGAATGCTCAGGAAGCCGCCCGCAGGCAACTCTTCGGCGACGACGACGATTGAAGCCCGGACTCCAGACCCCCATCGGGGGGGGTCCACCCTGCCTGCCACTCCGCCCGAGCGGGGAGGGTCAGGGCAGGAACGCGTCCACCGGCGCCGCGGGGTCGAGTGCCCGCGCGGCTTCCGCGGCCCGCTTCGCGTCGCCCGGCCGACCGAGCCGCTGGTACAGCGCCGCCAGGCGAACCTGGTGCTGCGCGCGGTCGGGTTCGATCGCCCCGATGGCTTCGAGCTGCCGCAGCGCCAGATCCGCCTCGCCGCGCCGCAGCGCGAGCGTGGCCGCGGTCGTGCGGAAGCTCGCGTTGTATGGCTCGCGGAGGATCGCCCGGCCGATCGCCGCCTGCGCCTCGTCGAGCCGTCCCGCGGCCCGATGCAGCTCCGCGAGCTGCGCCGCCCATGCCGCGCTCTCGTTGTCGACCCGGTCGAGCGCCTCGAGCGACGGCATCGCCGCCGCGAGGTCGCCCGCATCCGCCGCGAGCTTCACCAGCGACCGGTGCGACCACGGGTCGATCGGCCGTACCGCCGCGTAACGCTCGACCGCCTCGCGGGCCGCCGCGGCGTCGCCCGCCCGCTTCATCGCCCGCTCCGCCAGGAGCTTGAGCAGGTCCGGGTGATCCGGGTGCTCCGCGAGCAGTGACGCCAGTTCGTCCTCGCTCGCCGTCTCCCGCTCGTCCGACAGCACCTGCCCCAGCCGCTCGCTCGTTGTCGGTCGGCCCAGCCCCCACGCCACGACGTGCTCCCCCGCCCACGCCTTGAACGCGTCGAGGAACTCATCCTGCGTCTGCCCCGTCACTCGCCGGTTCGCCTCGGCGTCGGCCACCCCATCCGCGTAGAGCGTGAGCAACTGCAACACCGCGTCCCAGTCGTGCGTCTCCGCGATGTACTCGAGCATCCACGCCGCCTGCGCGTACGCCAGCGGCCGGTCCCGTTCCGTCTTCGGCCGGACGAACCCCCAGTTGATGGTGTCCAGGTCGAACAGCTTGTCCTCGTGGTACGCCCACGCCAATAACTGGCACTGGTCCCACGTCCGCCCCGTCGTCTCCTGCGACACCGCGCACGCCTCCGTGAACCAGTGGGGCAGGCGGTTGTTCGTCTTCCCGAGCGTGACGGTGTGGACGAACTCGTGCCCGAGCACGTTCGCCCAGTTGTACGGGCCCCGGTGGTGCGGGCCCTCGCGCGGCGGCGTGAGCGCGATCACGTCCCCGCTGCTCGCGGCGATCGTCCAGATGTCCGGCATGCCCGTGATCCGCACGCCGAAGTAGCGCTCGTCCGGCATGATGTCGATCTGCGTCTTCCGCGCCGGCTCGAAGTCGAAGGCCGCCGTGATCTTCGCGTAGATCCGCTCCAGTTCTTGCGGCATGTCCCGGGCGAGTGCGGCATCGATGCCCGCCTGGTACCGCACGATGAAGTGGTCCGTCTCGATCCGCTCGTACCCGAGCATCTCCTCGACGAGCGTGAGCTGGTTGTTCGCCCGCCGGTGGAACGGGTCCAGCCGCGCCGCGGACGACAGCGCCTCGCGCGCCGCCTCCAGGTCGCCATCCTGCATCAGCAGCAGGCCCAGTTCCACGTGGGGCGCCGCCCAGTTCGGCTGCCGCCGCACCGCCTCACCCAGCAGCCGCGTGCCCCAGGCATACTGCCGTGCCCCCGACAGGTACGATCCGGCGACGAAGTGCCCCTCCGGGCTCCCGGGAGCCAGCCGATCCAGCGCCGCGAGCGTCGCCTCCGTCGCCGCCTCGTCGTACGACATCGCCTCAACCGCCGCCAGCAGCGCCAGCCACTCGCGACTCTCGGGCATCAGCGCCAGCGCCGGCTCCACGATCGCCCGCGCACCGGCGACGTCCCGCTGCTGCAGCCGCGCCCGCGCCTCCAGCCGGTCCGCCAGCGGGTGTGTCGGGTTCACCTCGCGCAGCTTCGCCACGCAGATCGCCGCCCGCTCGAAGTCGTAGCCGTCCAGCGCCAGCCCGCCGAGGCGATACCAGGGTTCCCCCGCCTTCGGGTTCAGCGACAGCGCCTCCAGCAGCGCCGGCCCCCCTTCCGCGCGGTTGTCCTTCTCCACCAGCAGCCGCGCCTCCGCCACGCGTGCCGGCCAGTGCAGCGGGTCCACCTCGTCCCGCACCCGCGTGAGCAACTGCATCACCGTCCCGTAATGCGCCGCCGACGACCCCTCCAGCCGTGCGATCGCGGCCATCGCATCCGCCGCGGCGGTCAGCTCCTCCGCCGTGCGCAGCTCCTGGGCCGCCAGCCTCGCCCGGACCCGCCGCAGCTCCGCCAGCGCCTCGCCCAGCCGCCCGAGCTGCTCGAACGCCCGGCTGCGCAGCACGGCCGCCGCCGCTCCCGGGACGTCCCCCCGCCCCTCCAGCAGCGCTACCGCCTCCGCCGGCTCGCCCCGAAGCAGCGCCGCCTCCGCACGCAGCAGCGGGTCCACCGCCGCGTCCCGCAACGACGCGTGATCCAGCTCGTACCGCAGCAGCGCCAGCACCGCCCGCTCGCCCACCGGCAGCGCCGCCTCGTCCAGCCCCTCCCACCGACCATGAAACACCCGCAGCCGCCGCCGCTCGTCCTCACTCGTGATCGGGTCCGCGATCAGCCGCGTCACCAGCGGCGACACCGCGATCGCCCCGTCCACCTCCGGCACCGGCTCCCTCGCTTCCACCGGCTGCTGCGTCCGCGGCAGGTCCGGCAGCGGCGGCTCCGATTCCGGCTCCGCCCCCCACACGTTCCCCGCCACGCACCCCGCAACCACCGCCCACACGCCCAGCGCGGAACGCCGCGGAGGGCGCGGCCGAATGCCGGCCCCTACGAGAAGCCGAAGGGCAGGTGCAAACGCGCCGCGGCCCCCCGTCTCCCGTGCGCAGCACCCCGCCCGCTTTCCTGCTTTCCCGCCTTCGTCGGAGATCATTCCGCCTCCGCCTCCTGTTCTTCCGACCGTCCCTACTCTACGATCGTCACCAGCCATGAACCACGATACGCCCGCATACACCCACCTGTTCCCCGGCTCGGCCAAAATGGCGTTCTTCAACCACGCGGGCGTCGCGCCCCTCTGCGAGCCCGCCGCCGCGGCCCTCCGCCAGTTCGTCGAGGAGATGACCACCCGCGCCCCGTACCTCGAGGTGCCCTTCCCGAAGCGGATCGAAGAGGCCCGCGCCGCCGCCGCCCGCCTCCTCCACGCCCGCGGGCCTCACGAGATCGCGTTCATCCCCAACACCTCCACCGGCCTCGCCTGCGTCGCCCGCGGCCTCGACTTCCAGCCCGGCGACTCCATCGTCATCACCGACGTCGAGTTCCCCGCCAACCGCTACCCCTGGGAAGACGTCGCGCGACGATCGAACGGCGGCGTGGAGCTCATCGAGGTCAAGCAGCTCCCCGACGGCCGCATCGATCCCGAAGACGTCTGCGACGCCATCCGCGACAACACCCGCGTCGTCTCCCTCTCCCACGTCCAGTACGCCTCCGGCCACCGCATCGACCTCAAGGAGATCAGCGACACCATCCACAAGGTCGGCGGCTACCTCTGCGTCGACGCCATCCAGTCCGTCGGCGCCATGCCCGTCGACGTCCAGGCGCTGGGCATCGACTTCCTCGCCGCCGACGGCCACAAGTGGCTCCTCGGCCCCGAGGGCTGCGGCATCCTCTACTGCCACGAGGACCTCGCCCCCCTCCTCCACCCCCCCGTCGTCGGATGGCTCAACATGGTCGACCCGCTCGACTTCGGCAACTACCGCTACGAACTCCAGCCCGACGCCCGACGCTTCGAGCCCGGCACCACCAACACCCCCGGCATCCTCGCCCTCGGCGCCGCCATCCAGATGCTCCTCGACGTCGGCCTCCCCGAAGTCTGGCGACGCATCGAAGCCCTCACCGACCACCTCTGCCGCCGCCTGCCGGACAAGGGCTACACCGTCTTCTCCCCCCGGAAGACCGCGTCGGAGAAATCCGGCATCGTCATCTTCTCGCCCCCCGCCGGCCAGGACCCCGCGCGCATCGCCAGCCAACTGCAGCAGCAGAACATCCACCTCGTCGTCCGCGAAGGCCGCCTCCGCGCCTCGCCCCACTTCTACAACACGATCGAGCAGATCGACGCGCTGGTGGATGCGCTGCCGTAGAGGCCGCTCTGAAAACGTCGTGGGCACAGCGCCGAATCCACAGCCGATCACGGAGGCACAGAGAGCGCAGAGGGCCGCGGAGATAGGAATGAAGAGCTGGAAGCAGGAAGCCAGGAAACCATGAGTGGGAAGCGGCAAAAACCTCGGTTCTAATCCTCTCATGGTTTCGTGGGTTCCTGCTGATCCTTCCTCATTGTCTTCCTCTCCGCGGCCCTCTGCGCTCTCTGTGCCTCTGTGATCGGCTGTGTTCATCCTTCGTGCGCGAATCGCCCTGCCGCACCGCCACCTCTTGCGCCAACCGGCGCGCCGCGCCACTCCCGCTCCCTCGCTCCCTCTGGCACACTGATCACCTCTCCCCAATCGCTTCCCGGAGTGCCCCATGCGCCTCGCCCTCGTCCCGCTCCTCGTCGCCCTCATCGCCCTCCCCCCCTTCCCGACCGCTGCGACGCCGCCCGCCACGGGTGACGCTGCCACCGACCCGCCGACCCGCACCATCCGCTCCCTCCAGATCCTCGCCCCCATCTACCGCGGCGACCCCGCCAGCGACGAACACCTCGACGACGACGCCGTCGCCGGCATCCAGAGCGCCATCGAGTTCGGCCGGCTCTTCTACTTCCGCAACACCCGCGCCCAGCTCCACCTCGACATCACCTACCTCGTCATCGACGCCCCCATGCCCGACACCGCCGGGCCCTCCTATCAGCACCTCGAAAAAGACCTCCGCGAACGCGGCATCGCCGACCGCCAGTACGACGGCATCTATGTCGCAGGCCGCGAAGCCAGAGGCAACTGGGGCGGATTCCATATCTTCGACGGCACCGGCGGCGCCTTCGGCGGCGTGTCGCGCGGGAAGGGCGACGCTCCCGCTCTTCCGGGGGTCGCCCCCGGCTCGGGCGACCGCATCCTCCACCAGGTCCCCTTCCACGGCGACGATACCTGGTACTACGCCGCCTGGAACTTCGTCCACGAGTTCCAGCACGCCCTCGACCTCGTCATCGCCAAAAACTCCGGCCGACCCGACCTCCTCCACGCCCACCCCTACGCCGACCGCAACGAGCCCTACTTCTCCTACGGCCACCCCAACCCCCACGGCGGCGCGCAACACTGGTCCTGGGTCGCCTACACCCTCCGCTCCTTCGACAACTGGCTCGACGTCACCGGCGTCACCGACTCCACCATCACCTTCACCGACGCCGACGGCGACGGCCTCCCGGATGACGACCCCCGCCTCCCCATCGACGAGAAACGCCTCGGCTCCGACCCACGCCAGGCGGACACCGACTGCGACGGCCTCGACGACCTCGACGAGTTCGCCGCCGACATCTACCGCGGCAGCGACCCCACCCGCCACGACACCGACGGAGACGGCCTGCCCGACGGCCAAGACCCCCACCCCACCGTCGCCCTTGCCCCTTCCATCCCCCTCGCCTCACCGGCCCCCGTCATCGACGGCCAGCCCGATGACGCCTACGCCCCCCTCTTCACCCGCGTCTACCACACCAACCTCCCCGCCTTCGAAAACGCCCGCGTCGACGCCGCGTGGACCGACCAAGGCCTCTACCTCTTCATCCACACGAGCAAGAAAGCCAACCTCTACCTCCAGATCGACGGCTCACCCGACAACGGCTTCTGGGAAGGCGGCGACACCTACGGCGTCCATATCAACGAACAGGGCGAGCTCCGCGGCGAATGGGGCGACAAGGACAATTCCGGGGGCGGGGGCAAGGCCGCCTGGTCCGAGCGCGGCCTCGAAGCCTTCATCCCCGCGACGATGGGCCAGGGCCTCTCCGGCGAAGTGAACTACGGCGGGAAGCGCCGCCCCGAAGACGACGCGGCCGGCCTCACCCTCACCCCCGGAAACAAAATCTCCCTCAACCTCGAACTATCGACGGAACAGGGCAAGGCCCTCTTCACCCCCAACTGGTCGATGTTCGACACCACCCTCGCGGACTGAAGCCGCGAAGCGGCTCGCCGTCGACAACAACGCCTGGCACTCTCGGCACCGGAGACGTCTCGGCGTGGTGGGCGCACGTACCGCTCGTACTCGTACTCGTACTCGCACGCGTACGCGTACGCGTAGGGGCACACCAGCGCGAACGAACGCGCGTACGCGTATGCGTTCGGGTACGCGTACGCGGGGGTGGGCCCGGGGCCCGGGGGCCGGGGTTGGCGTCAGTAGCCGGTGAGCTCCATGCACTCGATCGGCTGGGCGATCGTGGGCG
>CAZKRE010000120.1:0-10886 GCA_964555075.1 uncultured Phycisphaeraceae bacterium
GCCGCGTGCGGCAGTGCGAGGTGGAGGTTGGACGACCGCTGCGCGAACGCACGCCCGCGTGTGTCTACTGCCACGACATAGGTAACACCGTCGGCGGGACATGGGTGGCGCTTTTCGAGGACGCGTACGCGTACGGGGTAGGCGGCGGGGCAAGGGGAACGCATGGCCTCGTTCGATGGCCGCAAGGCCCCGGCCCCGGCCTCGGACCCGCCTGAGGAGCCGCGCACGAAGTAAGCGGAATCTTGAGGAACCACCGGCGGGGAGGGCCGCTTACTTCGTGCGCGGCTCCACAAGGCCCGGGCGGCACGCCGTATAGTGTCGCCGTGCGAATCCTTCTTCTCATGGTGCTCGTCGGGGTGTGGCTGGGCGGGTGTGCGCAGATCCGGGTGACGGACCCGCCGCGGTCGGCGACGGAGCAGATGCTGATCTCGACGGCGGCGAGCCAGGCGGTGGCGCAGATCTCGACGGCGCCCTTGCGGGACCGGGCGGTGTATGTGGAGACGGCGTACCTGCTGCCGCGGTCGGCGGGGGTGGCGGTGGGGGGGGCGTACGAGCTGCACTACCTCGACCGGGACTTCATGGTGGGGGAGGTGCGGAGCCACCTGTTGCTGAACGGGATCCGGCTTGCCGGCTCGCCGGAGGAGGCGGAGATCGTGCTCGAGCTGCGGGCGGGGGCGCTGGGGATCGACCGGACGGACTACCTGCTGGGCTTGCCGCCGGTGCTGATCCCGGCGGGTTCGGGGGACGTGGTGGACGCGGAGGGGGGGACGATCGTGACGCCGGAGATCGCGTTCCTGAAGAACATCAAGCAGCAGGGTTTCGCGAGCATCGCGTACATCGCGTACTGGCGGGACACGGGGGAGGTGGTGGGGGCGTCGGGGCCGTTCGTGGGCCGGACGTTCCGCAGCGACTGGTGGTACTTCGGCATCGGCCCGCGGACGAGCGGGGACATCGAGACGGCGGAGGACGACGGGCGGTAGGCGGGGGGCCGCCGCCTCGTACTCGTACTCGTACTCGTACGCGTACTCGTACGCGAGGCGAAGGTCGCGGAGGCGGGGGAAGGGGGGAAGGGGAGCGAGTACGCGTACGCGTACGAGTAGGAGTACGAGTAGGAGTATGAGGCAGGAGGAGGGGGCTTAGGATTGGTCCATGCGCCGATTTGTCCGGTGGTCGATTCTTGCCGTCCTGGTGCTGGTGCTCCTCGTGGTGGTGGGGGTGCAGGCGGTGCTGTGGAGCGACGTGCCGCGGCGGCAGGTTCAGGGGGTGCTGGAGCGTCAGCTCGGGCTGGACGTCGCGTTTGACGAGCTGTCGACGGGGTGGCTGGGGGGGACGACGATTACCGGGGCGCGTTTCTCGCTGCCGCTGGGGGACGAGCCGATCCTCGAGGCGCCGCGGCTGCGGGTGGGGCACCACAACGTGGTTTGGCTCGCGTTGTCGGGGAAGCTGGGGCTGTCGTCGGTGACCGTGGAGCGGCCGACGGTGTTTGTGCGTGAGCGGCCGGGGGGCGGGTGGAACGTGCAGGAGGCGTGGGACACGTTTCAGGCGCGGCGACGGCAGGGGGAGGCGGGCGGGGGGACGCCGCGGCTGCCGGACCTGGAGGTGAGGGGCGCGACGGTGCGCGTGGAGCGGGGAGACGGCGAGGCGGTGGTGCTGCCGGGGATGGACGTGGTCGGCCGGAGGCACGGGCAGTTGCGGTACGGGGTGGAGGTGATGGCGGCGGGCGTGGGTGAGGCACGGGGGGCGATGCTGGTGGGCCCCCCGTTCACGCACGAGGTGACGTGGACGTTGGAGCCGGCGGGGGCGGGCGGGGAGCTGCTGGCGGAGCTGGTGCCGGGGGCTCCGGCGATCGCGGCGGGCGGGGAATGGCGGGGCGAGTGGGGGCAGGGGCGGCTGTCGGGGACGCTGGATCTCGACCGGCTGACGGCGGGGGGGCACGGGGCGGCGGGGCAGGCGGAGGTTGAGTTCATCGCGGGCGAGCGGTTGCTCCGCCTCCGCCCGCGGGCGTTGGCGGTGACGGTCCAGGGGATGCCGCAGCCGGTGACGCTGGCGGGTGGCGCGGCGGCGTACGCGTGGGGGGGGAAGCTGCGGCTCGAGGGGTTGCGGGTGGAGGCGCTGGAGACGGGGCTGGTTCTGGATGGGGAGGCGGACCCGCTGGCGCAGACGGGGCGGGTGACGGGGGTGTGGGGGGGGCAGGCGGGGCCGGTGACGCATCGGGGGCGGGTGCGGGTGGACTCGGCGCAAGGGGCGCTGGGGCGGCGGCACGTGACGCTGACGGCGACGGCGGAGGGGCAGAGCCCGTGGGGCGACTGGTCGTCGAAGCTGGGCGTCACCGCCGGGGGTGAGGCGTGGACGGCGATGCGGGGGCGGCTGGCGGTGGAGGAACTGGCGGTCGCGCTGGAGGATCGGCGGTTCCACGTCGACGGGTTCGCGGCCGCGTGGTCGGTGTCGGGGAGCCGGTTCACGGTGGCGCGGGCGGCGTTGCCGGCGAGTGCGCTGCCGCGGACGCTGGAGGTGAGCGGCTACTTCGACGCGGGCGAGCGGCGGTGGGAACTGGATGCGGCCGCGGCGGCGTTCGCCCTGCCGGCGGCGCCGTTCCCGCTGGACCGGTTCACGGTGAGCAGTCGCGGGACGCTGGATGCGGCGGAGCTGCGGAGCTTCGTGCTGCAGAGCGGGCCGGTGCAGTTGTCCGGGCGGGGGGCGTACGCGTTTGGGGTGACGCGGCAGCCGCTGTTTCTGGACGTCCAGCTCGACAAGGCCCCGATCGATCTGGGGGAGCAGGGGGAGGCGGCACGGCTGGCGATCGACAACCTCACGGGTCGGCTGGAGGTGCACGGGCGACTGAATCCGCTCAACGTCGAGGTGGCGGGGGACATGCTTGCGACGGCGCTGACGGTCGGGGACGACCCGCTGGGCGACATCGCGACGCGGGTGACGGGGACGGTCGAGGAGGACGCGGTCCGGTTCGTCGCCAGCGCGCCGACCTGGCTGGGCGGGCAATGGCGGCTGGAGGCGGACTGGGACCGCCGCGCGTCGGCGGGGCGGTTCGAGATCCTCGCGGAGGAACTCGACCTGAGCGTGGCGGATCAACTGTTGGGGTTGCCGGTTGACGTGACGGGCATCGGCGGGCTCCGCGCGACGATTCACGCGCCGGCGCAGGTGGGTGGCGGGCGATTCGACGCGGTGGGGACGGTCACCGCTGTCGATGCGGGGATCGGCTTTCTCACGGCCCGCGTCGATGCCGACCGGGTGGATGCGCAGGTGGTGCTCGACGACCGGCAACTGATCGTGCGGGAGCTGCGGGCGAGCCGGGAGGACGCCGAACTCAGCGGTTCGGCGTCGATCGGCTTGACTGGGGGTGGCGCGGCGGGGGAGGTCCGGCTGGAGGGCTGGCCGATCCTCTTCGGCGATGAGGAAGCGTGGATCCGGGTGACGGGCGGGCTGCGCGGGGAGCAGGCCCCGGGCGGGGAGCCGACGGCGACCGCGGATCTGGCGACGGCGTGGCGGGTGCTGGAGACGGACGTGGGCCAGCTCGACGTCCGGGCTTCCATCCGCCCGCAGCGGCTGGAGGTCGAACGGCTGACCGGCGACATCCTCGGGGGGCACGTCGCCGGTCGCGGGACGATCGATCTGCAGGCCTATCTCGCGAGCGACTTCGCGGTCGAGTGGCAGGGGATCGCGATGGAGCAGATCCGGCCGTTCGCGGGGGGCGTCGACCTGGCGGGGCAGGTTTCGGGCTCGCTGGTGTTCGAGAACGCCACCGACCCCCGGGCGCTGGGGCCGCTGAAGGCGACGCTGTCGATCGACGCGGGTCAGGTGCGGGTGCAGGACCTGCCGTTCGGCCAGGGACGGGGCGTGGCGTACACGGATGGGGAGCGGCTCGTGCTGGAGAACCTCGAGGTCGCGGCGGCGGGGGGGACGCTGTCGCTGTGGGGCCGGCTCGTGCCTCGGCCGCGGCCGGCGGCCGCCGGCAGGCCGGCGGAGGACGAGTGGGTGCTCTACGCGACCGCGGCCGCGGAGGGCGTCGATGTTGCCACGCTCTCGGAGGCGCTCGCGCCGGAGGGAAGCCCGGTGGTGGGCAGGCTGGATGCGGAGGTGACGCTCTCGTCACCGCTGGGCGGTTGGGAGCGGGCGTTCGGCCGCGGGTCGATCACGCTGTCGGAATCGGACCTGGGCAACGTGCCGATCTTCGGGGCGATCTATGGGCTGGCGAACCTGCAGCTCGGGGCGATGGTGCCGGAGGGTCGCGGCCGCAGCGACTTCCGGGTCGAGGAGGGGGTGGTCTACTTCCCGAGTTT
Organism: uncultured Phycisphaeraceae bacterium; assembly: GCA_964555075.1. Classification (GTDB taxonomy): domain Bacteria; phylum Planctomycetota; class Phycisphaerae; order Phycisphaerales; family Phycisphaeraceae; genus CAZKRE01. The sequence continues at coordinate 4,296 of CAZKRE010000120.1, forward strand.
CCGCTACGCCAACCGGGGGTTCCAGCTCCACTTCATCGGCCTGCGCCTGGGGGACTTCTGGGCCGGCAGCGAGAGCCCGATCACGGGCTACGCGACGGTGGGGCAGTCGATCCTGCCCGACACGAGCTTCCTCGGGTCGATCAACGAAGCGGTCCAGAACCTCCAGGCGGACCTGATCGCCGCCCGGCTGCGGGGGACGTTCGGGCAGCCCGAGGCGGTGCCCGTCCCGCTGCAGGGCTTCCGTGAGCTGCTGGCGGCGCCGCTCGGCGGTGAGTAGGCGCAGCCGCGTTCGGGTGGTCCGGCAAGGGGGATACCAGCGCAAGAACTGTCGCTGCCCGACAGGGCGAGCCGGGAAAATCCCGGTGTCCGGCCCGTGCGAGGCGTGCGATCCTGCCCACACGCGGCATCGGCCGGCGGGGTGGAACCCCGTCACGGAGTGGTCGGCGTCGTTCGGGACGGATACGAACGGAGGCCCGTGTGGTTCACTGTAACGGAGAGCGCGTCACCTTCCGCATCCACACACCCGACGCGGTGCGGGTGTTCCTGGTGGGTGACTTCGACGACGAGGCGGCGCAAGTGTTCGGCATGGAGGCCGTCGAACCCGGGGTGTGGCAGACCCAGATGGACCTGCCGCCCGGCGAGTACCGGTTCTGCTACTACCTCTACGACGGGCGGACGATCCGCTACCAGCCGCCCGAGCCCCGGCTGGACGGCGACCGGCTCGACGGTGCGAAGGCGGTGCTGCGGGTGGGCGCGGCGTGAGTCGCCGACGAGTCGCCGCCGTGCGGTGACGGGGGATCCTTGTGTCGTGCCGGCGCGTGGTGATGCGCCGAAGCTCGTGCTGAACCGGCGGGCCGATCAGCCGCCGGCTTGTCGGCTCGCGAACGCCTCGTACTGCTCGGGCGTGTCGATCCCCGTGTGGCGGACGTCGCGGACGATGACGGCGATGGGGAAGCCGTGCTCCAGCACGCGGAGCTGCTCCAGGCTCTCCGCCTGCTCGAGCGGGGTGGGGGTGAGCTCGACGTACCGACGGAGGAACGGGCGGCGGTAGGCGTAGATGCCGACGTGCTTCAGGGGCGACGCGTGCCCGGAGACACGCTGGTACGGGATTGCCGCTCGCGTGAACAGCAGCGCACGGCCCCGGCGGTCGACGGCGACCTTGACGATGTTGGGGTCTGCCGGGTCTTCGGCCGACGTGAACGGGCTGGCGACGGTCGCCATGATCGCGTCGGCATCGAGGTGCATCGCCTGCACGAGGTCGTCGATCAGTCCGGGCTCGATCTCCGGCTCGTCGCCCTGCACGTTGACGACCACGCCCGGCTCGACCGCGCGCGACCCGCCGAGCCCGTGGGTCGCCGCCGGCTGGGGGTAGAGCGACTCGATCGCCTCTGCGATCCGCATGGTCCCGTTGGGGTGGTCCGGCCGGGTCATGACCGCTTCGCCGCCGAAGGTCCTGACGGCATCGAAGATGCGGCGGTCGTCGGTGGCGACGAGGACGCGGCCGATCCGCGTCGCGGCCTGCGCGCGCTCGTAGACGTGCTGGACGAGTGGCTTGCCCGTGCGGTCCGCCAGCGGCTTGCCGGGGAACCGGGAGGAGCCGAAGCGCGCCGGGATGACGGCGATGTCGAGGCTGGCCTCGGCCATGGGATGCTCTGTGGTTTCGCGGAGCGGCTCGTCGCGGTTGGGGTCGGAGCGCGACGGTTCGCGATGGCAAGTGACGCCGCTCGTCAGGCCGCGGGGGTCTGCAGTTCCTCGACGAGCTTGCGGATGTCGTCCATCCGCTGCTTGATGTCGCGGTAGTTGATGTTGGTCTGGAGGATCTGGGACGCGACCTTCTGGGACTCGCGGGCCTGTTCGAGGTTGCGGGTCCGCTTGGCGGCCTGGAACTGGGCGTCCATCAGCAGGTAGCGCATGTCCAGCCCGAGCTTGTCGTTATCGACCGGGTACGCGGCGATGCCCTCGTTGAGGGTGTTGATCGCCTCGTCGTGCCAGCCCTTGTGGAGGTAGCACTGGCCGAGGTACATGTGGGACGGGGCCCGCTGCTTGGGGTCCTGCTTGGCCTGCTGGAACGCGCCGATGGCTTCGTCGACCTGGCCAGACTGGTACAGCCGGCGGCCGAGGTCGAACCGCAGCGACATGTCGGTGGGGTAGTTCTTGACCCGCTCCTGGTATTCCTTGAGCTCGAAGGTGAGCTGCTTGGCCGCGGCGTCGCGGACGCGCTGCTTGAGGTCCTCATCGCCGGGGTTCTTCTGCAGCTCCGCACGCAGGGCCTTCATCTGCCGCAGCATCTGCCGCATCTGGATGTCGCCGATCCGCACCTTGTAGCGGTACTGACCCGACTCCTCCCAGGCTTGCCGCAGCAGGTCGACGGCTTCCTTCTCCGTCTCGGGCGTCGCCTTGGCCACCAGCGCGTCGACCAGCTTCGCCAGCTTGTCGAGGTCCTGCGGGTCTTCGTCGAACTCCGAGCGGCGGCGGGCGATGATGTCGTCCGCCTGCGTCGCCGTCTTCGTGAGCGAGTCCTCCTGCTCCAGCGCCCGCTGCTTGTCGGCGTTGCGGACGAACTTGCGGTACCCGCCCTCCTCCGCCTTCGTCCCGCTGTACCCGCCTTGCTGCATCGTGTTCTCGGCCTCGAGGTTCTTGAGGTCGTGCAGCAGGTCGGCGTTGTTCGGGTCCAGGCTCAGCGCCCGGCGGCAGGCTTCGACGGCCTTGTCGAAGGCGCCGATCTCCACGAACAGGTCCCGGGCCTCGACGTAGAGCTTCTGCTTGTTCTTCTGCTGGGCGTTGAAGTCGACCGCGAGCCCGCCGATCCAATACGCCACCTCGGCGAGGTTCAGGTCGTCGTGGGCCTTGTCGGCGGCGACGGCGTGGCGCATGACGTCCAGCGCCAGGTCCGGGTTGGTCGGATCCATCGCCCAGAGTTTCTCGGCGTGGACCATCTTGTCGATCGTCGTCGGCCCGCCGCTCTTCATCTTTTCGGTGAAACCGGGCGGCTTGCCCCCGCCGACCTTGCGGCGCTTGGCGACGTCGAAGAGCTCTTCGTGCTTGACGATGTTGTCCGGGTCGTGCCGCAGGCCGTTGACGTAGCACTCGACGGCATAGTCGTAGTTGCGGGCGTCGGCGACGGTCTGGGCGTGCTGGAAGAAGGCGCGGGCCTTCCGCGGGTCGGGCTTGTAGCCGTCCCCCGCGATCGGGCCTGCCGCATCGCCCGAATCGCTTCCACCCTTGCCTTTGAAGAGCTTGCCGAAGTCGAAATTCATGCCCGTGATTCTAGTCCCGGAGGTCGTGAAAGGTGTCGCCCACGCGAGACGCTTGTACAGGCTAATCTAAGCCCCCGGACGCCGCTGTCAACCACGGACGGCGGCGGCAACCCCCCGCACCACGGGCGTTTGAGGAGAGATGACGGATGACGACCCCGATCGCAGTCAACGGCGCCGCCGGGCGCATGGGCCGGCGGCTGGTGGCTCTGGCTCACGAAGACAGCGCCCTCGCCGTGGTCGCCGCCCTCGAGCACGCCGAGCATCCCGCTCTCGGCCAGGACGCCGGCCTGCTCGCCGGGGTGGGCGAGATCCATGTCAATCTCCTGCCCCGGCTCGAGGGTTCTCCCCGGGTCATCATCGATTTCACCCTCCCCGCCGGCGCGCGACAGATGCTCCAACTGGGGCGAGAGCAGGGAATCGGGCTTGTCATCGGGACCACCGGGCTGACCGCTGACGATCACCGTCTGATCGACGAGGCGGCGAGGGACGTCCCGGTCCTCCAGGCCCCGAACATGAGCCTGGGGGTGAACCTCCTGTTCGCCCTCGCGGCTCAGGTCGCCCAGACGCTGGGCGACGACTACGACATCGAGATCATCGAAGCTCACCACCGGTTCAAGAAGGATGCGCCTTCGGGGACGGCCTTAGGGATTGCCGAGGCGATCTGTGCGGCGACGGGAAAGAGTCTCGAGAAGGACCTCGTCCACGGCCGGGAGGGGGCGCAGGCGGAGCGGAAGCGGGGGGAGATCGGGATGCACGCGATGCGGATGGGTGACGTGGTGGGCGACCACACCGCCACGTTCGCGACGCTGGGCGAGCGGATCGAGCTCCGCCACGTCGCCAGCACGCGGGACGTCTTCGCGCACGGGGCGCTGCGGGCGGCCAAGTGGCTCGCCGGCAAGCCCGCCGGGCGGTACACGATGAAGGACGTGCTGGGCCTGTAGCCTCGGTTGGGAGGCCGCGTGCGGGCCGGTGGGGGCCGGGCCAGCGGCCGTGGCCGGGGCTGCGCTACAACCGGCCCATGACCAGCGACACGTTGTGCCCGCCGAAGCCGAAGCTGTTCGACATCGCGACCTTGCAGTCGATCTTGCGGGCTTCGTTGGGGACGTAGTCGAGGTCGCACTCGTCGTCGGGCGTGCCGAGGTTGATCGTCGGGGGGATGTTGCCGGTCTCGATGGACTTGGCGATCACGACCGCTTCGATCCCGCCCGCGGCGCCGAGCGGGTGGCCGGTCATGCTCTTCGTGGAGCTGACGGGGATCTGCTTGGCGCGGCTGTTCAGGACGAGCTTGATCGCGCGGGTCTCGGCTTGGTCGCCGAGCTGGGTCGACGTGCCGTGGGCGTTGACGTAGGAGACGTCTTCGGGGTTCCGCTGCGCGTCGCGCAGCGCGTTCTCCATGGCGCGGGCGGCGCCGCGACCCTGCTCGTCGGGGGCGGTGATGTGGGTGCCGTCGGCGGTTTGGCCGTAACCGAGGAACTCGGCATAGATCCGGGCGCCGCGGGCCTTGGCGTGGTCGTAGTCCTCGAGGACGACGATGCCGGCGCCCTCGGCGAGGACGAACCCGTCGCGGTCCTTGTCGAAGGGGCGGGAGGCGAGGGCGGGGTCGTCGTTGCGCTCGGAGAGGGCGCGGAGGGCGATGAAGCAGCCCAGGCCCAGCGGGGTGAGGGCGGCCTCGGAGCCGCCGGTGATCATCACGTCCGCCACGCCGTGGCGGACGGCCTCGGCGGCTTCACCGATGGCGTGAGCGGCGGAGGCGCAGGCGGAGGCGACGGCGGCGTTGGGGCCCTTGATCCCGAAGTGGATGCTCACGTTGCCGCTGCCGGCGTTGCACATGAGCTTGGGGACCATGAAGGGGGACAGCCGGCTGGGGCCCTTCTCCATGAGCTTGCGGTGCCCGTACTCGAACTCCTCGATCCCGCCGATGCCGGTCCCGACGATCGCTCCGCACCGCCAGGGGTCTTCCTTGGCGAAGTCGATGCCCGCGTCGTTGACGGCGTCGATGGAGGCGTTGAGGGCGTACTGGGCGAATCGGTCGATGCGCTTCTGGTCCCGGGGCCCGAGGTGGGCGGGCTTCCAGTCGTCGGGGATCTGGCCCCCGAAGCGGGTGGAATACTCCGAGGTGTCGAAGCGGGTGATCGGCCGGATGCCGGACACGCCATCGAGGAGGTTCTGAAAGACGGCGTCGACGGAGTCACCGAGGGAGGTGACCCAGCCCAGGCCGGTCACGACGACGCGTCGGTTGGGGGTGGGACGGCTCATGGAAAGGGGGATTGTAGTGGAATCCGAGTTGGGAGGGCGGGGCCGGGCACGTCGAGGGTGGCGGGGGGAGCGGGCGCGGAAACGAGACGACGCCGAAGCCAGTCGAGGCGATCGACGTCGTGCGGCCGCGGGCCGGAGCCACGGCGGTGTCGCGTCCGGGACCCGCGCCGCGTCGCCGCGGCCGCCGGTTCACCCGGCCTTGTTCATGTGCGTCTTGATGAAGTCGATGGCCTGACCCACGGTCTGGATCTTCTCGGCCTCCTCATCGGGGATGGAGGTCTCGAACTCGTCCTCGAACTCCATGACGAGCTCGACGGTGTCGAGGCTGTCGGCGTTGAGGTCGTTGATGAAGTGCGTGTCGCGGCTGATCTCGCCCTTGTCGACGCCCATTTGCTCGGCGACGATCGCGACAACCTTTTCCTGGATCTCTTTTTCGTCCATCGTCGTCTCCTTCCACACCTGCCGAATTGATTGGGCAAGGATGCGGGGTTCTGATTGCGTGGTGCGGAATATAGCTTCCACCCGCGCGGGATGCCAACCCCACGCGGGGCGGCCGTTGCAATCCGTCAGGCCATGCTCATGCCGCCGTCCACCGCGATCGTCTGCCCGGTGACGAATCCGGCCTCTTCCGAGGCCAGGAACGCCACCGCCGCGGCGATCTCCTCGGGCTGGCCGAACCGCTTCAACGGTGTCGCCGACACCGCGTAGTCCTTCACCGCCTGGGGCAGCACGTCGGTCATGTCGGTCTGGATGAAGCCGGGCGCCACCACGTTCGCCGTGATGTTCTTGGCCGCCATCTCTCGCGCCAGGGACTTGGTGAACCCGCCGAGCGCGGCCTTCGCCGCCGCGTAGTTCGCCTGGCCCGCGTTGCCGATGAGCCCGGACACGCTGCCGATGTTGATCACCCGCCCCCACTTGCCGCGCATCATCGGACGCAGCGCCGCGCGGCAGGCGACGAACACCGGGCGCAGGTTCGTGCTGATCACGTCGTCGAACTCGGCGTCGGTCATCCGCAGCAGCAGGTTGTCGCGGGTGATCCCGGCGTTGTTCACCAGGATGTCCAGCCGGCCGTGCTCCT
>CAZKRE010000121.1:0-10876 GCA_964555075.1 uncultured Phycisphaeraceae bacterium
ACGAACCCGATCATCTTCGCGTGCCACTGCCGGCTTTCTGCTTCGTCGGCCTTGGAGATCACGTCCTGCTCGACGTTGTCGAACTGGTGGATGGGGTAGAGGTCCGCGGTGTCCTTGCCCGCGGCGCCGGCCTCGCGCCGGAAGCAGGTGCTGACGGTGACGTACTTCTTCGGCAGGTCTTCGGCGTCGAGGATCTCGTCCTGGTGGAAGCCCATCAAGCCCACCTCGCCGGTGCCGGTCAGGAAGAGGTCGTAGCCGCTTCCGGGGGCGCCGCGCCGCGTCTCCTCGACGTGGTAGGCCTGATCGCGGCCGGCGGGGAAGAAGCCGGTGCCGACCATGAGCTCCTCGCGCACGAGCACGGGGACGCTCATGCCCTGGAACCCGTGCTCGTTGATCATGAAGTTGAAGGCGAACTGCAGCACCGCGTTGTGGAGCTGCATCCCGCGGCCGGTGAGGACGTAGCTGCGGGAGCCCGCCATCTTCACGCCGCGCTCGAAGTCGACGAGCCCCAGCGCCTCGCCGAGTTCGGTGTGAGACTTCGGCTCGAAGCCCTTGTTGTCGGCGAAGCTCTTCTTCGGGTCGAACCACCCGGGGTTCCACGTCCGCACCTCGACGTTGTCATCGGCGCTTTCGCCGACGGGAACGTCCTCGTCGGGCGGCTGCGGGACCTTGAGGAGCAGTTCCTGGAGCCGCGGCTCGAGCTCGGCCACCTGCTGCGCGAGGGTGGCCTCCTCCTCCTTGATCTGCGTCGGGCGGGCCTGGAGCCGCTGCATCTCCTGTTGCAGTTGGCTCCGCTCGTCGTCGGCGGCCTTCTTGAGCTTGCCCGCGAGCTGGCCGATGCTCTTGCTGATCGCGTTCTTCTCGGCCAGCAGCGTCTGCTGCCGCGTGAGCGCCGCGCGGTAGTCGACGTCGAGCGCGAGGATGGCGTCGACGTCGGCGTCGACCCGCTTCTTGCGGGCGCCGTCGCGGTAGCGGTCGGGGTTTTCGCGGAGGTCCTTGAGGTCGATCATGGTCGCTGCGTCCGTGGCAAAACGCCCCGCGGGACTCGCGAGGGGGCGGCCATCGTATCGGTGAAGCGTCGGCGACGCGACGGCGCGGCGATCAGCGGCCGAGCATCCGGCGGAAGAGGCGGCGGAGCCGCGCCAGCCCGAGCCGCGCGCCCGCGTGGAGGCGCAGCCGGCGGACGTCGCGGTTGCCGGGCGCGAGCTGGTCGGCCCGGCGGAGCCACGCCCCGGCACGCCGCGGGTGCCCCATCCCCAGGAAGATCAGCCCCAGGCTCTGCGCCGCGACGACGTGCTCCGGGTCGAGCGCCGCCGCCCGCCGCATGTCGCTCACCCCGTCCCGCACCGCGCCGCGAAGCACCCGTGCCGCCCCCCGCGCGAGCAGCGCCTCGGGCAACAGGCGGATCATCTGCTCGTCCTTCTCGACGTCGTCGACCAGTGCGTCAAGCACGGTGATCGCCTCGCGCGCGAGGTTCAGCTCGATCAGCAGCCGCCCGAGGTCCAGCCGCTGCGCCGGCGAATGCTCCGTCGCACCGAGTTCCGCCCGGGCGTAGCCGCGGGCGGCGGCGCGGTCCCCCTCCGCGAGCGTCACCCGGGCGAGCCCCGCGCTGACGCCGGGGAAGCCGGTGTCGATCTCCTGGGCCCGCTCGAACCGCGCCCGCGCCGCCGACACGTTCCCGCGCAGCAGCGCCAGCTCCCCGAGGTACACGTGGGCGAGGATCATGCCCGGGTCGACCTCGACGGCCCAGCGCAGCCGCTCCGTCGCTTCCGCCGTCCGGCCCATCTCGAGGTGGAGCACGCCCAGCGTGAGGAGCGAATCGGCGTCGCAGGCGTCGGCCTTGAGCGCCTCCTCCAGGAAGTGCTGCGCCAGCGGCATCTCGCCCAGGTGCCAGTAGGTCTGGCCCAGGATGCGGGGCAGGTGCTCCCGGTCCGGGTCGAGCTTCAGCGACTGCTGCCAGCACCAGCCGGCCTTGCGGAACTCGCCCGCCCGCAGGAGGCTCGCCCCCAGGTGCTCGTAGCAGCTCGGGCAGTCGTCGCCGATCTGCTGCGCCCGGTAGAACATCAGCTCCGCCTGCTCCGGCCGATCGAGGTCGGCGTAGGCGGCGATGCGGTAGCAGAAGCTCTCGTGACGGTCGGAGTCGAGCCGCTCGGCCTGTTCGAGCGCCGTCTCCGCGCCGCCGGGGTTCCCGGACCACAGCCGGTTCATCCCCAGGTGCAGGAGGGAGTCGAACTCCGGCCCCCGCAGCCGAAGGACCTCCTCGAACACGCCCGCGGCCTCCTCGAACCGCTCGATCCGCTCGAGCGCGAGCCCCAGGTGGAACTGCCAGTCATCCTGATCGGGGACCTTGCGAACGGCCTGCCGCAGCTCCTGCGCAGCGGCGTCCCACTGGCCGGATTCGCTGAGCTCATCCGCGCGGGCCACGTGCCGTTCTGCATCGATCCACTCATTCATCCGTCTGACTCACAAGACGCCCCGTGGTCTGGAATCGGATGACGAGCACGGCTTGAATCTCGCCTCCGCCTTATCATACGCCGCCCACCCCCCGCGAGATCCCCCTTATGAGCAGTCGGTCCAAACCCCCGTTTTTCGCGAGTTCGCGGCGTGCGCGGTGGTGCGCCGGCGGAGTGAGCCTCGCGATCCTCGCCGCCACGCTCGGGGTGGGGCCGCTCGCCGCTGCCGGGGCCGCCGACACGCCGGTCGTCAAGACCACCGACTTGCCCGGCAGCGTGGGGGAGGCGTTTCTCCGCCTCATCGACCCGGCCGTCTCCCTCGGCGAGCGGCGGGCGGCGGCGATGTCGCTGCTGAACGTGTCGAACAAGGACGCGGCGCGGGCGCTGCGCTCGGTGCTGTCGGAGGGCGCCTCGCCCGTCGCGTGGCGGGCGGTGGGGGAGGCGATCTCGCTGCACCCGAACGACCCGCCGGCGGACCTGGCGGGCCCGATGCTCGCGCTGCTGCCCAAGGCCGATCGCGCGACCCAGGCCGCGCTCGCGGAGGGCCTCGGCCGGTTCCGCTCCGCGGACCTGGTGGAGCGGCTGGTGACGATCGCGACCGACGCGGCGTATTCGACGGTGGAACGGCGGGGCGCCATCCTCGCCCTGGGCCACCACCGCACGCAGGAGGTGGCCGGCCAACTGGTGGCGCTGACCGGCCTCGATCAGCCCGAGCCGCTGCAGGAGGCGGCGTTCGAGTCGCTCGGCACGCTGACGGGCCTCACGGAATACGGCCGGGACCGCGGCGCCTGGCTGGACTGGTGGAGGAGCGCCCGGCGGTGGCCCCCCGCGCGGTGGCACGAGCGGGTGATGGCGAACCTCGCCCGCCGCGACGCGGTCCGCCGGCAACAGCAGGTGCTCATCGAGGACCGCCTGCTCGACTCGCAACGGGCGCTGTATCGCACGACGACGCCGGAGGACCGGCCGGCGGTGCTGGCGTACATGCTCGCCGACGCGCTCGAGCCGATCCGTCACCTGGCGATCGACCTGTCGCTGCAGCGGCTGGTGGACGACCTGCCGTTCGACGAGCCGTTGCGGGACGCGCTGCGGGGGCGTTTCGGCGACGACAGCCCGTCGATCCGCCAGCGGGCGGCGCTGCTGCTGCGCGACCTGGCGGATCAGCCGTCGTCCGACCGGGCGGCCGCGGTGCTCCAGGGGCGGGCGGAGCAGAACGTGACGGTGCTGCGGGCGTACCTGCTGCTGCTGGCGCGGATGCCCCGGCGGGTCGCGGTCGAGCCGTCGCTCGAGCTGCTGTCGGAGGCGACGGTGCGGGACGAGGCGGCGGCGGCGCTGGCGGCGGCGCTCGACGCGGGGATGGTCGACAAGAAGCAGGCGAATGACGCCGGCAAGCGGATCCGCCGCATCCTGGAGAGCAACCCGCTGCCGTCGCCGTCGCTGGCGACGCTGCTGGCGAAGGTGGGCAACGACGACGACTGGGGCCGCATCGCCCGGTGGATCGACAGCGAAGATGCGGCGCTGCGTCGAGCGGCGGCGTCGGCGTGGGCGGAGTCGGACCGGCCGCTGGCGCCGCTCGCCGCCCGCGTGGGCGACCCGGTGATCGAGCCGCTCGTCGTCGCCGCCGCCGTCCGCCGGGGGCGGGACCCCGCCACCCTCCGCGCCTTGTCGGAGCACCGCCCGCAGCAGCCGGCGGCGACGGCGGCGTGGCAGGAGGCGCTGGTGGCGATGAGCGGCCGGGTCGCGGCGGGCGTCGTGCTCGAGACCGTCCAGCGGGTCGAAGTGGCGGGGGGGGACGCGGCGCTGCTCGACCGGATGCTTTCGGCCGCGATCCACCGGGACGACCCCGGCGCCCCGGGGCCCGAGCAGGTCGTCCCGCTCGTGCTCAAGCGCGCCGAGATGCGTCTGGCGTCGGGGAACCCGGCGGCGGCGCTGCAGGATTACGCGCGGGTGGCGGCGGCGCAGGCGCAGTTGCCGGCGACCGCCCGACTCAGCCGCGACGCCGCCGACCGCCTCGCCCGCGGCCGGATCCACGCCCACCTGCGGGTGGGGCAGATCGACGAGGCGTTCGACGTGGCGCGGGACCTGATCGGCCCCACCGGGCCGGGCGGGGGGATGCCGCGGACGGACGACCCGGTCGTCGACCAGTTCCTCGAGGCGGCGCGGGCGCACGCGGAGGCGGGCCGCCGCGACCCGACCCGGCGGATGCTCAACCGGCTGCGGCTGCTGCTGGGCCCCGCGATCAAGCCGGAGATCGCCCAGCGGATCGCGCTGCTGGAGGCCGAACTCGCGGAGCGGGGCGGCTCGACCCGCACCGCCCCGATCGCCCGCGACCCCGATGGCGCCGGCTCGGAGGGGGACGAGAGCGCGATCCCCGCCGTCCCGCCCGCGTCGACGCCTCGGACGGCGGTGGAGTGAAGGCGTATACTTTCAGCCCCCCGAAGGCGCCGCGGCCGACCGCCCGCCCAACCTGGACACCCCCATGCAGACCGTCATCACCGGCAAAGCGTTCGTCCTCGGCGACGACATCGACACCGACCAGATCATCCCCGCGGAGTACCTCGCGCACGACCCGAGCGACCCCGAGGAGCGGAAGTACTTCGGCATGTACGCGATGTCGGGCGTGCCCAAGCCCCAGTCCGGGCTGCCCCAGGGCGACACGCCGTTCGTTCAGCCCGGCGAGTTCAAGACCGAGTACACGATCGTCGTGGGCGGGAAGAACTTCGGCTGCGGGTCTTCGCGGGAGCACGCGCCGCTCGCCATCGCCGAGGCGGGGGCGAAGGTCGTCGTCGCCGAGTTCTATGCCCGCATCTTCTTCCGCAACTGCGTCAACGGCGGGTACCTCCCGCCCTGCGAAGCCACCGAGCGGCTGGTCGACCAGGTGAAGACGGGCGACGAGTGCGAGGTCGACCTCGAGAAGAACACCTTCACCAACAAGACCACCGGCAAGACGGTGCAGCTCAAGCCGCTGGGCGACGTCAAGCCGATCGTCGAAGCGGGCGGCGTGTTCGAGTACGCCCGCCGCAGCGGCATGCTCGCGCGGTGAACCCCCTCCTCAACCCGTAAAGCCCGGAGACCGGCGAGTTGCGGGCCCCGCGTGAAACGCGCCGCCTCACCGGGCTACGAGCTTTCGACCCCTGGAGACACGATGGACGCAGCGTATCTCGCGATGAAGCACCAGGCGGGCCTGTCCTATGCCGACTACGTCGCCACCGGCACGGCCGATCAGCAGGCCAACTGGGCCCGGGTCTACGACGCCGCGAAGCTGACCGACGCGCAGGCGCGCCTCGCGGGCAGCTTCATCCGGCCGATGAAGGTCATCGGGCTCTCGGGCGTCTGGTGCGGCGACTGCGTCCAGCAGTGCCCGCTCATCCAGCGGATCGCCGACGCCAACCCGGAGACGATCGACCTCCGCTGGATCGACCGGGACGAGCACATCGACCTGCAGGAGAAGTTCAGGATCTGCGGCGGCAACCGCGTCCCGGTCCTGATCTTCCTCGCGGAGGACTATGAGTTCGTCGCCTGGTACGGCGACCGGACCCTCAGCCGCTACCGAGCGCTCGCCGCGAAGCAGCTCGGCGGGGCGTGCCCGCTCCCTGGCGCCCCGGTCCCGCAGGACGAGCTCGACGCGACGCTCCAGGACTGGCTCGACGAGTTCGAGCGGGTCCACCTCATCCTCCGCCTCAGCACCCGGCTGAGGCAGAAGTACGGGGATTAGCGCCCTCCCCGCGTACCGCATTCTCGTGACTCCTACTCGTACGCGTACTCGTACTCGTACTCGCGTCGGGTCCTCGCGCCGGGTCCTCTCACGCCCGCCTCGGGCTGGCGGGGGTGGCCGCGTACGAGTAGGAGTACGCGTACGAGTACGAGTACGAGGACGAGTACGAGTAGGAGTAGGAGTAGGAGGAGGGGGGCCGTGGGGTGGACGAACCGGTTCCCGCCGGAGGCCGTAAGTACTCTGTTGGGGCGGGCGTGGGTCGAATCGTTTGATTCGGGCCCCACCCGCGGCCATAATCCATCATCGGCCGGCCCCGGCCGATCCCCTTCCCCGCGACACCGAGGTGCGGATGGCCATCAAGCGTCGTCAGTTGGGCGAGATTCTCAAGAAGTGGAACCTCGTCGAGGATCGCCAGATCGAGGAGGCCGTTCGGGTCGCCAAGGGGTCGCGCAAGCGGATCGGGGAGGTTCTCGTCGATCTGGGGTACGTCACCAGCAACGACGTCGCCAAGGCCCTGGCGACGCAGTTCGAGATGGACTTCGTCGACCTCGACGAGCCCAACGTCGTCGACAAGAAGAACCTCGAGCTCATCCCCGTCGACCTGATCAAGAAGTACCAGATCCTGCCGATGGGCAAGGAGAACGGGAAGATCAAGGTCCTGATCCACGACCCGATGGACCTGGCCCTGATGGACGACCTGCGGTTCCGCCTCGGCGGGGACGTGGTCACCGTGCTGGGCGCCCGGGCGAAGATCAAGGACTGGATCGACAACATCCTCTCCGAGACCCGCGACTCGATCGACAAGACCGTCCGGCAGATGACGATGGACGCCTCGATCGACCGCGGGGCGTCGATGGACATCCGGGGCACGTCGATGGACCAGTCCATCGACCGCGGAGCCTCGATCGATCAGGACGCCGAGGTCTCCGAGGCCGACCTAGGCCAGCAGGGGGCGATCGTCCGGCTCGTGAACGAGATCATCAAGGAGGCGGTGATGAACCGCGCCTCCGACATCCACATCGAGCCGTTCGACAACCGCGTCCGCCTGCGGTACCGGATCGACGGCGTCTGCCACGAGCGGGACAAGATCCCCAAGCGGACCCAGCCGTCGGTCATCGCCCGCATCAAGATCATGTCGGGCATGAAGATCGAGGAGAAGCGGGTCCCGCAGGACGGCCGCATCAAGATGAAGGTCGGCGGCGACCCGGTCGACTTCCGCGTCGCCTGCTGCCCCGCGTACCACGGCGAATCCATCGTCATGCGTATCCTTCGGCCCGAGTCCGCGAAGATCGGCCTGAAGAACCTGGGCATGAACGAGGACACCCTCGAGACCTTCAACCAGATCATCCGCCGGCCCAACGGCATCTTCCTCGTCACGGGGCCCACCGGCTCGGGCAAAACCACCACGCTCTACTCGGCGCTGGACGTGCTCAACCGGCCCGACCGGAAGATCATCACCGCCGAAGACCCGATCGAATACAACTTCAAGGGCATCAACCAGTGCCAGGTGAACGAGGGCATCGGCCTGTCGTTCTCCCGGATCCTCCGCGCGATGCTCCGCCAGGCGCCCAACGTGGTGCTCGTCGGCGAGATCCGCGACAAGGAGGTCGGCGACGTCGCGGTCCAGGCCGCCCTCACCGGCCACCTGGTGTTCTCGACGCTGCACACCAACGACGCCCCCTCGGCGATCACGCGCCTGATCGACATGGGCATCAAGCCGTTCCTCGTCGCCAGCTCGATCCAGGCGGTGCTGGGCCAGCGGCTGGTCCGCATCCTCTGCGAGCACTGCAAGGAGCCGGACGAGAACCCCAGCACCCGGCTGCTGAAGCTCTGCGGCCTGAGCCGCGAGGACATCGGCGACCGCACGATCTACAAAGCCGTCGGCTGTGCCCGCTGCGGCAAGACCGGGTACCGCGGCCGGCGGGGCATCTACGAGCTGATGGTGATGAACAGCGAGCTCCGCGAGCTGGCGTTCAACCGTGCCCCGCTGACCAAACTCCGCCAGGTCGCCCTCGCGTCGGGGATGCGGTCGCTCCTGGGCGACGGCCGGATCAAGATCCTCAACGGCGGGACGACGCTGGAAGAGATCTCCCGCATCACCCAGGTCGAGGGTCTGGTCGACACCGCCGACGAGGACGAGCATCAGGAGTTGCTCTCCGCCTGATGAAGCGTCCTGGTTGAACCCCCACCCCGCCACCCCCGGCGACACCGCCCGCCGACCGAGGAGTTCCCGCCCGAATGTCCACCATCCACATTGACCGCCTGCTCGACACCGTCGTGAAGCAGAACGCGTCCGACCTGCACCTGACGGTCGGCAAGCCGCCGACCCTTCGCTTGCGGGGCAACCTCGTCGAGCTCAAGACCAAGACGCTCGAGGCCGCCGACACCGTCGCCCTCATGAAGGCGATCAGCCCCGAGCGGGCCCAGAACGAGCTCCAGGAAGAGGGCGGCTCCGACTTCGGCTTCGCCTACGGCGAACAGGCCCGCTTCCGCGTCTCCATCTTCAAGCAGCGCGGGAACGTCGCCCTCGTCCTCCGGCAGATCCCCAACCGCCTCATGGGCCTCGACGAGATCGGCCTGCCCGACATCTGCGCCGACCTCATCCGTCGGCCCCGCGGCCTCTTCCTCGTCACCGGGCCCACCGGATCGGGTAAGACCACCACCCTCGCGGCGATGATCAACCACATCAACCAGACCATCGACCGCCACATCATCACGATCGAAGACCCGATCGAGTATTACCACCCGCACAAGAAGTCGATCATCAACCAGCGCGAGGTCGGCGCCGGCGCCGACGTCCCCAACTTCTCCGAGGGCCTCCGCCGCGCCCTGCGACAGGACCCCGACTGCATCCTCGTCGGCGAGATGCGCGACCTCGAAACGATCGAAGCCGCCGTCACCGCCGCCGAGACCGGCCACCTGGTGTTCGGCACGCTGCACACCTCCGGCGCCGCGTCCACCATCAACCGCCTGATCGACGCCTTCCCCGTCACCCAGCAGGCCCAGATCCGCGTCCAGCTCTCGACCGCGCTGATGGCGGTGCTCAGCCAGACGATCATGCGGCGGATCGACAAGAAGGGCATGGTCGCGGCGTACGAGTTCCTCGTCGTCACGCCCGCCATCGCCAACATGATCCGCGAGAACAAGAGCTACCGCATCGACTCCGCCATCCAGACCGGGCGGAAGTTCGGGATGCAGCTCCTCGACGACCACCTCTGGTCGCTCTACGAGCGCGACATGATCGCCGCGGACGACATGATCGACCGCGCCCGCACCCCGGCGAACCTGATCGAGAAGGTCCATCGGGCCGGCCAGACCGTCGGGCGGATCGAGCTCGACAGCGAAGACGTCGCGTCCGCGTGAGCGGGTCCGGCAGAGGGATGAGCACGGGTCCGGCAGGAGCCGGACCGGATCGGGGCTCGGCTTCGGGCAGCGCCTTTTCCTCCCGCGGGAGGAGGGGCCTGAGGGTCTCCACCAGCGACTCCGCCTGAAAGCGGGGCGGGGGTCGCCTTGACACCCCCCCCGAGCCGCCTAAACTGTTCTTCTGGCCCATTCCGCGGGCCATGCTGCGCTTGAGGCAAGAATGAAGCACACGGTTGATGCACAGCTCGGGTTTGAGGCACGCTGACTGATGGATCTGCGGAAGATCCATCTTGTTTGCCCGCCGCCGCCGGCGACCTTCCAGGAAGGGGGGTTTTTGGCGCGAGCTTAGCACCCCCGGTGCCGACCTCCCTTTGGGGAGGGTCTCTGCCTCAGGCCACGAGCACGATCGCTCGTGGTTTTTTCGTTATCTGGGGCCGGAGCGATGCCCGCCGCATCCGGCCGTTGGAACCCGCGGGCGACAACCCGGCTGAGGCACGCGGCCACCGCCGCCCGCCTCGACAACTAAATAGGACGAAGTCCTGATGAACAGCTCCGAAATGCTCCGCCTGGTCGACTCGATCGCCCGTGACCGCAACCTCGATAAAGAGGTGCTGTACAAGGACATCGAGCAGGCGATGGTCTCCGCCGCCCGCAAGCACTTCAACGCCGTCGACACCGAGGAGTTCGTCTGCGAACTCGACCGGCTGACGGGGAAGATCAAGCTCATCCGCCAGGGTGAGGAGATCCCGCTCGCGAGCCTCGGCCGCATCCCCGCCCAGACCGCCAAGCAGGTGATGATCCAGCGGTTCCGCGAGGACGAGCGGACCAGCATCTACAACGAGTTCATCGACCGCGTCGGCGAGCTGACCACCGGCATGGCTCAGCGCTACGAAGGCGGGGCCCTGGTTGTCAGCCTCGGCCGAGCGGAAGGCTTCATGCCCCGCTCCGAGCAGATTCCCGGCGAGCAGCACCAGCCGGGCGAGCGGGTGCGCTGCCTGATCCTCGACGTCCGCGACGCGGGGAACCAGGTGAAGATCGTCCTGAGCCGGGCTTCGCCGGACTTCATCAAGCGGCTGTTCGAGGTCGAGGTCCCCGAGGTGGCGGAGCGGATCATCGAGGTCAAGGGGATGGCCCGCGAGCCGGGGCACCGGACGAAGATCGCGGTGTCGTCGATCGACTCGAAGGTCGACGCGGTCGGCGCGTGCGTCGGCGTCCGCGGCAGCCGCATCAAGAACATCGTGGACGAGCTGGGCGGGGAGAAGATCGACATCGTGCCGTGGAACGAGTCGAGCCAGATCCTGATCCAGAACTCGCTCAAGCCGGCGGAGGTGGTGGAGACGTCGCTGTG
>CAZKRE010000122.1:0-7188 GCA_964555075.1 uncultured Phycisphaeraceae bacterium
GTCTTCTCGTCGACGTCGCAGATGCCGTTCTTGCCGCCCGCCTCGATGGCCATGTTGGTGAGCGTCATGCGGTCTTCGAGCGTGAGCGAGCCGACGCCCTCGCCGGCGAAGTACATGGAGCGGTAGGTCGCGCCCGCGACGCCGATCTCCCCGATGACCGCGAGGATCAGGTCCTTCGCGGTCAGGTAGGGGGGGATCTGGCCGTGGAAGGTGAACTTCATCGTCTCGGGCACCTTGAGCCAGGTCTTGCCGGTGCCGAGGGTGAACGCCGCGTCGGTGTTGCCGACGCCGGTGGCGAACTGGCCGAACGCGCCCGCGGTGCAGGTGTGGCTGTCGGTGCCGAGCAGGATCTCGCCCGGGCGGACGTGGCCCTCCTCCGGCAGGGCCTTATGGCACACGCCCTTGTAGTTGGTCTTGTTCGGGTCCGCGTAGGGCGAGGGCATGCCCTCGGACTTCACGAAGTCCGGGTCGTAGTAGTACCGCAGCCCCTGCTCCTTCACGAAGTCGCGCAGGATCTGGATGTTGCGGTGGCACTTCTGGTCCGCGGTGAAGATGTAATGGTCCGGCACGATGACCACCCGGTCGCCGTCCCACACCTTCGCGTCCTTCCCGAACTGCGACCGGAAGATCCCGATCGTCCCGGGCCCGCACACGTCGTGCGTCATCAGGATGTCCGCGTCGACCCAGACGTTGTCGCCCGGCGCCACCTCGCTCCGGCCCTCGCCGACGGCGTGGGCGGCGAGGATCTTCTCGGTCATGGTCATCGGACGGGGTTTACGGCTCAGCAAGGCGGCCATGCGGCAGCACTCCTCGATGGAGGGATTCGGGTGGGGGACAGCCTCGACACTCGGCCAGGGTCGCGGCGGGCCAACATTGTAGCCTCACCGCCGCGGCGGGGCCACGATCCGCGGTTGGGGTAAAAGGACCCAGGCCCGCTGCCCCCCTCCGCCCGCGCGAGGGCGGAACCGGGAGAGCCGGCTGGTCGTACGAAGCATCAGCCGCGGGGCGGCGGCCGACTGCTCGTGTTGCATATCGGACGTGCCCCCGCTGGCGGTTGGATTTCGGACAAAAGACGCGACGTGACACCCTTGACTATGGCCGTGGCGGGTTCTACACTACAACTGTTGTAGCGTAACGCTCACACACCTGTCTTCCTCTTCATTCGGAGAGAATCATGGCCTCACCCCGTCTCCGCTCTTCGCGACGCCAGGGGTTCACCCTAATCGAGCTCCTCGTCGTGATTTCCATCATCGCGCTCCTCATCGCGCTGCTGCTGCCGGCGCTGACCAAGGCACGGCAGGCGGCGCAGGCCTCGACCTGCAAGAGCAACCTCCGGCAGATCCTCCTCGCCTCGGTGATGTACAGCGACGATTGGGAAGGCGCGTTCTTCGCGGTGCCGAGCGGGAGCAGCAGCTACTCGTTGAAGAAGGTGGCGACCCGGCTCACCGCGGGCGTTGGGTCCACGTCAACCGGTGCCCGGGCCGGGTACCTGGCGAGCGGCAAGGTCTGGGACTGCCCCTCCGACACCACGCGCGGGCCGGAGGTCGTCAAGTCCAACAGCTACAACACCCCGCACTCCGGCCGGCTTGGCGGGTTCGCCTACACCGACGGCCAGGGCGGCGCGTGGTACCTTTCGGGCGGGGTGCCGACCGCCCAGACCTACGACAACAATATCTCGTACGGCTACAACAGGGCCGCGGGGTATCGCAACAATCAGAACGGCCGGCACTTCAAGCCGTTCAAGCCCGACCAGCACGCCGGCTCGGCGGCGAAGGCGCCGATCTTCTGGGACGCCGAACCCGGCACGGACACCGCACGGTGGTCCTACATCGCGGGCACGGCACTCCTGGAGAACGTCGGCGGCGCTACGTCCGACCTCCTCTACAGCGGGCGGCACAACGAAACGCTCCACATCGCGGCGGGCGATGGTCACGTCGCGACGCTGACCGTGCCTCGCAACGTCCTGCTCAGCGGCCGGCTGCTCGACGGCTGGAACCAGTGGCTTCAGGTCAACGGCCAGGATCAGTACGTCCAGTGATCGATCGTGGGGCGATGACGCCCCGCCATCCGATCTGCTTCAGTGGTCGTCGTTCAAGCTCACTCAAAGTGAATCGCACCCGCGAACAGGCGGCCACCACCCGGTGCCGCCTGTTTCTTTGCGCGCGGGTGGAGCGACGCGGCCGATCGCGCGGGAGGGCGGTGGCCGGCCGCGTCAGCGCGCCTCGTCGCGGGGGCGTGGCCGGCTGGTGTCGCAGATCGCGCGGACGGCGGGATGGGTCGGCGTTTCCTCGAGGGTGATGGCGTAGAACCGCTCCCGGACGTGGGGCACTCGGCCGACCAGGTGCATATCCATCCGCCCGCGGACCTCGGACTCGATGATGGTCGGGGCCGGGAAGATGCCGGCGCCGGCGTGGCCGAAGGAGAACATCAGGGCGCTGTCGTCGAACTCGCCCGCGACGATGGGGTGGATGCGGAGGGAGTCGAACCAGCGGTTGAGGGACCGACGGACCTCGGTGTGGTCGGTGGGGAGGAGGACGGGGACGCCGTCGAGGGACCGGGGGAACCCGCGTCGGCAGCGGCTGACGAACTCGGCGGTGCCGAAGAACGAGACGCCCCACTCGCCGAGCAGGTGGTTGTGGCCCTGGAGCTGGATCGAGGTCCCGAGGGGGTGATCGCTGAGGACGACGTCGGTGCGGCGGGCGGCGAGGTCGGCGAGGAGCCGGTCGGCCTTGTCCTCGCGGCAGATGAGGCGGACCGGCTGGTCGAGCCCGAGTTCGAGCGCGGGGGCGAGCAGGCGCCGGGCGACGGGCTTGGGGATGACGTCGAGCACGCCGGCCGTGAGGCGGAGCGCCGGCGTCGCCGGCCGCTCGAGCGCGGCGAGCATCTCCTGCCCGAGGGTGAAGATCTGGCTGGCGTAGTTGAAGGCCAGCCGCCCGGTCTCCGTCAGTCGCAGCCCCCGGCCGACCCGGTCGAAGAGCGGGTGGCCCAGCGCGGTTTCGAGCTCCTTGATCTGGTTGCTGATCGTGGGCTGGGAGATCAGCAGCTCCTCGCTGGCGCGGACGATGCTGCCGTGGGTGGCGACCATCCAGAAGTAGTAGAGGTGGTGGTAGTTGATCCACTGCATGGCGTCATCATACTCATTCAAAAAAGCTAAGAGTCAGCTTCAAAGATCGTTCTTTGCCAAATAGTCGCGCAAGCGTACAATTCCGTGCAGTCAAGACACGCCAGGGGAGCGCCGGACGAGCGGCGCCAGAAGACGGGAGACATCAAATCACCCGGGCGCGATCGTTCCGCGCCCCCAGCACAGGAGACCACGGATGCTCATCCACACGCGGGCGATCGGGTTCACGGTCACGGAAGCGATTCGGGGGTACGTCGAGGCGCGGGTGCGGTCGGCGTTGTGGCCCTACACGCGGTGGGTCACGCACGTGGTGGTGCGGCTGGAGGACGTCAACGGCCCGCGCGGGGGGCGGGACATGCGCTGCCGGATGATGGTCTCGGTGTGCCGGCGGGGCGTGGTGATCGTCGAGGCTCAGGCCGAGGACCTGTACTGCGCGATCGACCACGCGCGGGACCGGCTGCGGCGGGCGGTGTCGCGGGCGATGAGCCAGCGGCAGACGCGGGAGCGGCGCACGGCGGACCTCGCGCTGGCGCCGGCGTGACGGCTCGGTCGCCGGTGGAGGCGGGCGTTCGGGACTGTTGACAAGCGATTGGATGAAGAGGAGTTCGGCGATGGTGGGTCGAATCGATTCGGATATGGATGTTGCGGTGCTGACGGACAGGGACTCGGAGCGGCTGCGGACGCTGGTGGAGATGCCGTACGGCCGGGCGTACACGGCTCTCCTGGACCCGCTGCGGGCGGACCTGGAGCGGGGGCGGGTGGTGCCGTCGTCGGCGGTGTCGCGGCACGTGGTGACGATGCGGTCGCGGGTGCAGATCCGGGACCTGGCGACCGGCGAGAGCGAGACGTACACGCTGGTGTACCCGGAGGAGGCGGACATCGACGAGCACAAGCTGTCGGTGTGGTCCCCGCTCGGGCGGGCGCTGCTGGGCCAGCGGCGGGGCCGGGAGGTCCGGTGCGAGACGCCGCGGGGCCTGCGGCGGCTGAAGATTGTGAAGATCCACTACCAGCCGGAGGCGGCGGGGGACCTGGATCTCTAAGAATGCGTGTGGGCAGGGTGCCACGGCTTGACCCGAGTCTTCACAGGGCAAGCCATGATGGGCGGCCAATGACGTTCGGCACGGCTTGGCCTCGCTTCGCTCGGCACAAGCCGTGGCACCCAGGATCGGCTTCTCACACACGTTCCAAAGAAGTTCAGAACGCTTACACGGTCTCCGCGGGCTTGGCGGACCGGAGGGTTAAGGCCTAATTTCGAGGGAGATTCCGGGGGAGCAAGCGTGAGGGAATCGGGCTGGAGCATCGGTCATTTTATAGAAAGGTGGTTGCGAGGATGCGGTTGCATCGTCTGGTGCTGTCGAACGAGGATTATCAGAAGCTGGTGATGGCGGTGGAGGAGGCGCGGCGGATGCGGAGTGTTTATCTCCCGCACCTGGACCTGTTCCGGACGCAGCTCAACCGGGCGACGGTGGTGTCGCCGGGCGAGGTGCCGGGCGACCTGATCACGATGCACAGCCGGTTCGAGCTCAGCGGCGAAGGGCCGGGCGAGTCGAGCATCCACACGCTGGTGTACCCGGATGAAGCGTGGCACGACGGGCTGTCGGTGCTGTCGGCGATGGGTCGGGCGCTGCTGGGGGCGCGGGTGGGTCAGGAGGTGTCCTGGCTGTCGAGCCGCGGGCGTGAGTCGGCGAAGGTGCTGCACCTGTTGAAGCAGCCGGAGTGGCACGCGGCCTGCGCCGCCGCGCCGGTGGCTGCGGGGGTCTAGGGGGAGGGCCCGGGGGCGGTGGCGTCGTCGCCCGCATCGCGGCCCTCTCCCGCGGTGACGGGCGGCTCCGCCGTGAGGCGCGGGGCGGGTCACAGCAGGGAGCTGAGGAGTCGGGCGAGGTTTTCGAGGAGCTTGCGGGGCCGGGGGCGGGCGGACCATTCGTCGAGGGTCAGGACGTCGCCGCCGGCGAAGTAGCGGTCCTGCTCGAGGCGGAGGCGCTGGGTGGTGGGCGGGTCGTAGGCGAGGAGGGTGACTTCGGCGTTGAGCTGGAAGGAGCGGATGTCGAGGTTGCTCGAGCCGATGAGGGTGATGGCGCCGTCGATGGAGAGGTGCTTGGCGTGGAGGAATCGTTCGCGGTAGCGGACGATGCGGACGCCCATGCGGAGCAGCTCGCCGTAGTAGGAGCGTTGGGCGAGGCCGACGAGGATCTGGTCGGAATCGCGGGGGACGATGAGGGTGACGTCGACGCCGCGGCGGACGGCGGTGTCGAGCGCCTGGAGGAGGGTGTCGTCGGGGATGAAGTAGGGGGTGGTGATGCAGACGCGTTCGCGGGCGCCGTGGACGAGGGCGACGATGAGCTGGTGCAGGCCGGTGTTCTCGAAGCCGGGGCCGGTGGGGAGGACCTGGGCGACGGCGGTGTGGTCGCGGTCGTGGCGCCGGGGCGGGGGGAAGAGTTCGGGGCTGTCGAGGACTTCTTCGGTCTCGATGAACCAGTCGCCGGCGAAGACGAACTGGAGTTCGAGGACGACCGGCCCGGTGACGCGGGCCATGAGTTCCTCGTAGACGATGCCGGGCTTGTAGATCTTGTCGACGATGTTCTGGGAGCCGACGTAACCGACGACGCCGTCGATGACGACGACCTTGCGGTGGTTGCGGAGGTCGATGCGTGCGGCGCGCCAGTTGAAGAGGCCCAGGGGCAGGACTTCGTGGAGCTGGACGCCGGCGGGTTCGAGCTGGCGTCGGAGCGAGCGGGCCCAGGCGCGGGAGCCGAGGGCGTCGATGAGGACGCGGCAGGCGACGCCGCGGGCCTGGGCGCGTTTCAGGGCGTCGATGACGGGCTGGGCGGAGGCGTCGTCGGAGAAGATGTAGAAGAGCAGGTGGACGTGGTGCTGGGCGGCGTCGATGTCTTCGACGAGGCGGCGGAGGAACCGGTCGTAGCCGGGGATGAAGGCGGCGTGGTTCCCACCGAGGATGGGGAGCTGGCCGAGGTTCTGAACGAGTTTGACGATGTGGGCGAGGTGGGGCGGCAGCGGCGGGGCGGCGACGGGCGGGGACTGCGCGAGGCGGTCGCGGAGCCGGCCGAACGCGTCGGGCAGGCGGGCGTATCGGTCGCGGCGCCAGCGTGGGTAGATGTTGTGGCCGAAGGTGAGGAAGACCAGCAGGCCGATCCACGGGAGGAAGAGGATCAGCAGGAGCCAGGCCTGCGCCGATTGGGGCGAGCGTCGGAACGGGACGACGCCGAGCATGGTGACACGGATGACCCACTCGGAGACGAGGTAGAGGGTGGACCAGGTGCCAAGCGAGGTGAAGTCGATCACGCGGCAGATGGTGACAGAATTGGGGCGGGGCCGCAGGCCCGGCGGCGGTCGGGCGGGCGACGGCTGGAGGTCGGCGGCTGGCGCTCAGGCCCGCACGGCGCAGAGCGGGCGGATGTCGACGGCTTCCATCCCGGCGGAGCGGGCGGCCTGGAGGCCCAGGTCGGTGTCCTCGAAGGCGCAGCAGCGGGCGGGGTCCACGCCCAGCCGCTCGGCGGCGAGGAGGTAGGTGTCGGGGGCGGGCTTGTGGTGTTCGACGTCCTCGGAGGCGACGAGGGCGTCGAAGAGGTCGCGGATCTCGAGGAGGTCGAGGGTCCGCTCCACGATGTGTCGGAGCCCGCCGGTGGCGACGGCCAAGGGCTTGCGGCCGTGGTATCGGCGGGCGATGGAGACGACCGGCTCGATGCAGGTGACGGTCTCGAGGTACTGCTCGAAGGCCCGCTCCTTCTCGTAGGCGACGGCGAGGGTGTCGATGGCCAGGCCGTGCTCCTCGGCGAGCATCTTCACGATCCGGCGTGCGGGGACGCCGCCGAGGGAGTAGAAGCGGTCCTCGGGGAAGGTCATGCCGTAGCGGTCCATCGTCGCCTTCCAGGCGGCGTAGTGGGCGGGCATGGTGTCGGCGAGGGTGCCGTCACAGTCGAAGATCAGGGCGTCGAACCTGTCGTAATCCATGGGGAAAGACCGGGGGTTGCGCGTGTGGGGGGGCGGCGGGCGGCGGGGTCGGGCGGGATCACTACTATAGCCCCCTGCGCCGGGACGGGCGTCGAGTC
>CAZKRE010000122.1:7288-10849 GCA_964555075.1 uncultured Phycisphaeraceae bacterium
CGGGGTCGGGCGGGATCACTACTATAGCCCCCTGCGCCGGGACGGGCGTCGAGTCTGAGTCCTGAGTCCTGAGTCCTGAGTCCTGCGTCCTGAGTCCTGAGTCCTCACGCCCCAAGCCCCAAGCCCCAAGCCCCAAGCGTCCACCCCCACCCCCAGCCCCCGAGACCTTCCGCATGTCCTTCCACTCCGGCCGCGTCAGTTACTGCAAGTTCCACGTCAACGGCGACGGGCCGCGGTCCGTCGACGAGACGGTGCTTTCGATCCTCGCGGAGAACGCGTTCCGGGAGACGGAGATCGGCACGCCGGACGAGGTGGAGGTCGGGTGGGTGACGGGGGACCACATCTTCGACACGCGGTTCACGTTCGAGAAGAACGGGTACGCGGTGGGGGGGGCGCCGGGGACGGCGCTGCTGGTGGCGATGCGGATGGACACGCACAAGGTGCCGGCGGACGTGAAGCAGGCGTACCGGAAGATGAACGAGGCCGCGGCGGCGAGCGGGAACCCGTCGGGGTTCGCGAGCAAGGCGGACAAGCGGGACGCGAAGGACCTGGCGAGCCGGCAGATGAACGAGGACCTGGCGGCGGGGAAGTTCCGCAAGTCGAAGATGGTCCCGGTGCTGTGGGACTTCGCGCGGGGCCGGCTGTACTGCGGGGCGTCGGGCAACACGATCATCGAGGAGCTGAGCCGGCTGGTGCGGCAGAGCTTCGCGGTGGAGCTGGAGTACCTCAGTGCCGGGACGCTGGCGGGGCTGACGCTGCGGGCGACGGGGCACGGGCGGGACTATGAGGACTTCCGGCCCAGCGCGTTCACGCCGCCGCCGCCGTCCGCGAACGAGGACCACGAGGACGCGGACGGCCCGCGGGACCGGAACATCCCGGCGGTGCCGTGGGTCGTGCAGTCGGTGGACCTGAAGGACTTCCTGGGCAACGAGTTTTTGATCTGGCTCTGGTGGGTGACGGAGACGCGGGAGGGGGCGGTGGACGTGGAGCTCGAGGGTCGGAAGCAGAGCTACTACGTCGCGATCGACAAGGCGCTGGACATGGACTGCGCGTGGGACGCGATGGGCAAGCAGACGCTGCGGGGCAGCGGGCCGACACGGTTCCGGGAGGCGGGGGAGGCGCTGGCGACGGGGAAGTGGCCCCGGAAGGTGGGGATGATCCTCAGCGACGGGGAGCACCAGTGGGAGCTGTCGCTGCAGGGGGACCGGATGCTGGTGGGCTCGGCGGGGCTGCCGGAGATCCCGGACGCGGAGGGCCCGCGGGAGCTGCTGGACGCGCGGATCGACCTGATCGCGCAGCTCGACGGCGCGCTCGATGCGCTCTACGCCGAGTTCCTCAAGGCGCGGACGAGCAGCGGCTGGTCGAACCGCCGGACGGCGATCCGGGAGTGGATCACCGCGCGCCGCAGGCAGCCCGCCTGACCGGGGCCCGCGGGGTGGCGCGTCCCGGAGCACGCCTACAGTTGATCGGCCCGCGATCACCTCCAGAGGCGAGTCATGGAATACGCGCTGACCCTCGGCTCCTTCGTCCTCTTCACGGCCGGCGTCGCGCTCGTCACCTACTTCGCCACCCGGCGGCAGGATCGCGGCAGCACGGCGGGCTACTTCCTCGCCGGCCGGTCGCTGACGTTCCCGTTCATCGCCGGCTCGCTGCTGCTGACCAACCTGTCGACTGAGCAGATGGTGGGGCTCAATGGGTCGGCGTTCACCGACGGGCTCGCGGTGATGGCGTGGGAGGTGGTCGCGGTGCTCGCGCTGGTGGCGATGGCGCTGTTCTTCCTCCCCCGGTTCCTCCGCAGCGGCATCACCACGCTGCCGCAGTACGTCGAGCTCCGCTACGACCACACGACGCAGGTCATCACCAACCTCGTCTTCCTCGCCGCCTACGCCGCGATCCTCCTGCCCATCATCCTCTACACCGGCGCGATCGGGCTCGCGGGCATGCTCGACCTGCGGGGGCTGACGGGGATCCAGTCGGACACGGCGCTGTTGTGGGGCACGGTCTGGCTGGTCGGATCGATCGGCGCGGTCTACGCGATCTTCGGCGGGCTGCGCACGATCGCCTTCTCCGACACGCTCAACGGCATCGGGCTGCTCATCGGGGGGCTGCTCATCACCTGGTTCGGGCTCTCGGCGGTGTCGGACGGCGGGGGGCCGATCGCCGGCTGGCGCGTCCTCCAGGAGGAGGTCCCGGAGAAGTTCAACTCCATCGGCGCCGCGGATCAGCAGGTCCCGTTCCTCACCCTCTTCACCGGGGTCCTGCTGCTGAACATGTTCTACTGGACCACCAACCAGCAGATCATCCAGCGGACCTTCGGCGCCAGCTCCCTCGCGGAGGGGCAGAAGGGCGTGCTGCTCACCGGGTTCCTCAAGCTCTTCGGGCCGCTGTACCTCGTGCTCCCGGGCATCATCGCGTACCGGCTCTACCAGGGGGAGGACGTGCGGGCGGACCACGCCTACGGCAGGCTGGTGTTCGACGTGCTGCCGGCGCCGCTGACGGGGTTCTTCGCGGCGGTGATGGTGGGGGCGATCCTCTCGTCGTTCAACTCCGCGCTCAACGCGACGTGCACGCTCTTCAGCCTCGGCGTCTACAAGGGGCTGCTGCGGCCGCAGGCGAGCGAGGGGGAGGTGGTCCAGTCGGGCAAGACGTTCGGGTGGATCATGGCGGTGATCGCGATGACGGTGGCGCCGCTGCTCGCGGGGCAGGAGAGCATCTTCGGCTACCTGCAGAAGATGAACGGGATCTACTTCATCCCGATCTTCGCGATCGTGCTGGTGGGGATGCTCGCCCGCCGGGTGCCCCCCGTCGCGGCGAAGGTCGCGCTGGTGGGGGGGATCCTCGTCATCGCCGCGGGCTACTTCCTCCCGCCCTTCAGCGGGTGGGTGGGGCGGATCAACGAGTTCCACTTCCTCGGCGCGGTGTTCGTCCTGCTCGTGGCGACGATGCTGGCTATCGGCGCGGTCCGGCCGCTGCCGACGCCCTGGGTGCAGCACGACTCGGGCGACCTGGACCTGACGCCGTGGCGGTTCGCCGTTCCGGTGGGCCTCGCGCTGGTGGCGATCGTGGCGGCGATCTACCTCTTCTTCGCCGACTTCTCGGTGCTCGGGGAGGGCGAGCCGATCTCGCCGCCCACGGCGGAACTGGAGGAAGCCGGGGCCGCGTCGGACGAGGCGCTGCCGGGCGTGGACGTGCCCGAGTAGCGGATGGGGCGCCGACGAGGTGAAGTCCTTTCTGCGGTGGTGCCTGGCCGGTTGTGAACGGGGGCATCGGGAACCGGGTTGGCGATCGGGGCGGGCCGCGCACCCGTATGGGCGAATCGCGCAACCGTATGGGCGAGCCGCGCAACCGTACGGGCAAGTCGCGCAACCGTACGGGCGAGCCGCGCAACTGTACGGGCGAGTCGCGCAACCGTACGGGCAAGCCGCGCAACCGTACGGGCGAGTCGCGCACCCGTACGGGCGAGCCGCGCAACCCTACGGGCGAGTCACGCAACCGTACGGGCAAGTCGCGCAACTGTACGGGCAGATCGTCCGGTAAGAATCCTGAGCGTGCTCCATCGGC
>CAZKRE010000123.1:0-10703 GCA_964555075.1 uncultured Phycisphaeraceae bacterium
ACCACCGCAGCAGGCCCGCGAACACCGCCAGCAGGATCGAACCCGTCACGAACGCCGGCAGGCTCACCCCGATCAGCGCCACCGCCAGGCTCGACGCGTCCAGCACGCTTCCCGGCCGCAGCGCCCCCACCAGCCCCGCCGCCGTCCCCATCACCAGCGCCACCCCCAGTGCCGCCGCTCCCAGCGACGCGCTCACCGGCAGCCCCGCCCCGATCAGGTCGCTCACCCGCTCGTTCGCGTACTGAAGCGACGGCCCGAAATCCCCCCGCATCACCCCCGCCACATACCCCCGCATGAACGAGCACGGGCTGTCCAGGTTGTACTGCCGCAGCATCGCCGCGCGGATCTCCGGCGGCGGCGCCCGGTCCGGCTCATCCAGCGGGCTCCCCGGCAGCACCCACGCCAGCGCAAACGTGGCGAGAAAGATCACCACGAGCAGGATGGGCAACTGCAACAATCGCCAAAAGATCAGTCGGAGCATGGAGGCGGATTCCAAACCGGACGCTGCGGGCGAGGCGAACGATCGGCACCACGCCCAGGGTTGGGTCACGCCGCCGGCTGAAACTCGATCACGTCCACCTGCGTCGTCGGCTCGGGGACCGGCTCCCCGTCTTCCCGCATCCCGTCGATATGAAACTCAATCGCCTCGCGCAGGTTCCGCTTGACCTCCTCCAACGTGGCTCCCGTCGATACGCAGCCGGGCAGGTCGGGCACGTAAGCGCTGTAGTTCGTCTCGGCCCACTCGATGACGATCGCGTATTTCATGCGTCTACTCCTTCCAGCCCGCCTGTCGCCGGATGCTGTTCCACGTTCCCGGCGTCAGGTGTTCGCCTGGCTTGCCCGGGATCGTGACGCGACCCGGTTTGTCCGGATGCTTGTATTGGCGGTGACTGCCACGCGTCGCGATCTGCACCCAACCGTCCCGCTCCACGAGCCGGATCGCCTCCCGCACCTTGATCATAGCTCGTCATCCCCCCACCGCCGCGTTCTCGAACCGCCACCGGTGCCACGCGTTCGGCTCGAGCCCCCGCACCTTCGCCGGGTCGTAGAGGTACACGTTCAGGTACTGGAACAGCAGCGCCATCGGCTGCTCCTCCAGCAGCACCCGCTCCGCGTCCCGCAGCACCCGCATCCGCTCCGCCTCGTCGTTCAGCGTCTTCGCCCGCTCGATCAGCGCGTCGAACTCCGCGTTCGACCACCTGCAGTCGTTGTTCCCGTCGTTCGTCGTCATCTTCTCGAGGAACGTCGTCGGGTCCGGGTAGTCGCCGAACCACGACGCCCGCGCGATGGAGTAACGCTGCGTCTTCAGCCGGTCGCGGAACGCCTTGGATTCCAGCGGCTCGAGCGTGACGACCACGCCCAGGTTCTGCCGCCACATCTCCTGCACCGCCTGCGCGATGCGGTCGTGCCCGCCGTCGGTGTTGAAGAGAATCGACAGCCCCGTCAGCGCCGCGCCGCTCTCGTAGCCCGCCTCCGCGAGCAGCCGCCGGGCCTCCTCCACGTTCAGCGTCACCCCCGCCTCCACCGGCGGCTCGTAGCCCGCGATCGTGCCCGGCGGGACGTACGACCGCGCGATCGGCTGCCCCAGCCGCGTCACCCGCTCCACCAGCGCCTGCCGGTCGATCGCCATCGCCAGCGCCCGGCGGACCCGCGCGTCGGCGAGCGGGTTCTTCGTCCCGTCCGGCCGCGTCTCGAGGCAGTTGAAGTTGTAGAAGTAGGTCCCCGCCATCGCCTGCGTGTGCACGTCCGGCCGATCCTGCCCCGCCAGCCCCGCCGTCACCGGGTCCCCCGTCGGGATGTCGGCGTAAAAGTCGGCGTCGCCCCGGTCGTACGCCGCCATCGCCGCCTGCACCGAGCCGATCACCAGCTCCTTCACCGACTCGTTCGCCATCGCCGCCCGGTCGTAGTAGTGCTCGTTCGCCCACAGCACCACGCCCTCGCGGAACCGCCGCGCCGCCAGCCGATACGGCCCGTTGGTCACCAGCCGGCCCGGGTCGGACCAGTAGGTCGGGTCCTGCTCGATCGCCCCGTCCGCCTCCCCGAACGTGAGCGACGCCTCCACCACGTGCCGCGGCACCGGCATGAACGTCGCGAACGCCGTGAGCTCCAGGAAGTAGGGTGTCGGGCTCGTCAGCCGCACCTCGAGCGTCCGGTCGTCCACCGCCTTCACGCCCACGAGCCGATCGAACTCGTCCAGCGTCACCCGCCACATCGCCTCGGCGGCGTCCGCGGCGGACGACGCGCCGCCGCCCCCCGACGCCCGGCCGGTGATCCGCGCAAACTCCGTCCGCTGCTCCTGCCGCCGGTGGAAGAACGCCTCCGCGCCCTCGATGTGGAACATGAGCTGCGAGTAGTCCGCCGCGAGGTCCGGCAGCATCGCCCGCCGCCAACCCGCGACGAAATCCCCCGCCGTCACCGGCGTCCCGTCCGACCACTTCGCATCCGCCCGCAGGTGGAACGTATAGATCCGGCCGTCCTCCGAGACCTCCCACCGCTCCGCGGTCGCGGGGTGGATGCTCATGTCGGTGAAATCCAGCCGGACGAGCGTGTCGTAGAGGCAGTGAGCGAGCCGGATGTCGTGGGACCAGCTCATCCGCTGTGGGTCCCAGTCGTTGTGCTCGAAGCCGGAGATGAACGTGAAGTCCGCCTCGGGCAGCGGCTCGGCACAGCCGGGCAGCAGCAGGGCGAGACAGACCAACGCGGCGGTGAGTGATCGCATGCCCGAGAGTCTAATACACCCCGCCCCCCACGCCGGCCCTGAGCCCGCGAAGGGCCGGGTCTCCCCGCGCCCCCCCGCTCCCCCACCCGCCTACCCCCCAACCCGCAGCAGCTCGAGCTCGTACCGCAGCGTCGCGTTCGGCGGAATCAGGCCCGTGATGCCCCGTTGCCCGTACGCCAGGTAAGGCGGGATCACCAGCGTCCGCCGCTCCCCCTCCTTCATCCCCACCACCCCCAGGTCCAGCCCCTGGATCACGTCCCCCGCCGCCAGCCGAAACCGCAGCGGCTGCCCCCGCACCTCGGACGAGTCGAACGGCTCGGTCTCCGTGTCGAGGTAGGCGGCGTACGCCATCTCCACCGTCTGGCCCGGCTGGACGGTCCGCCCGCCAACCGCCCCCTCCCGCGTCACCCGCCTCAGCACGCCGGGAAAGACGTCCACCAGGTCGATGTTGAAACGCAAGTCGAAGCTCGTCCCCGCCGGGCCCCGGGCCGGGGATTCCGCGTCGTCGATCGACTCGGAACCCGCGGCCCGGGGCTCGACGCTCTGCACCAGGTGCGACGGGACGACCAGCCGCCGACGCTCGCCCACCTGCATCCCCGCGATCCCGATGTCCCACCCCCGGATCACCTGCCCGGCCCAGAGCACGAACGCGAGCGGGTCGCCGGTCCCGTCCGCATCCCGGGTCGAATCGACGACCGACCCGTCCGGCGTGAGCGTCTCGTAGTGAATCAGCACGTAGTCCCCCGCCTTCGCCGCGGCGCCGTGGCCCGGCGTCTCGACCCGGTACCGCACGCCCGACGCCGTCTCGATCAGCGGCCGCTCCGGCTCCGGCTCGGCGGCGGGCTCCCCGGCGGGACCGGCCACCGCGACCGCCCCCTCCTCCAGCTCTGCCCCGGCCCCCTCGCGTCCCGCCAGCTCCGCGAGCGCCGCGCCGACAGAACCCTCGATCGCCCGCGTCGTCGCGTCCGCCACCTCGAACGCCGCCCCCCGGACCTGCGCCGCCGGCTCGGGCACCGACGTCGGCGGGACCTGCGGCACCGGCAGCGACGGCACGTCCGCATCCGGCACCAGCGGCCCATCCGCCGTCAACTGCTCACCGAAGATGACGAACCCGATGTAACCCAGCACCGCGAGGATGACCAGGAGCAGCAGGATCAGCACAAACCGGCCGACCCCCCGCCGCGGCTTGCCCGTTGCGTCGTGGACCGCCGCGACCGACTCCCGCGCGACCTCCGCCTGCCGCGCCGTCTTCGCCCGCAGCTCCCGATACCGCTCCTCATCCTTCGCGGAGCCGTTGCGGGTCATCGAGGCGTAATAACCGCCCCCCTCCTCCGCCGACTGCACGACGTAAAAGATCCGGCCCTCCTCGTCACGGATGGCCCGACCGATGTCCTGATCCCGCACCTTGACCGGATTCCCCGAATACGGGGAGAGAACGATAAGTGGCATGAGCGAATCTTACACGGCGGGGAAAGGGGGACGTAACACGAAGGCGGATTGGAGGTATCCACAACCCCACATCTTCTCCACGCCCGAGAACCCGCCCCTCGACCGATCCCCGCGTCCACTTCAGTTACACCTCATGACCTTTTTCCGATCCCGCCGATTCCTCGCTTGCACCCCGAAAAGGAGTTCCCCATGAGCAAGCAGGACCTGATCTCCGCCATCCGTGAGCACAACCGCTCCGCCACCCCCGACTTCCTTCTCACCTTCGATGAGTCGGCCCTGCACACCTACCTCCAGCGGCTGACGACCCTCAACGGGCACCGCGGCCGGACCACCGCCTGGGTCCGCAGCGGCCCCAGCCCCGCGATCGTCACCCGCGAGTGCGCCTGATGCCCCGCGGCGGGCGGGCACACCCAGGTGCCCCTCCCTCTCCGCGGCAGAATCGCGTTCATTAGCGCGGCGACAACCTCCCGACCGATAACATGAGGCGTGGCCGGGCCCGATCGAGCGTCACGGGCTCGGGGGACCGCCGAGACGGATCTCGGACAGCCCGGCCAGCCCCATGGATCTTGGCCATGCAGTTGCAGACGCTCGTTGACGGCACCGGCTTGCGGATCCAGCGCGGCAATCCCGCCCTGGACCTCCTCGACCTGCACGACGACTCCCGCCGCGTCACCCCCGGCAGCGCGTTCATCGCCCGCACCGGGGCCGACGGCGACGGGCTGCCCTACATCGCCGCCGCCATCGACGCCGGCGCCGCCGTCATCATCGCTCCCCCCGCCGCCGCGGCCGCCGTGCCCCACCACGTCGCCCTCGTCACCGGCGACCCCATCGACCAGGCCCTCACCGGCCGGCTCGCCGAGCGGTTCTTCGGGCAACCGTCCCGTAAGCTGCAACTCATCGGCGTCACCGGAACCAGCGGCAAGACGACCACCGCCTTCCTCATCCAGCACCTCCTCCGCGAGGCCGGCGTCCCCACCGGGCTCATCGGGACCGTCACGATCGACGACGGGGCCCGCCGCCGCCCCAGCGACCTCACCACGCCCGGCGGGGTGGAGTTCAGCCGCCTGCTCGCCCGCATGGTCGACCACGGCTGCCGCGCCGCCGTCGCCGAGGTCTCCAGCCACGCCCTGCACCAGGGCCGCGTCGCCGCGCTCACTTTCGCCGCGGGCGTGCTGACCAACCTCACCCGCGACCACCTCGACTACCACGGCACGATGGACGCCTACGCCGACGCCAAGGCGATCCTCTTCGACATGCTCGGCGACACCGGCTGGGCCATCGTCAACGCCGACGACCTTTACGCCCAGCGGATGGTCGCGAACGCGAAGGCGAAGGTCCTCTGGACCAGCCTCCGCGACCGGTCCTGGTCCGTCGAGGCGGGCGAGTGGCGGCTGGCGGACGGCAACGCCCGCTGTCGGGCCACCGTGCTCGACATCGACGCCCGCGGCAGCCTCGCGACCTTCGACGGCCCGTGGGGCAGCGTCGAGGTCAAGCTCCCGCTCGTCGGCAAGCACAACGTCGCGAACACGCTCCAGGCCATCGCGGTGGCGAACGCGATCGCGAGCGGGATGTCCCGCGTCCTCCGCCGGGCGCTCGAAACGGCCCCGCAGGTCCCGGGACGGCTGGAACGGGTGGGGGCGGAGGGGCCGGGGGGCCAAGGGGCCAAGGGGCCAGCCGCCGCCTCCGATCCCTCGGCCCCCGGGCCCCTTGACCCCTTGGCCCCTTCGGTCGCCGTCGACTACGCCCACAAAGCCGACGCCCTTGAGAACGTCCTGCTCGCCCTGCGGCCGCTGACGAGGGGGCGGCTGATCTGCGTGTTCGGCTGCGGCGGCGACCGCGACCGCACCAAGCGGCCGAAGATGGCCGCCATCGCCGCCCGGCTGGCGGACGTGGTCTGGATCACCAGCGACAACCCCCGCACCGAGGACCCGCAGGCGATCATCCGCGACGTCGCCGCGGGCGTCCCCGCCGAGGCGATGCGCAAGGTCCGGCTCGAGGCCGATCGGGCGGCGGCGATCCGCGGCGCCATCCTCGCCGCCCAGCCGGAAGACACGGTGCTCCTCGCCGGCAAGGGACACGAGGACTACCAGATCATCGGGAAGACCAAGCGACACTTCGACGACCGAGAGCACGCGGCCGAGGCGCTCGCGGCGTGGCGGCAGAGCCACCCGGAAGGGGCGGCCGCGTGACCGTCTCGCCCTTCTGGACCCCCGCCCGCTTCCAAGTGGTCACGGGCGGCCGCTGGCTCGTCGAACCCGCCGACCCCGCCGCGCCCATCACCGGCGTAAGCATCGACACGCGCACGCTGACCGCCGGGCAGGCCTACGTCGCCATCCGGGGCGACCGCTTCGACGGCCACGCCTTCGTGGATCAGGCGCTCACGCGAGGCGCTTCGCTCGCCATCGTCGAGCGCGAGCCCGACGCAACCTCGCCCGGCACCCGGGGTTCAGGGCCAACGCTCCTCGTCGACAGCACCCTCGCCGCGATGCAGAACCTCGCTCGGGCCTACCGCGACGAACTCCGCGACGGCGGGTGTGCCGTCATCGCCATCACCGGGTCCAACGGCAAGACCACCACCCGCGACCTCGTCCATCACGTCCTCAGCCGCAAGCGGCGAGGCACGCAGTCGCCCAAGAGCTTCAACAACCACATCGGCGTCCCCTACACCCTCCTGCTCGCGAAGGACGATGACGACTTCATCGTCGTCGAGATCGGCAGCAACCACCCCGGCGAGGTCGCGGAACTCGCGGCCATCGTCCGCCCCGACGCCGCCGTCGTGACCTGCATCGGGCACGAGCACCTGGAGTTCTTCGGCACCCTCGAGGGCGTCGCCGAGGAGGAGTTCTCCGTCCTGCGGTACGTCGACCCCGAGGGACTGGCCGTCGTGCCGACCCCGGCGTGGCTGCCGGCCGAGCCGACGGTGCTGGCCCACCTGCCCCAGACGATGCGGCTGGTCCGGTTCGAGCACGATCCCGCGGTCCCCCCCGCGGGCGCCTACCCGCTCCTGGGCGAGCACAACCGCCGCAACGCCGCGGCCGCGGCCGCCGTCGCCCGGTGGATGGGTTTGGCGGACGCCGATATCGAGGCCGCGCTGCGCACGGTTGCCCCCGTGGAGGGGCGGATGCAGGAACTCCGCGTCGGCGACACCCTGACGATCCTCCACGACGCCTACAACGCGAACCCCAGTTCCATGCGGGAGTCGGTGACCACGCTCGCGGGCTTCGACACCGGGGGGCGGCGGATCGCCGTCCTGTCCGACATGCTCGAACTGGGGGACCAGGCCCCCGCGCTGCACCGCGCCACCGCCGAGGCCATCCACGAACTCGAAGACGCGGGCCGACGGATCGACCGGGTCTTCACCATCGGGCCGCTCTCGATGTTCACCGCCGAGGCGCTGCTCCGGCGCTGGGGGGGCGACCGGGTGACCGCATTTCCGGAGTGGACCGACGAGTTGCCCGCCACCGCCGCCGCCGCCCTCGAGCCCGGCGACGTTGTGCTGCTGAAGGGTTCCCGGGGGATGCGGCTGGAGCGGCTGATCCCGGCGATCCGGGCCCGCTTCGCCCCCGAAAGTGAAAGCCGCCCGAGCGAATAGGACGAATCAGAACTGTCCCCTTCCGCAGCGGACGTGCTCCGCACGTCCGGCGCCAGACACGCGCCGCGTGTCGGCCGCTTGAGAAGCCTCCGCCCCATGCTTTACCTGCTCTACCAACTCCTGGATGACGCGATCGACCGCAGTTGGCTCCTCAGCCCGCTGGGCGTGTTCCGCTGGGTCGAGTTCCGGGCCGTGCTCGCGATCATCCTGAGCTTCACGCTCGTGCTCGTCTTCGGCAAGCGGGTCATCCGGTGGCTGCTCAAGCAGAAGATCGGCGACAACCCCGAGTTCTACAACAAGGACCTCAACCAGTTGATGAAGCAGAAGGCCAACACCCCCACCATGGGCGGGGTGCTGATCGTCGGCTCGATCTTCATCACCGCCCTGCTGCTGGCGAACCTGGCGAGCTTCTACGTCATCCTCGCGCTCGTCTGCCTCATCTGGCTGCACATCGTCGGGCTCTTCGACGACTGGCTCAAGCTCACCTCCGCCCGACGCAAGCCCGGTTCCCGAGAGGGCTTATACTCGTGGGAGAAGCTGCTTTTCCAGGTCGGGCTCGGCCTGTTGCTCGGGCTCTTCGTCCATCACTGGGGCGAGAGCAAGTACACCATGGAGCAGGAAGAGATCCTGCGGATGAGCCACAGCCTGACCCTGCCTTTCTTCAAGAGCTGGACGATGAGCGAGGCGGGGCAGTGGGTGCCGTCGCCCAACCTGATCGTCCTGCCCACGGCGGTGTTCGTGCTGCTGACCATCATCGTCATCACCGGGTCGAGCAACGCCGTGAACCTGACGGACGGGATGGATGGCCTCGCGGGCGGGGTGATGGTGATCGTCGCGTTCGCCTTCATGGTGCTGTCGCTGATCGCCGGCTACAGCCACGAGGGGTTCGTCCTGGCGAAGTACCTGCTGGTGCCCCACATCCCCATGAGCGAGGAGCTCGCCGTCGTCGCCGGGGCCATGGCGGGCGCCTGCCTCGGGTTCCTCTGGTTCAACTGCAACCCCGCCTCGGTCTTCATGGGCGACTCGGGCTCCCTCGCCCTCGGCGGGCTGCTGGGCTTCATCGCCATCGTCATCCGGCAGGAGTTCCTGCTGGTGATCATCGGGGGCGTTTTCGTTGCCGAAGCCGTAAGTGTCATCCTGCAAGTGGGTTACTTCAAGATGACCAAGGGCAGGCGCATCTTCCGGTGCGCCCCGATCCACCACCACTTCCACCTCGCGGGCTGGACCGAGCAGCAGGTGGTGGTTCGCTTCTGGCTCATCACCGCGCTCCTGACGGCGGTGGCCCTCGCCACCATCAAGGTCCGGTAAAACAACATCGAGAGGGCCGATCCGGAACTCGGGTCGGCCTGACCCGGTTTCGCTTTCAGGCATAATCGTCGCAAATTCCCGGGATCGAAGCTTGAAAGACCGGCCCAGCCCGATAGACTGGGCGCGTGCCGCTTGCGAAGCTGGTGCCTATCTAGGGGAGCGACTGCAGAGTCGGCAGGAGGACTGAAAATGTCGGTTACCGATACTTCCGGGGTTCGATACCAATTCACCGCAGCGCTTCGCCGCCCGCACGGGACGCTGGGCTCGATCGCGGCGCTCCTGATCGGAACGCTGCTGATCACGAGCACGTCCCAGGCCGCGATCGTCTACGGCGACTTTTCCGGGACGACCGTCAACTACATCAACGTGATGGAGGACGACCAGAACCTCTTCGGGGCGCCCATCGTCACCGGTGACACCATCACGTTCAGCCCGGTGTCGTTCGAGGTGACCTCGTCCGGCGTGATGCCGCCCCGGCTCGTGGATGGCACCGTCGGGATGATCATCGACGCGAAGCCCGGCCAGTCGATCACCGGGTTCTCGATCTCCGAGGCCGGCGCCTTCACCCTCCTCGGGACCGGCACCGCCGCGACCCGCGTCATGGTCGCCCTCACGGCCGTGGTGAACGTCCTCGAAGTCGATGGCGTCGCCGTCCCCGGCGGCTTGCCGCTCGCCGACAGCATGCTCTTTGCCGACTTCAACCTCCTGGACGACGGCACGAGCTTCAGCACCCCCTGGACCAACGGCGGGACGATCGACATCGCCGCCCTCGCCCTCAACGCGGGCATCACCGGCGAAGTGACCAAGCTCTCGCTGGTCATCGGCAACAGCCTCGTCGCCATGAGCGAAAGCGGCTCGACCTCCTTCATCGACAAGAAGGCCATCAACGGCCTGTCCGTCACCGTGCCCGAGCCCGCCAGCCTGGCGCTGGTCGCCCTCGGTGGCCTGCTCATGCTCCGCCGCCCGGCCGCCTGAGGCAGCGAACAACCCCGCGACACACACACCCGGCTCCGTCACGAGCCGGGTGTTTTTTTGTCCCCCGCCCACGCTCCCGCCAAGCGCGAACATCCCCGCCCGCGGAACCGTAATGCTCCTGCCGGGCGGACTTCGTGTCCGATAGTTACACTATGGGGCTCTCCGCTTCTGCTGGGGTGGGGAGAGCCGACCGGCATTGACCGCCCATCACACCTGAGAACCCTCATTATGCCCGCAAGCAACCTGCGGAACGTCGCGATCATTGCCCACGTCGACCACGGTAAGACCACCGTCGTCGATCGGCTGCTCTACCAGTCGGGTCAGTTCCGCACGGAGGACCTGGACAAGCTCGCCGGCGGCGCCGACGGGCTGATCATGGACTCCAACGCCATCGAGCGCGAGCGGGGCATCACGATCTTTGCGAAGAACTGCGCCGTCCGCTATCTCGCCAACGACGGGATGGACTACAAGATCAACCTCATCGACACCCCGGGCCACGCCGACTTCGGCGGCGAGGTCGAGCGCGTCCTCAACATGGCGGACGGCGTGCTGCTGGTCGTGGACGCGTTCGAGGGCCCGATGCCGCAGACCCGCTTCGTGCTCGCCAAGGCACTGGCGCTCAAGCTCAAGCCGATCGTCGTCGTCAACAAGATCGACCGT
>CAZKRE010000124.1:0-10690 GCA_964555075.1 uncultured Phycisphaeraceae bacterium
TGGGCCTCGTCATCGTCGACGAGGAGCAGCGCTTCGGCGTCGAGCACAAGAACAAGCTGCTCGAGTTCCGCCTCACCGCCGACGTGCTCACGCTCACCGCGACCCCGATCCCCCGCACGCTGCACATGTCCATGATCGGGCTCCGCGACATCTCCTCGCTCTCCACCGCCCCCGCCGACCGCCGCGCCGTCGTCACCGAGGTCGTCCCCTACAACGAGCAGCGCATCCAGGCCGCCCTCATCCGCGAGCTCAACCGCGACGGCCAGGCCTACTTCGTCCACAACCGCGTCCACAACATCCAGAGCGTCGCCGACGACATCCAGAAACTCGTCCCCGACGCGAAGATCGTCGTCGGCCACGGCCAGATGCCCTCGAAGCAGCTCGAGGAGGTCATGCTCACCTTCATGCGCCGCGACGCCGACATCCTCGTCTCCACCACCATCATCGAGTCCGGCATCGACATCCCCACCGCCAACACCATGTTCATCAACAAGGCCGACCACTTCGGCCTCGCCGACCTCCACCAGCTCCGCGGCCGCGTCGGCCGGTACAAGCACCGCGCCTACTGCTACCTCCTCCTCCCCCCCGACCGCCCCCTCTCCGAGCAGTCCGCCAAACGCCTCAAGGCCATCGAGCAGTACAACATGCTCGGCGCCGGCTTCAAGATCGCCATGCGCGACCTCGAGATCCGCGGCGCCGGCAACCTCCTCGGCTCCGAGCAGTCCGGCCACATCGCCGCCGTCGGCTACGAGATGTACTGCCTCCTCCTCGAGCAGGAAGCCAAACGCCTCCGCCACGAGCCCGTCATCGAGGCCAGCAAGACCAACCTCGACCTGCCAATCACCGGCTCGCTCCCCAAGCGGTACATCGCCAGCGACAAGTACCGCATGGACGCCTACCGCCGACTCGCACGCTGCTCGACGCTCGCCGAACTCGACGGCGTCGTCCACGACCTCAAGGACGCCTACGGCGACCCGCCACCCCAGGCCCAGACCCTCATCAACCTCACCGAGATCCGCATCGCCGCCAGCACCCTCGGCGTCGACAACCTCAAGCTCGACGGCCCCGACCTCATCTTCAAAACCCCCTTCCCCCAGAAGCTCGAAGTCGTCCTCAAGGACGCGCCCGGCCGCGTCTCCCTCCTCGACCACGCCACGATCTACTACCGCCCCCCCGCCAACTACCTCACCCCCCCCGCCACCCTCCTCAACGTCCTCCGCAAACTCCTCGTCCGCCCCGTGCGGGACGCGGATCGGACCGCCACGGCTTCCGTCTCGTGAAACGAGACCAAGCCGTGCCGAGCGTCACCCGACCTCCGCACGGCTCGCGTCGCACCGGTGGACGCGGGTCCAGATCCCCGCCACCGTCCTCAATGTCCTCCGCAAACTCCTCGTCCGCCCCGTACAGAAAGCGGATCGGGGTGCCACGGCTTGTGTCTCGTGAAACGAGACCAAGCCGTGCCGAGCGTCACCCGACCTCCGCACGGCTCGCGTCGCACCGGTGGACGCGGGTCCAGATCCCCGCCACCGTCCTCAATGTCCTCCGCAAACTCCTCGTCCGCCCCGTACAGAAAGCGGATCGGGGTGCCACGGCTTGTGTCTCGTGAAACGAGACCAAGCCGTGCCGAGCGTCACCCGACCTCCGCACGGCTTGCCCACGCCCCGGACAGTCCAAATGCAGTAGAACTTGCTCCCCCCCAATGCTCCACGTCGCCCTCTACCAGCCGAAGATCCCACCGAACGTCGGCAACGTCGCCCGGCAGTGCGTCGGCATGCTCGCGCACCTCCACCTCATCGGCCCGCACGGGCTCGACCTCTCCGACCGCGCCGTGAAGCGTGCCGGTCTCGACTACTGGCCACACCTCACGCTCACCGAGCACCCAACCCCGGACGACTTCCTGGCGTGGCTCGAGGGCCGCGAGCCCTGGCTCGTCACCACGCGCGGCGAGACCCGCTTCGACCGCGCCGACTACCGCGACGGCGACGTCCTCCTCTTCGGCAGCGAGACCGCTGGCCTCCCGCCCGAGTGGCACGAGCGTTACCCGCACCGCCGGATATTCATTCCCCAGCCCGGCCCCGTGCGCAGCTTCAACCTCGCCAACAGTGTGGCCGTCGTCCTGTCCACAGCCTTCGCGAGGATCATTCCTCCGACATGAAGATCATCACGAACCGCAGCACGTACCAGAACAACAGCGCCAGCGACGCGAACAGCGACAGCGACGCCGCGACGTGCTGCCCGATGCGGTAGTGGTGGATGACGTTGGACGTGTCGTAGAGGATGAACCCGCCCGCCAGCGCGATCCCGAACACCACGAACGCCAGCCCCAGCGTGAACCCGAAGATCGCGCTCGCCACCGCGATCACGAGCATCGCGACCATCCCGATCGTCAGCGCCCCGCCCAGGAACGAGAAGTCTTTCCCGGT
This sequence comes from uncultured Phycisphaeraceae bacterium, assembly GCA_964555075.1. Lineage (GTDB taxonomy): Bacteria > Planctomycetota > Phycisphaerae > Phycisphaerales > Phycisphaeraceae > CAZKRE01. Next base: position 2,424 of record CAZKRE010000124.1, read on the forward strand.
CGCGAACGCGACCACCGTGATCCCGCCGAAGATCCCGCCCGTCGCGATCGCGGCGGTGGTGATCGCGCCGGGGACGAACTCCTGCGCGATCAGCAGCAGCGGGCAGAAGATCACCGACTGCACGAGAACGTAAACGCCCAGCGCCGCGTATTGCACGCCCAGCGACGTCGCCGACTGCGCCGCGCTGTGGGCGAACCAGCTCACGACCATGAACACCCCAAGCACGATCGCCCAGGTCCACGGCCCGGCGAGAAGCGTCGCCGTCAGCGTCTGCGCGACGCCCGTCCCGAAGAGGACCGCCTCGATGCCCGCGAAGAGCAGCACCGCCGCCGCGAGGTGGGCGTAGGTCTTGCGGATGAAGTCCGCGCGGGTGTCCTCGTGCGCCTCGGCGACCGTCATGCCGTCGAGCCACGCCTGCCGTCCGATCTGAGCCATGGGTTCCCCCTGTGCCGGGTGTGAATGGTTCCGTCAAGAAAGGTACCGCCCCCGGGCCACTGAAACAAGCCTCAGCGAGTCGGCCGCGGCCTCGGCGCAAGCTCCACCCCCACCACGATCGGGTTCGCCGCGTACAGCGACAGCCCCGACGGCAGAGCCAGGTCCCACGTCTCCGCCGGGATCGCGTTCGCCCCCTCCCGCGCCCCGCTCAGGTCGATCACCGCGACCAGCTCCGTCGGCCGCAGCCGGCGGAACGCCTGCGGCGAACCCGCGATCGTCACCGCCACGCTCGTCGCCGAGTTGCTCGCCATCGCCAGCCTCTCCGGCGTGTTGCGGAACTCCACCGGCGCCTCGAACGTGCGGTACACGACCTCCGTCGGGAACGCGAAGATCCCCCAGAACATCGCCGCCAGCGCCAGCGACACCAGCCCCAGCCCCGCCTCACGCGGCGTGCCGAACCGCCCGCCCGTCTCCCGCGGGCCGTGGTGCTGCTGCCAGAACTGCTCGAGCTCCGCCTTCAGCTCCCCCGGCGACCGCAGCGTCCGCAGCTTCCCCCGCCGCGCCACGCTCAGCTCCCCCCGCTCCTCCGACGCCACCACCACGATCGCGTCGCACCGCTCCGACAGCCCCACCGCCGCCGTGTGCCGCGTCCCCCGCGGCCCGATCTCCGACAGGTTCTTCGACAGCGGCAGGTGCGCCGCGAACTTCACCACCCGGTCCCCCTCCACCAGCACCGCCCCGTCGTGACCCGCCGAGTTCGGCTCGAAGATGCTCAGCAGCAGCGGCTCGCTCACCCGCCCGCCCAGCTCCACGCCCCCGTCCACGAAGTGCGCCCACGGCTCCCGCCCCCGGATCGCCACCAGCGCCCCGATCTGATCCCGCGCCATCCGCGTCATCGACGACACGACCGGGTCCACCACCGGCGACACGTTGTGCTCCGGCGCCCGGCTCCGAAACAGCTCCCCCGCAGCCAGCCGCTCCAGCAGACGCCGCAGCTCCGGCTGGAACGCCACCACCAGCACCACCGCCGCCACCGTCAGCAGCGTGTCCAGCAGCAACTGCGTCAGGTACATGTCCAGCAGCCGCGCCAACACCACCAGCGACGCCACCAGCCCCACGATCACCAGCGCCGACCGCGTCGCACCCTCCCGCAGCCAACGCAGCATCCCGTAGATCAATACCGCGATCAGCGCCACGTCCAGCAGGTCCGCGAAACGGACCCGCTCCACGAACGCCGGCAGGCCCTCGATCAGCGGCGTCAACCAGGCGGGGCTCACGCGGGCTCCTTCACACGCGACGACGCGTCATCCACGTTGCCCGAAGCGCGATCGCGTCGCGGTACAGCTCCGCGTCCTCGTCGCTGAAGCAGCAGAAATACACCCGCTCCGGCACCGCCTCCTGCCCCAGGTACGCCCACACGTGCGCAAACGCGATCTTCGCCGCACGCTCCGGCGGGAACCCGTACGCCCCCGTCGAGATCGCCGGGAACGCCACCGTCCGGCAGCCGTGCCCCGTCGCCAGCCGCAGCGACTGCATGTAGCACGACGCCAGCAGGATGTCCTCCCGCGTGTTCCCCAGGCCCGCCGACTCGCTCCCCGGCTCGCCCTCCCAGACCGGGCCGACCGTGTGGATCAGGTGCCGCACCCCGATCCCCTCCAGGTCGAACGCGGGCGTGATCTTCGCCAGGCCCGTCTCGCACCCGCCCAGCGTCCGGTTGTGCTCCCGCAACCGCGGCCCCGCCGCCCGGTGGATCGCCCCGTCCACACCCCCGCCGCCCAGCAGCGACTCGTTCGCCGCGTTCACGATCGCGTCCACGCTCAATCGCGTGATGTCGTCCACCACCACGTCGATCCGCTCGATCGGGTCCGCCATGCCGCCTCAACCTCCCTGTCCGAACGAACCTTGCTGCACCGGCCCGCGCAGCGCGAGCGGGCGGTCGAGGACCTCCTTCAGGATGATCGCCTGCCGCAGCGCCGCCCGGTCCAACGTCATCCCGCCCCCCACGCTGCCGACCTGCACCGCGTGCGCCAGCGGCGTCGCGTGCGCCGCCGCGCTCCCCGCCGCGATCGTGCCCACCAGCGACTTCCGCGCCACCGGCGCCGCCGCCGCCGCCCGCTCCCGCGGCCTCGCCGGGCCCCGCGTCGCCGGCTCCCGCCGCTGCCGACGCTTCTCCTGCTCCGCCCGCTGCGCCTGCTCCCGCGCCCGACGCGCCCGTTCCTCCCGCGCCCGCTCCGCCTCCAGCTGCGCCCGCGCCCGCGCTTCCTGCCGCGCCCGCTCCGCCGCCACCCGCTGCGACGCCCGCGGGTCCTCCGCCTGGCTCGCCGACGCCTCCCGCTGCCGACGCAGCGCCTCCGCACGCTGGGCGTACTGCTCCTTCGCCCGCGCCCGTGCGATCCGCTCCGCCATCGTCAGGTTCGTCGGCTCCGCGCCCGCCGGCATCGGCGCGTTCATCGACCCGCCCCCCGCCGCCTGCTGACGCTGACGCTGCAACGCCAGTTGCCGCAGTTGCTCCCGCCGCTGCGACGCCGCGTCGTCCAGCGTCGCCGGCGCCTCCCGCGGCAACTGCGTCCGCAGCTGAACCTGCTCCCGCTGCTCCCGCACCCGCCGCTCCGCCTCCGACTTCTCACGCTGCTGCTTCAGCCAGTTCGCCACCCCCGACCCCACCATCAGCACCGCCGCGATCGCCAGCCCGATCAGATCCGCGTATTGACCCATCCCATGCGCTCCCTACGTTCGTCCCGCCAGTGTACCCCCCGGCTCCGCCACGAACACCGGACGCCCCGCCGATTCCACCACCCGCAGCCCCACCCCGTACACCCGCTCCAGCCGCTCCCGCGTCAGCACCCCCGCCCACTCCCCTGCCGCCACCAGCTCCCCCCCGTCCATCAGCCACACGTCGTCCGCGTAACCCGCCGCCAGGTTCAGGTCGTGCAGCACGATCAGAACCGCCGCACCCGCGCCCGCCTGCTCCCGCAGCAGCCGCATCAGCGCGTGCTGGTGCCGCAGGTCCATGTGGCTGCTCGGCTCGTCCAGCAGCAGCACCCGCCCCGCCGCTCCCCCCACCTGCGCCATCGCCCGCGCCACCAGCACCCGCTGCTGCTGGCCACCCGACAGCTCCGCGAACGGCCGCCCCGCCAGGTCCGATACCTCGCACGCCGCCATCGCCCCCGACACCCCCGCGTCGTCCCGACCCCCCGAGTACCGGCCCATCGCCACCACCTCCCCCACGCTGAACCCGAAGCTCACCCCACCCCGCTGAGGCACGTAACTCATCACCCGCGCCCGCTCCCGAGGCGCCATCGCCGACACCCGCCGCCCCCCCAGCCTCACCACGCCCCCCGCCGGCTCGAGCTGACCCAGCATCAGCCTCAGCAGCGTCGTCTTCCCCGCCCCGTTCGGCCCGATCAGCGCCGTCAGACGCCCCGCACCCAACGCCGCCGTCACCCCCGACACCTCCCGCCGCCCCGCCCCATAACCAAACGACACGCCCTCCAGCGTCAACGGCGTCCGCTCCGATTGCAGGGTCTGATCCATCAAGGGTGGGCGCCGCGGGTTAGCCGGGTCGGGAAGGTTGATGACGATTTTACGGTCCTGCCGCTCAGGTCGCCCCGCCCCGCGTCCGATGAAAGGGCTTGGCGGAACAGAGTGGAGAGGTGTCCGCAATGAGTACCCACAAGACCCAGCCCCCCCTGCCCAAGGCGCCCGACACGGCCCAGGTCCTGACCCTCGTCAGCGACCTTGAAAGCCGCCTCGCGCAGCTCCGGCAGTTCCAGCAGGACAGCGACGAGGCCCACGCCCGGCTCCAGGCACAGACCGATGAGGTCGAACGCCAACGCCGCGAGACCACCGACCTCGCCGCCCGGCTCCATGAGCAGCAGCAGCAGGTCGACCAGACCCGCAAGGCCCTCGACCGCGACAAGGCCGACCTCGACACCCGCGCCGCCGCCCTCGACGCCGCCCGCCAGTCGCTCGACGCCGACCGCCGCGCCGCCGACCACGACCGCGCCAGCCTCCAGGAGCTCGCCAACGAACTCCAGGACCGCGAGACCCGCGTCACCGAAAACCGCGCCCGCCTCGACGCCGATGAGGCCCGTCTCGCCGCGCTCCAGCAGGACCTCGACCGCCGCACCGCCGCGCTCGCCGAGGAGGAGCAGCGGCTCCAGGCCGACCGCGAGGCGATCGACGCCGAGAACAAGCGGCTGATCCCCACCCGGGAGCAGCTCGCGAAGGAGGCCGCCCGGCTCGACGCCAGTTGGGGCGCCTGCCGCGACCGCGAGGCCGCACTCGAAACCCAAACCCGCGAGCTCGACGCCCAGCGCGCCGAACTCGACGCCCAGCGGGCCGCGATCGTCGCCGAGCGCGAGAAGCAGGAGCTCGCCCTCCAGGACCTTCGCGCCTCCGTCGAGGCCGAACTCCGGCAGGCACGCGACGCCGCCGACGCCGAGCTCCGCGAGCGCCGCGCCGCGACCGACGCCCAGGTCACCGAGCAGCTCGAGCTCCTCGCCCAGGACCGCGCCGAGCAGGAGAAGGAGATCGCCGAGGCCCGCGCCGAGGCCGATGCCGCGACCGCCCGCCTCCGCGCCGAAGCCCAGGCCCAGCTCGACGCCCTCCGCGCCGACCTCACCCGCCAGGGGCAGTCGCTCGACGCCCGCGCCGCCGAACTCGACCGCGCCAGCGCCGCCCTCGACGAGCAGCGCGCCCAGGCCGACGCCCTCCAGCGCGACCTCGACACCCGTGCCGCCGCCCTCGACGAGGCGCACGCCGCCGCCGACGCCCGGCGTCAACAGCTCGACCAGCTCGGCGACGAGCTCGCCGCCAAGCACGAGCGAATCGAGCAACTCCACCGCGACTTCGCCGACCAGCGGAAGCTCCTCGAGAAGGAACGCTTCAACCTCAAGCTCCAGGCCGAATCCCTCGAAGCGCAGGAGCAGCGCCTCGTCAAGGCCCGCGAGGAACTCGTCGAGCAGGCCGTCGCCGCGCCCGAGCTGAAGGACCAGGCCGCCCGCCTCGAATCCGAGCGTGCCAAGCTCGCCGACGCCAGAGCCGGCGTCGAACAGCAGAAGGCCGCCCTCGACCGCCTCCAGGCGGAGCTCGACGAACGCGAGGCCGCTCTCGCCCAGCGTGACGCCGAGCTCGCCGCCCAGCGTGAGGAGATCGACCGACTCCGCGACGAGGCCGGTCAACAGCAGCAGTCCGCCGCCCCCCACGATCCCGCCGCCTCCGAACAGCTCGCCCGCCACGCCGCGGAACTCGACGCCCGCGCCGCCGAACTCGAGAAACGCTTCCACGAGCTCGAGGAGAAGCAGAGCGCCTACCGCCACGCCCTCGAACAGGGCAAGACCCAGCTCTCCGCCGAACGCGACGCCCTCCGCGAGCGCGAACGCGCCGCCGAAGCCGCCCTCGCCGAAGCCGCGAAGGAGCGCGACAAGTACGCCCGCCGCACCGAGCAGCTCAAGGCCGCCGGCGACTCCTACACCCGTCGCCGCGCAAAGCTCAAGAAGTACCTCGCCATCCTCCGCGACAAGTCCGCCCAGATCGAAAACACCGAGCGGCAGACCACCTCCCACTCCCAGCAGTACGCCGGCCTCGACAAGGAGCGGCAGATGCTCGTCGAGGTCAAGAAGTTCCTCCAGGCCAGCGAGACCCTCATGGTCCGCAAGTGGGCCGCCACCCGCGCCGCCACCGTCGTCGCGCAGCTCGTCATCGCCCTGGGCGTCCTCCTCGGCGTCAGCTTCGGCATCGGCTCGCAGATGACCCAGCCCGTCTACCAGGCCGCCATCACCCTCGCCATCGACGCCTCCCGCGACCCCGCCGCCGCCAGCGCCCAGGGCTGGCTCAACGCCCAGCAGCAGGCCATCCTCGGCGAGCCCGTCCTCAAGGAAACCCTCAACCAGCTCGACCAGCGCGGCGCCGCCGGCTTCCCCAGCACCGAACACCTCCGCGACGAACTCCGCGCCAACCTCCGCGTCGCCGGCAAGCCCGCCGAGTTCCGCGTCACCCTCCGCGGCCCCCACCCCCGGCGGATCGAAGAAGTCCTCCAAGCCGTCGGCCGGGCCTTCGTCGGCTACCAGCTCACCCTCGACCGCCAGGCCGAACGCCCCGACTCCATCCGCATCGCCGCCGCCGCCAAAGCCACCCACCAGCCCGTTGAGGACGCCCGCCTCCTCATCACCGCCGTCGCCTTCGCCCTCCTCCTCTCCGCCGCCACCATCCTCTTCTTTGCCCTCCGCGCCTGGTTCCACCGCGCCCAGCGCGTCCTCGACGAGGAAAACGTCCCCGTCGAGCTCCAGACCCTCGACAAACCCCAAAGCTGGTCCCCCCTCCGCGCCAACCCCACCGACTAACTCCCCGCCCCCCAACGCCGGCCCTGAGTCCGCAAAGGACCGGGTCCCCCGGTCCCCCCGCCCACTTCCGTTTGACACCCCCGCACCCCTTGTTACACTGCCCCGTCCGCAGCCGACCCGGCTCACGCTGTCGCTATCGACCGCCCCGGGTGTCGGTTGCACGAAAGAACCAGCCATGAACCGTCAGACCACCCTTGCCAAGAACAACGAGGTGGCCCGCGAGTGGGTCCACATCGACGCGACCGACCAGATCCTCGGCCGGCTCGCGGCCCGGATCGCCGTCATCCTCATGGGCAAGAACAAGCCCACCTTCACCCCGCACCACGACGTCGGCGACTTCGTCGTCGTCACCAACGCGACGAAGATCCGGATGACCGGCGAAAAGCTGGACCAGAAGTTCTTCCAGGAATACTCCGGCTACGCCGGCGGCCAGAAGCGCACCAGCTACCGCACCATGCTCGAACGCCGCCCCGAGCTCCTGCTCGAACGCGCCGTCCGACGCATGATGCCCAAGACCAAGCAGACCCGGCACCAGCTCAAGAAGCTCAAGGTCTACGCCGGCGCCGAACACCCCCACTCCGCCCAGCAGCCCAGCACCCTCGAACTCCAGTCCGCCTGACACCACCCACGCCGGTCCGACGAGCCGTCAGGCGACGAAGGCCCGGGTCAGACTAACTCATGAGCAACTTCGACACCGATTCCGACTTCGAGTCCGGCGCCGCCACCGCGGAAGCCCCCGCACCCCGACCCCTCGCCGCGCCGGCCACCCCCGACGCCGGTGGATTCATCTGGGGCACCGGCCGCCGTAAGTCCGCCGTCGCACGCGTCCGCGTCCGACCCGCCTCCGGTGAGGGCGACGCCAAGTTCCTCATCAAGGACCGGCCCGTCGACGACTTCTTCTCCGAACTCCAGCACCGCGCCGCCTGCCTCGCCCCCCTCAAGGCCACCAACACCGAGGGCAAGCTCGACATCTTCGTCACCGTCGCCGGCGGCGGGATCACCGGGCAGGCCGAAGCCATCCTCCTCGGCGTCGCACGTGCCCTCAAGGGCTACGACCCCAGCCTCGAACCCACCCTCCGCGAGCACGGCTTCCTCAGCCGAGACCCGCGTAAGGTCGAGCGTAAGAAGTACGGCCAGGCCGGCGCCCGCCGCCGCTTCCAGTTCTCCAAGCGCTAAACCGACTCCTCAACACGATCCACCACGAAGCCCCGCACGCACGTGCGGGGCTTCTTCTTTGCGCGCAAACCAGGCAGCCGCGCGCCCCCACGCCGCACGCCCGACCCCCGCATCCGCCGCCCTATCCCACGCTCCCGAACCAGCTTGCGCAACTGCGCCCCAATTCGGCAGCCGGCGCCTCTAGGCGGAGGCCGCCATGCCGCAACCCAAGCTCACCCGCCTCGACAACCGACTCCTGACCGACCTCTTCGACGGCGCCAGCCTCGCCGACCTCGCCGCCCGGCACGACCTGCCGATCGCCCACCTCGCCGC
>CAZKRE010000125.1:0-10570 GCA_964555075.1 uncultured Phycisphaeraceae bacterium
ACCTGGGCATCTGCCTCGGGTTCCAGATGGCCGTCATCGAGTACGCCCGCAACGTCTGCGGCCTCGACGGCGCCGCGAGCACGGAGTTCGATCCGCGCGCCAAGCACCCGGTCATCGACATCCTGCCCGAGCAGAAGAAGATCGAGGGCCTCGGCGGCAACATGCGCCTCGGCGGCAAGGACGTCCTGATCAAGGGGGGCACCCTGGCGGCGCACCTGTACGGCCTCGAAGGGCCCGAGGGGCCAAGGGGCCAAGGGACCAAGGGGTACGGATCGGCGCCGGGCCCCGCGGCCCCTGACCGCTCGACCCCTTCCGGCTCTTTCACCGTCCGCGAGCGGTTCCGGCACCGGTTCGAGGTCGACCCGCGGTACATCGAGCAGCTCGAGGAGCAGGGCCTGGTCTTCAGCGGCCGGCACCCGCAGCAGCCGATCATGCAGGTGCTCGAGCTCCCGCGGGACAAGCACCCCTACTTCATCGGGGCGCAGTTCCACCCCGAGCTGAGCAGCCGGCCGCTGCAGCCGCAGCCGATGTTCATGGGGCTCGTCGCCGCGGCGATCCGGCACGCCCACCCGGCGGTGCCCGCGGAGGCGATCAGCGGCCGGTGGCTCGTGAACACGCCCGAAACCCTCACCGCCGCCGCGGGCATCTGAGAAAGTCTCCACTCCCCCCTTTGGCGGCACCGCCCCCGTGCGGGCGTTGCGCCGTGCGCTTCGAGGGGTGACGCCGCGCGCCGCACGCGGCGTCTTTCCTGTTCAGCACAGCCCGCTTCCTGCCGATAACCCCTACAAGCGGCCCAGAACGGTTGGGCCCGCCGCCGCCACCGGCCCCGCCAGGGGCATCGGGACAGGAGATGCGATCGTGCGAGTGGATGGATGCGTGTTCCTCGCGGCCGTGGCCGCGAGCGGGTGGTGCCTTGCCGACACGGTGAACCTGACCAACGGCGACGCGCTGAGCGGGACGGTGGTCGAGCAGTCGGAGTCGGCGGTGGTCCTCGATCACGCGGTGCTGGGGCGGCTGACGCTGTCGGCGGCGGACGTGGCGAGCGTGGTGACGGGCGGGGAGGCGCCTGCCGCGGTGGCGGCGGAAGTGACCGGTCGGGGCGACGGCGCGACCGAGGCGCCGCCCGCGGGCGCTGCCGCGGAGCCGGCCGGCGCCGTCGCGTCGGCCCCCGCCGCGGAGGAGGCCGAGCCGCTGCCCACCGGATGGTTCGGGTCCGACCTGTTCGCGGGTTGGAAGACGACCCTCGCCGTCGGATTTTCGGGCGCCTCGGGCAACACGGAGAACAACTCGATCAACGCCCAGTTCAAGATGACCTACGAGGACGACTCCGACCGCATCGCCTGGAACAACACCTACTTCCTCAAGACCGAGAGCGGCGACCGCAGCCAGAACGAGTTCAAGTCCGAGTACATCCGCGATTGGTTCATCTCCGAGTCGAAGTGGTTCTACTTCGCTCAGGGGACGTACCAGTACGACGACTTCGAGGCGTGGCTCCACCGCACGTCGGGCTTCGCGGGCGTCGGGTACACCTGGGTCAAGAACGACGACTTCGAGTTCCTCACCCGGTTCGGCGCCGGTCTCACCTACGAGTTCGGCGACGTCAACGAACTGACCCCCGAGGCCCTGATCGGCGCGGTGGTTGTCAGGTGGAAGGTCACCGAGAACCAGACGCTCAGCGTGTCCAACACCTTCATCCCATCGTTCAGCGACCTGGGCGAATACCGCAACCAGTCCACCCTCGAATGGAAACTCGCCGTCGACCGCGACAGCGGCATGAGCGTCAAGCTCGGCCTTGATAACGAGTACGAGTCCCACCCCGAGGACGGCGACCGCCACAACGACCTCAAGTACTACGGCGCTGTCGTCTGGGACTTCTAACAGCGGTCGTCCGCCCTCGCCCCTGCTCGGATCAGGGAAACCCCGGCCTCCGGTCGCGGCAGACGTCCCTGTGGTCCCCGGCCGACTGGGGGACAATAGTCGCTGTGGGTAAGCCCATTTCCCCGGGGGAGAAGGACGACCATGTTCACGATCCGTTCCGGAGCAGTGGTTGGAGTCGGCGCGGTCGTCGGTTGGGCCGGGGCCGCCAGCGCGGTGTCGGTCGACGTGTACGACGACCAGCGACAGGTGCAGGCGACGCTCGACTACAACGGCGTCCCGCGAACAGACCTCGGCGCCGACACCGACGACGATCGCTTCGCCGATCTCGCCGAGGTGCTCGAAGCGGACAAGGCCCGCACCCGTGCCACGCAGTTGTCGGGCTACAAGCCGATCGGGGACGATACGTTCGCGATGCGTTCCCGCAACCGCGTCGGCTTCGAGACGCTGCTCGATTTCGCCGAGACCGACGACGTGACGGGCACCGCGGTCTCCGCGTTCAGCATCGCGTTCCGCCTCGTCGACCGGGTGGGCTTCAGCCTGTTCGCCAGCGGCGGCGCCCCTGTGGAAGGTGACGCCGACGTGACGGGCGATTACCGCGTCCGCCTCACGGGCGGCGACATCGATTTCGATCTGAGGCAGGACCCCGCGCCCGCCCAGATTCGGGAAGGCATCCTCGAGCCGGGCGACTACGTCTTCTCCGTCCTCGCGACCGTCCGCGGCATCGGCCCGGCCCGCGTGCCCGTGGAGGTGGATGGGCGGCTGATCCTCTCCACCCTGGACGACGGCGGCCCGGGCGGGGGCGGGAACGTGATCCCGACGCCGGCCGCGGGCGTGGCGGGGCTCGCGCTGCTGGCGCTGGCCGCCTCACGCCGCCGCCAGCGGGACGCGTAGCGGGCGCCGGCCCACGCGTCCGGACCGACCTAAGTCTGGACCGATCCGCGTCAAGGACCGTACGGGTCGGGCGTCTCGACGTCCGGCTGCACGACGGAGGCGGGACGCTGCGCTTTCAGGCACACCGCATCGCCCACGGTGAAGCGGGTGTCGAAGGTGGTTTGCACGAGGTACTCCGCGAGCCCAACGCGTACGCGGTAGGTCACGTCGTGGCCCTTGAACTCCCGCCGCACGATGCTCCCCTGCGGCTCCCCCTCGCGGGCGGGGGTGATCTCCAGGTGCTCGGGCCGCACCGAAACGGTGACGAGGCCACAGGCTTCGCACGTCAGCGGGAGCACGCCGAGCGGCGTCTGCGCCGCGGCCCCGTCCGCGTCCGCCGCAAGCAGGTTCGTCCGACCGAGGAACTGGGCCACAAACGCCGTCCGCGGGTGGTCGTAAACCTCCTCGGGCCGGCCTTCCTGGACGATTCGGCCGTCGCGCATGACGGCGAGCCGGTCGGCGGTGGAGAGGGCTTCCTCCTGGTCGTGGGTGACGAGCACGACGCCGATGCCCCCCTTCTCGGCGAGCATGCGGACCTCGTTGCGGGTGTTCTGCCGCAGGGCGGGGTCGAGATTGCTGAACGGCTCATCCAGCAGGAGCACGCGATTGCCGGGCGCCAGCGCCCGCGCGAGCGCCACCCGCTGCTGCTGCCCGCCGGACAGGTCGTGCGGGGAGCGGTCCTCGTAGCCCATGAGCCCGACGGTCCAGATTGCCTCGCGTGCGATCTGCCGCCGCCGCCGCCGCGTCTCGCCCCGGATGCCGAACATGACGTTCTGGATCACCGAGAGGTGGGGGAACAGCGCGTAGTCCTGGAACACGAACCCGATGCCCCGCGCCTCGGGCGGCAGGAAGGTCCGTTCGTCCTGCAGCACGGCGCCGCCGCGGAGGATGCGGCCCCGTTCCGCCCGCTCGAACCCCATCACCGCCCGAAGGGTGGTGGTCTTCCCGCAGCCGGAAGGGCCGAGCAGCGTCACCACTTCCGCCGGGCCGACGTGGAACGAGACATCGTCCACCGTCGGCGCATCACACCCGGGGAACGTCTTCGTCAGGTTGTCGACCGAAAGCAGCGGGTCCACGATTCACCTCGGGGGGTACAGATTACGCGGAGGCGGGCGGCGTCGCGGCGGGATCTGGCAGTTCCTGCTCCCACATCTCGGCGGCGGACGGGGCGTCGCCCCGCTTCCGAGGCGTCAGCGCCGGCGACCGCTCCGCCGCCAGCAGCACCGCCACCAGCAGCGCCGAAATCACCAGCACCGCCATCGCGTAGGGCGCCGCCTCGGCATACATCGCTTCGTTGGTCTTGTCCCACAGCCCCTTCGCCAGCGTGTCGAACCCCAGCGGGGAGAGCAGCATCGTCAGCGGCAGTTCCTTCATCGCCGACAGGAACACCAGCGCCAGGCTCGCCGTCAGCCCCCCCTTCATCAGCGGCAGCGTCACCCGCACGAACGCCTCGGCCTGCGTCGCCCCGAGCGACCGGGCCGCCTCCTCCAGACGGGGCGACGCCCGCAGCAGGCTCGCCCGGATCGGGCCGACGGCTTCCGCCAGGAAGTGCAGCGCGTAGGCGAAGACCAGGACCCCCATCGACTGGTACAGCAACGTCCGGCCGGGAGGGAGGAACCAACTGTCGATCCGCAGCGTGACGACCAGCAGCCCGAGGGCGAACGCGAGCGCGGGCGTGGCGTAGCCGAGGTAGCTGATCCGCTCGAGCAGGAGCGTCCGCCGGGCCGGGTACCGCCGGGCGGCGTAGGCAATGGGCATGGCAAGCAGCGTCGCCACGACCGCCGCGGGCAGGGACGCCTGGAGCGAATCCACGAGGGCGGGGACGAGGTCGTCGGCGACGGGTCGTCGCGTGCCCCGCGTCCCCCAGAACGCGATCGTCGCCACGGGGACGACGATCGCCGCCGTCAGGATCGTCCCCACGAACGCGATCGCGACGGGCGTCCACCGGCCGAGCGGCACCGACGCCCCCCGCCGCAGCCCACCGCTCCCCGCACGGTGCAGCCGGACCCGGCCGAGTGCTGCGAGTTCGGTGACGACGAGCACCGCGGCGAGCCCGACCATCATCAGCGCGATCACCGCCGCGCCGCCCAGGTCGTACGAGGCATACCGCAGGTAGAGCGCGTAGCTGAAGGTCTCGTACCGCATGAGGCTGACCACACCGAAGTCCATGATCACGTGGAGCCCGACCAGCAGGGACCCCGCCAGGAGCGCCGGCCTCAGCTGCGGCAGCACGACCGTGAAGAACGCCTTGCGGGGCCGATGCCCGAGCGACCGCGCGACCTCCTCCAGCCCCGGATCGAGTTCCCACAGCGCGGCCCTCACGGTCAGCACCATGTAGGGCAGGTTGTAGAGCGACATCGCCACGAGCGAGCCCCAGTACCCGTTGAGACGGGGGAACGTCCAGGGGTCTTCCCAACCCAGCGCATGCATCGCCTGCGCCCACGCGCCGTAGTACCCGCCCAGGGAAAGCAGCGTGAACGCGTGCAGGTAGCCCGGGACCGCGAGCGGCAGCACGAGGGCCGCGGAGAGCGTCCGCCGCAGCGGCAGGTCGGTCCGGGTGGTGAGCCACGCCGCGGGCACGCCAAGCACCGCCGTCACCACCAGCACGCCCGCGGTGAGGCGGACCGTGTTCCACAGCAACCATGCGTTGCGGCGGTTGAACACGGCGTCCGCCATCTCAGCGAGGCCGACCTCCGCGGCACGAACCGCGAGGTATCCCAGCGGGAAAGCCACCCCCACCGCAACCGCGAGCGAGGGCAGCCAGAGGTACCAGGGCGGCGAGGTCCGCGGCGGTGTCGGGGCGGTGCTCACGGCCGTTAGATCAGCCCGACCTGCCGCAGCAGCGCCAGCGTCCTCTCAAGGTCGTCCAGCGACTCCAGGTCGACGCGCGGCGAAAGCTCACGCAGTTCCTCGGGCGACACCTTCGACCCGGCGGGGGCTTCGTCCAGGTTCACCGGGTACTCGTGCGTCTCCTTCATGAAGTACGTCTGCGACTCCGGCGAGAGGAGGAACGAGACGAACCGGCGAGCGGCCTCCTGCCGCCGGCTGCTCTTGAGGATGCCCACGCCCGCGACGTTGACGAGGTTGCCGGTGTCCCCCGCGGCGAACGACGTCTGCTCGACCGGGATGTTCGGATCGCGGGCCTTGAAGTTCAGCAGGTAGTAGTGGTTGGGCAGCCCCAGGTCGACCTCGCCCGCGGCGATGCCCTCGATGATCGCGCTGTTCCTCGGGTACGCCTTGGCGCCGTTCGCCTTCATCCCCTCGAGCCACGCCCTCGCCTCGTCGTCCCCCGCCGACTTGCGCAGCGCGGTGATGAACGACTGGAAGCTCGCGTTGGTCGGCGCCCAGCCGATCCGGCCGCGCCACTTCGGGTCCGTCAGCTCCGCCATCGTCCGGGGCAGTTCGCCCTCGGTCACCCGGCGGGGCGAATAGGCCAGCACCCGCGCCCGTCCCGACGTCCCCACCCACAGGTCGTCCTGGCTCCGGTACGCCTCGGGCACCTGGGTCATGACCTCTTCGGGGATCGGGGTAAAGAGGCCGGCCTTGACGACCGCGCCGAGCGCCCCGGCATCCTGCGCCCAGAAGACGTCTGCCGGCGATCGGCCGCCCTCTTCGCGCAAGGCGGCCGCGAGCTGGGCGGTGTCGCCGTACCGCTCTTCCACCTGGATGCCGGTCTCCTGCTCAAACCGCTTGATGAGCGGCTCGACGAGCGTCTTCGATCGGCCGGAGTAGACGACGAGCGTCTCCTGCGCCCACACGGGGGCCGCAACGGCGAGCAGGAGGGCCAAGGCGATGATCTGCGAGCATCGGTGCATCAGAGAGTCTCCAATGCCCCATCTTCTGATCGTTGAGACTGAGTGTCAACTAACGATCTACGTTGCGCCGCCACGAGCCCGGGACCACCGGCGCCGCCCCCACCGCCCGCTCGCGGATGACCACGTCATCGACGTCGATGTCTTCCCTGTGCGACACCGTCAGCAGTTCCAATGCGGCATAGTCGAGGTCGCCTGTCCAGATCGGTTCGATGATGCCCGCCACGTCTCCCCAGGAGGGGCCGATCGGCCGGGAGAGCGTCACCGACCGCAGCACGCCGTCGCCCGCGCGGAAGGTCAGCTTCACCCGCAGCGTGTCCGTCCCCTTGTCCGTGCGGGCCCGCAGCGAGACGTCGTAGACGCCCGGGTTCTTGAGTCGATCAGTCAGATCCTGATAGGCGCCGCGGTCCGCGGTGCTGCGACTCCTGATGCGAAGATAGTTGTTGCCGGACTCGGACCTGCTTTGCAGCCAGACGTCGCCCGCGACGTTGGGCTGCCATTGGCTGACACTGTTCATCGAACCCTGGCGAACGATGGAGCCGCCTCCGCCGCGGCGGAGGCCGGGGTCGATGAGGGCGCTCACCCGCCGCAGGGTGCGCCGATCGTTGGCGGGGCCGAACGCCCCCTCGCCCTCGACCGTGGCGGGGTCGTTCTCATCGTCGTCGAGACTGCCATCCTCGTCGATGAAGCGGAAGCGGATCTCGCCGCCGCCGAGGGGCGTGGCTGCCGACCACTGGCCGCTCGAATAGTCGCGGCGCCAGTCGGTGGCCTGCGTCAGTTCGAGCGCGAGTTCGACCGCCGACTGGGCCAGGATCGCCGCGCGGTCCGATTCCCCCGCGGCGGCACGGGTCGCCCGCTCGAGCCGCACCGCGGTCAGCCCGCTGAGCCCCAGGAGCGTCACGAGCATCGTCGTGCCGATCACCGCGATATACGCCGACCCGCGACAAGACCGACGCCCCGTTGCCACCCCTCGCTTCCTCATCGCGGCAGCTCCAGGCGGGCCTCGGCATGGGGATAGGCCCGGCTGCGCAGCGCGACGAGTTCCGCGACCGGCCGACCGTTCAGCCGGACCGTGACCGTGATCCGCTTCACCCCGCTCTCCGCACTCGCCTGGCTCGACAGGCTCCCACGCGCGACCCAGACCACCTCGACCTCGCGGCTGTATTCCCCGGCCCCGGGGATCGCTTCACCGTCCCGCCGGGTCGGGGGTGCATCCGTCAGCCCGGCGTAGTCGTCCACGTCGTCGAGCCTCGTCCGGTCGCCGGCGCCCGACTCGCCGGCGTCGCGGCCGAGCGTTTCCCCCTCCGCGTACCGCTGTTCGAGGATCTCCGTCATCAGTTCCGCCGCCAGTTGGTGGCCCATCGCCTGCTGCTGCGCGACGATCCGCCCGGTCGTCACGGCCCCGACCGTCGTCATCGCGGCGACCAGCAGCCCGCTCATCACGAGCGTCGCCACCATCACCTCCACCAGGCTGAACCCCGCCCCGCGACCCGTCATGGCGACACGCCCCCCACCCGCACATCGACCCAGTCCCACCGCGACCCGCTGTTCGACACCAGCGACACGAACCGGTCGTCCGCCAGCAGCAGGCCGTACCGCTCATACGCGTAGGTGCCGACGTATTCGCCATCGACGGCGAGGTTCACGGTGTCGTGCCGCGGGTCGATGAGCAGCCGCACGCGGATGAAGTCGTCCGGCAGGTCCTCCACCACCGCGAGCCGCTTCGCCGACAGGACGCCGGTCTCGTTGAAGAGCTCGAGGGTCTGACTGCCGTTGCCGCGGCGGCCGAGGCGGAAGTAGATCGGCGCGGCCCGGCCGCCCGATGCGTCGGCGTGGATGCGCAGCTCGGTGTCGACCGACGACGTGCTGCGGAGGCGGGCTTCGATGGTTGTCGGGTCGACGAAGTCGTGCTTGGGCCGCGACTCGAGCGTCCCTTCCCACCGCAGGAGCCCGCCGAGCAGGTCGGTGAGCCCGAGGGTGAGGCCGCTGCGGACGGCCCAATCGGGCTGGCCGTCGCCGTTGCTGTCGAGCTGGCTCGGGTTGGTCCCGAAGTCGAGCCGCCACGCCGCCTTGAGCACCTCGGGCGTGTTCGCCGCGACGATCCGCGTGGTGCGGGCGGGCGTGTCCGCGTCGCCGAAGGCAAGCCGCACCTCGGCGCCGGTGACGTAGGTCCGGTCGACCGACTGGTCCGGCCGCCGCACCCAGAAGCGTCCCTTGATCTCGTGGATCAGCGCCAGGTTGTTGGCAACGGACCAGCTGTTTGTCCTGCCTGGCGACGTCAGGAGGTTCGACGCCCCCGCCCCCGTCGACCCTTCCCGTTCCACCCGCACGCCCGCCAGGCCGGGGATCAGGCCCTGCACCTGCGTCACCAGCGCGTAGGGCTGGTCCACCGCGAGGACCTGCGAACCGCTCATCGGCACCGGCTGGAAGGAGAACTGCCCGAGCAGCAGCAGCGTCTCGAGCAGTTGCCCACGCGCCAGGGCTCCGCCGACGGGGAGTCCGTTGTCGCTCGCCCGATGGACCGCGATGTCCAGGATGTCCGTCGGGATCCCGGTCGCGGCCGCGCGGAGGCTGACCTCCGTCGGCTCCCACCCCACGGCCCGCTCGGGGATCGCCGTCGCGGGCAACTGAAACGCCTGCCCCGCCCAGTAGTCCTTGCTCAACGTCATGGCGGTCCGGATGGCCGGGTACTGGTAGCCGTGCACGACGCGGTCGAACGACTCCCGATAGGTTGGCCCCACGTAGGTCTCCCGCACGACCCGAGTGCTCGGCGTCACGCCGAACGCACGCACCCCCGGCACCACCGCGACCGGCTCGCCCCCGTTGTAGGACCGCGTCAGCGGCTCGCCCGCTACGCCGGACCACGCGTACTCCACCCGCTCGGGGTTGCCGTCGCCGTCGCGGTCCGCCAGCGTGAACAGCAGCCGGCGGCTCTCGCCCCCGGTGAGCGTGGGGAACTCGATCGCGTACCGCGCCTCGTCCGCGAGCCGGCGGAGCGTCTCGTCCGCCATCTCCAGGCGAACCGCCTCTTCCGATGTCGACGGGATCGCCCGGCTGGCAAGCGCCACCGTCGACGCCATCGCCAGCATCAGCACCCCGAGGATGCCGACGCACAGGACCAGCTCGACCAGCGTGTGACCCGAATGCTTCATGGCGTGCTCGCCCTCCCGCTCCCGGTGTCGATCCGCACCACCCGCCGCGTCCCGCCCGACTCGACGACGATCTCGCCTCCGGTGCTGGGCATGCCGTACCCGTCGAACTCGATCCGCGACGAGCCGTCCGTCAACCGCAACGACTCGATCCGGGCCGCGTACGGCTCGGCCGACAGATCGATGACGTAACCGGCGCCGGCGATCCCCAATGGGTCGACCACGCCGACCGCGTGGTACCCCTTGCCGCCCGACGGGAACTCGATCGCGGCCGTCCCGCTCCGCCGCTCGGCGGTGGCGCGGGCGAGCGTGAGGTCCGAGACGAGCCGGCGGGCCGCGGCATCGGCCCGATAACGCGTCAGCGTGGTCACATACCGCGGCGTCGCCACCGCGGCGATCACCGCGATGATCGACATCACCAGGGCCAGCTCAACGAGGCTGAACCCGCGGTTTTCCGCCGTTTTGTCGCATCGAGTCAACGTCATGGCGCTGCGGAGCGCATCGACGCGAACGGTTGACGACTCGACCGGGAGGGTAACCGCCACACGAAAAGTGGAGCGGTTGTAACGGTTGGGCTTGCGGGGCAACGTTCACATGGTAGATTGCCGCAAGGGTCGATAGGGAAAATCACCATGCGCAAGCCAACTCTCATCCTGTCCGCACTCGCGGGAGCGATCCTCGGTCCAAGCCTCGCCCCCGCGGCGGTCGGGTTCCAGAACGTCCAGGTCTACCGCTGGGGGTACGTCAACGTGAACGGCGTCCCCGCTCCGGGCAGCAACTTCAGCGTCTGGAGCGGCCTGG
>CAZKRE010000126.1:0-10450 GCA_964555075.1 uncultured Phycisphaeraceae bacterium
CACGGCTTGACCCGCGTCTCGCGGGCAAGCCGTGAGGGCCGGGCCCTGACGTTCGGCGCGGCCTGGTCTCGCTTTGCTCGGCTAGCTCGCCTTCGCGGCCGGCTTGTTGCGCCGCCGCTGGGCCTCGTCCATCTGCGCCGCGGTGGGGCTCTTACCGGACTTGATCATCTCCATGAAGCAGTCGAAGAGGTAGCGGGCGTCGTGCGGGCCGGGCGCGGCCTCGGGGTGGTACTGCACCGCGAAGATGGGCAGGTCCTTGTGGCGGAAGCCCTCGATCGTGCCGTCGTTGAGGTTGATGTGCGTCACCTCGCCGCCGGCCTTCTCGAGCGACGCGCGGTCGACCGCGAAGCCGTGGTTCTGGCTGGTGATCTCGACCTGGCCGGTGCCCAGGTTCTGCACCGGCTGGTTCCCGCCGCGGTGGCCAAACTTGAGCTTGTACGTCTCCGCGCCCAGCGACAGGCTCAGGAGCTGGTGCCCCAAGCAGATGCCGAAGATCGGCACCTTGCCGTGGACGCCCTTGAGCGCCTCGATCGTGGGCGTGACGGCCGCGGGGTCGCCCGGGCCGTTGCTCACGAAGAGCCCCGCCGGCTGGTGGGCGAGGATCTCCTCCGCCGTCGCGTCGTACGGCAGGATCGTCACCTCGCAGCCCGACTCGGTGAGGTTGCGGAGGATGTTGCTCTTGAGCCCGCAGTCGATGGCGACGACCTTGCACTTCTTCTTCGGGATGCTGACATCCCCCTGCAGCGGCTCCCAGTCGCCCAGGTCTTCGCTCCAGGTTTCCTGCTTCTCCCGGGCGACCTCCTTCGCGAGGTTCGCGCCGGCGATATTCGGCGCGGCCTTCGCCTGCGCGACGAGCTGCTCGTCGGTGAGCTTCGGGTCGCTGGAGATCACGCCGTTGAGGGCCCCGGTGATCCGCAGCTTCCGCGTCAGCGCCCGGGTGTCGACGCCCTCGATGCCCAGCACGCCCGCCTCGGCGAGGTAGTCGCCCAGGCTCTGGTCGGCGCGGTAGTTGCTGTGCCGATTCGCCACCTCGCGGACGACGAAGCCCGCGGGGTGGACGCCGCCCGATTCGAGATCGACGCGGTTGACGCCGTAGTTCCCGATGAGCGGGTAGGTCATGGTCACGATCTGCCCGGCGTAGGAGGGATCGGTGAGGATCTCCTGGTAGCCGGACATGGAGGTGTTGAAGCACACCTCCCCCGGGACGGTCCGGGGCGTGGTGTCGCCGAAGGCGTAGCCGTGGAAGACGCTGCCGTCTTCGAGGGCGAGCCGGGCGGGGTGCCGGGGGGGCCGGGGGTTCCGGGGGGTGGGGGGAGTGCGGTTGCCGGGGGGAGTGCGCATCGGATGGAAGTTTAGCACCCGGCGAACGGGTCGTGGGCACGGGGGCGCGGGTTACTCAAGTTCGAGGCGGACCGCGGGCTGGTCGCCCGCGTCCGCGGCCTCGCCCAGACGGACGCGGCCCGGCTCGATCCCGCCGGCCTCCACCAGCCGGTCCCGCACGGCCTGGGCCCGCCGGGTCGCGAGCTGCGCCAGCGCGTCGGGCGGCAGGCGGACCGCCGCGAGGGCCGCGGCCTCGGCCTCCTCGAACGGCATCCCCGCCACCTCCGCCGGCAGACCGCCCGCCCCCGTCGCGGCCGGGGCCTCCGTCACCGCGGGCGGCGGGGGCGGGCGACGCACCGACCGGCCGCCCCGCATCGCCCGACGGGGCGGCGTCGGGGGCTCGGGGATCGTCAGTCCCACCGCTTCCGCGCCGCCGTCAAGGATCGGCACGTCGCCCCCCTCGCCCCCCTCGCCCCCCTCGGCCGACGCGCTCGCCAAGGCGAGCCGCTGGATCGCGTACCGGTACTGCGCGGGGGGGACATCGATCCGCGCGGGGTCCTGCCCCTCTTCCGCGAGCTGCTGGCGGATCTGCGCCAGCAGCCGCTGCTTCCGCAGCGCCGGCTCGTCGGCCGCCGGCGAGGCCCCGCCCCGCACGACCAGCGTCAGCGCCGGCCGATCCCGCATCGCTTCGGCCAGGAGGTCCAGCTTCCGCGCCGCCTCCCCGCCGCCGATGTCGGCCTCCCCCTCGGCAAACCGGATCACGTCCAGGTCCTCCGGCGCGGCCTCCCCGCCGCCCCCGGTGACCGCCCCGGCGATGAAATCGAAAGGAGACGCCGCGATCCGCGTCAGCGTGTTCACGATCGCCTGCGCCACGAGGTGGCCCACCTGGACCGAGGGGTCGCTCAGATCGCCTTGGATCGGCACGCGGAGGTCGATCCGGTCCTGCCGATTCCGCAGCAGCCCCAGCGCGAGCTTCACCGGCAGGTTGGGCGCATCGGTGTCCCGCAGCCGATCGCCCAGGTGGAAGGTGTCGAGCACGAGCGACACCTCGGCGTCGAGTTGCTGCCGCTCGAGCTTGAGGCTCACGTCGCTGTCCAGTTCGCCCGACTCGACGGGGAACCCGAGGTACTCGCCGGTGTACCCGCTGAAGGGCGTCATGGGCAGCGCCGCGACGCGGAGGACGAGGTCGACCCCCGGCGCGTCCAGACGGGGCGTGACCGTGCCGCGGGCCTCGAGCGACGCCTCGCCCTGCAACGTCCCGCGGAGGTCCACCGTCGCGGCCTCCTCGCCCGACGAATCGAGCCCCCGCACCGTCACATCCAGGCCCGAAAGCGTCAGTCGCCCCGCCGGGTCGACGGTCGGGTCGAGCAGGGTCAGGTCGCGCGACGTGACGCGTAACTCGTCCACGGTCACGGCGTAGGGCAGCGGTGCGCGGTCCGGCGACTCTGCCGCCGGTTCTTCCTCCTCGCCGCCCTCCGCGGAATCCGCGGTGGCGGTACGCACCACCCCGCCCGTGAGGCCCCCGAGCTCGACCCGGTCCGCGTGAGCGATCGCGGCGGCGTGATCGAAGCGGATGCCCGCGATCCGCAGGTCGTCCCACGCGACGAGCGGCACGTCCCCCTCGCTCCCCGTTTCGACGCGGAGCGAGCCCACGCCGACCTCTCCGGTAAAGGTCAGTTGCGGCGCCGCCGCGTCCACGGCCGAGGCGGCTGCCCGGCCCGACACCGAAAGCCGCCCGTCCACCAGGCTCAGCTCCGGCTGCGCTTCACGCAGGTAGGCCGCGAACGGCGCCAGCGGCAGCGCGTCCAGCTTCACGTCCAGTTCGGCGTCCATCGCCTCCAGCCCCAGCCGGCCCGAGATCATCGCCCCGCCCGTCTCCGCCACCGTGAACGCCAGCTTCAAGGGCACGACGTACCCCTCCTCGCTGAGGATCGGCCCCGCCTCCAGCCGCACCGCCTCGAACGCGACATCCACCGGCTCCGCCACCGCCCGATCCACCCACCGCAGCGACGCGTCCTCCAGCACCACCTGCTCCACCCGCACCGACCAGGGGTTCAGCGCTTGCAGCAGGAGCTCGATCGTCGCGTCCAGCACCTGCGCAATCGGCGAGGTCGCCGCCGGCTCGCTCCCCGCCCCTTCTTCCCCCCGCTCCCGCGCCGCGGCCGCCGCCCCGCCGCCGGTCGGCCGCTCGACCGCGCTCATCACCCGCAGCGAGCCACCCTCCTCCCGCTCGATCCTCACCCGCACGCCCCGCACCCGCAGCCGCGCCGCCTCCAGGTCCCGGTCCACCGCATCCGCCCGCACCCCTTCGAGCACCACCTCGCTCAGATCCAGCAGCGGCCTGCCGCCCAGGGACAGCGTCAGGTCCGCCAGCCGGTACTCCTCGAGCGTGACCTCCGCAACCTGCGGCGTCTGCACCGGCGCGAACCGGTACCCCAGCGTCACCCCCGTCACCCCGCGCGTCAGCTCCGCGTCCGTCACCTCCGTCAGGTAGGGGCGGAACCGCTCGAGCGTCAGCCCCGCGAGTTCGATCCGCCCGCGGGACGAAAGCGGGTCGAGGAAGAAGTCCCCCTCCCACGTGAGCGTCCCGCCCGACTCGACCGCCGCGGAGAAGCGGAGGGTGTTGCTGTTGTCCGGGTCGGTGTCGAAGTCTTCGAAGACCACGTCCACGGGGGCGGCGACGATCTCGAAAGGGGTCTCGGGCGTGAAGTCGCGGAACTCGATCCGGCCCGCGACGATCGCCAGCCTCTCCGCCGAGAGCCGCCAGGGCTCGCCCGGCTCCTCGTCGGCGGGCGGCTCCTCGCCCGGTTTGACGAGGCCCGCGAGGTTCAGCACGCCCCCCTCCGCGAGTTCCGCGGCCACGAACGGCCGGTCCAGCGCAAGCTCCCGGAAGTGCGGCCCGCCCCGCCAGAGCGACGATATCTGCGCATTGGCGTGGACCCGGTCGCAACCGACGACGCGCACCCCCGCCGCGTCCACGACCTCCAGGCCCGTGAGCGTCACGCTGAGCACGAAGGGGTTGCACGCCGCCTCCGCGACCCGCACCTCCCCGTTCAGCCCCTCCGACACGCGGGGGAGGATCACCTTCCGGATCAGCAGCGGGACGCCGAAGAACCCGACCAGGGCGTAGAGGACCAGCAGGGTCGGCGCCGCGATAAGCAGCACCTTGATCACGCGGCGGCGTCGATGTGTCATGCGCAGGCCCCAGTCCCCCCCTCGCCGATTCTATCACCGAGGCCACCCGCCGCCGCCTATGCAGATGTCAGCCCGAGGGACTATCGCCCGTATCGGGCGCTGCCGCCGGCGCCGGTCGGGCCGGCGTGCTTGCTCAGGCGGTTGTGGACGTAGAGCGCCTCGAGGAGGAACTCCGCCACGCTCACGAGCATCTGCGGGTCGTCGGCGTCCACCTCGAGCCGCTCCGCCAGGTCGGCCGCCGCGTCCCGCAGCCCCTCGACGTGGTCGATCGTCGCCAGCTCGTCCTCCGCCGACAGCTCGTCGCCCACGACGATCTTCAGCCCCTCCGCGAACGGCTCCGCGAGGTGCTCGAACTCGTCCACGTCCGCCACCTCGTCGAACACCGTCTTGACCGCCTCGCCGATGAGCGACATCACCAGCCGGTCCTCCGTGTGGTCCCCCTCGTCCGCGAGCATCAGTTCGATCTTGCCGCGCGTGGAGGCGAGGACGTGGGCGAGGTCGCAGATCCGCGGCACGACGCGCTCTTCGCCCGTGAGGATCGCCCGCCGCTCGGCGCTGCTCACCATGTTCTCGAGGCACGCGATCGACGCCCGGACGCTCACGCCCGACGCCTGGTTGATGTGCGGGCTCGTCCGGGCCGCACCGATCGCCTCCTCCACGATCCGGTGCATGAATGGGGGGATGTGGACCTTGGGGACACCCGGGCCTTCGCTCGCGGACTCGCTCAGCCCCGGCGTCGCACTTCCGGGGGTGCGCTCCACCCACGCGTTGCCACGGGTGATCTGCATCGCCTCGTCCGTCGTCTGCGGGTAGTGCGTCCGGATGACGCTGCCGATGCGGTCCTTGAGCGGCGTGACGATCCGCCCGCGGTTCGTGTAATCCTCGGGGTTCGCGGAGAACACCAGGCAGACGTCGAGGTTCAGCCGGATCGGGTACCCGCGGATCTGCACGTCCCGCTCCTCGAGCACGTTGAACAGGCCCACCTGGATCCGCGGCGCGAGGTCCGGCAGCTCGTTGATCGCGAAGATGCCCCGGTTCGTCCGCGGGATCAGCCCCAGGTGCATCGTGCTCTCGTCGCTGAGGTACCGCCCCTCCGCGTGCTTGACGATGTCGATCTCACCCAGCAGGTCCGCGATCGTCACGTCCGGCGTCGCCAGCTTCTCGTGGTACCGCTCGCCGCGGTGCAGCCACTTGATCGGCGCGTCATCTCCCAGCTCCCGCACCTTCCGCCTGCCCTGACCGGTCATCGGCTTGAGCGGGTCGTCGTGGATCTCGATGTCCGCGATCACCGGCAGCCACTCGTCCAGCAGCTCCGGAAGCAGCCGCAGCATCCGCGTCTTCGCCTGCCCGCGGAGCCCCAGGAACAGCATGTCGTGCCGCGAGAGGATCGCGTGCATGACCTGCGGCAGCACCGTCTGCCGATACCCCAGCACGCCGGGAAACAGCTCGCCCCCCTCTCGCAGACGGGCGATCAGGTTCTCGCGGAGCTCCTGCTTGACGGTGCGGTAGCGGTAGGGCGTTTCTTTAAGCTGGCCGATCGTCGCCGGCTGCGGATGATTGGGCATGTTGGAGAACGTTAGGCGTCCCCGCGTGAGGGGGTCAACACGCGCCAAGCTGCTTGGCCGCGGAGCTTGCTCCGCGCGGCCGCGGCTTCCGGAGTAAACTGTCCCGTTCGCCCCCGCAGGAGTCGCTTGCCTTGAGCCGTAGTCGGATGCTCGTCGCCGTCTCTTCGCCCTGGGCGAGCGAGAAGCTGGTCGGTCCGATCGCGGACCTCGCGAAGCGGCTCGAGGCCGAGGCCGTCGTCGCCCACGTCGCTCAGCTCCAGGAAGAGGACGAGCACGAGTCCGACGCCACCGCCCGGGGCGAGCAGGCGTTGCAGCTCCTCACCGAAGGCCTCCGCGACGCCGGCGTCGCCGCCGAGGGCGTCATGCTCTTCTCCGACGACACCGCCAAGGCCATCCTCAACACCGCCCGCGCCCGCCAGTGCTCGCTCATCGTCCTGGGCCTCACCGGCAAGGGCGTGCTCAAACGCCTCATCGCCGGCGACGTCCCCTCCAACCTCATCCGCCAGACCGAACTGCCCGTCCTCTTGTGCCCCGCGAACTGGCAGGGGATGATCTGACCGCCGCCCCGACTCCCCGCGCGGCGGGCGGATTCGCAGGAAGGAACCCCATGCTCCGTACCGTCTGGACGTGCATTCTGACGACGCTGTGCCCGGTGGCGGCCGCCGTCGCCGCGCCCGCCATCGTCGACCCGGGCCAGGGGCCGGTCCCGCTGCTCTCGGGCACGACGGCCGCGGGCGGCCTGAGCGGCATCACCCACGTGGGCGGCGGCGACTTCCGCGCCGTGGGCGACTCGGGCGGCTTCGGCGGGCTCCTCCACGTCCCCATCGACCGCGCCAGCGGCCAGATCGCCTCCGCCGCCGTCACCGTCGCCGACGGCTACACCTACACCGGCCGCGTCGACGCCGAGGGCATCGCCTGGCACCCCGCGACCGGCCGCGTGCTCATCAGCGACGAGACCGGCAACCAACTGGCCTGGCACCCCGCCGCCGGCGGCGCCTCCACCGGCTCCGTCACCGTTCCCACGATCTACGGCAGCGCCCGCAACAACCTCAGCCTCGAATCCGTCGCCATCGGCCCGGATGGCAGCATCTGGACCGCCAACGAGGAGGCCCTCTCCACCGACGGCAACGCCGGCCCCAACTCCATCGTCCGCATCCAGCGCTTCAACGCCGCGGGCGAACCCACCGGCCAGTGGGCCCACCGCACCGGGGGCCACATCACCGGCGCGTCCATGACCAACAACAGCGGCGTCGTCGACCTCGCCGTCCTCCCCGATGGCCGACTTCTCGCGCTCGAACGGGCGGTCGGGGCGCGGATCACGGGGTGGGGCATCCCCCTCCCCGCCCAGTACGTCTTCCGCAACCGCGTCCTCCTCCTGGACTTCGACGACGCCACGGACGTCAGCGACCGAACCAGCCTCGTCACGCCCACCGGGGTCACCTTCGCCGGCGTCACCGAACTCTGGAGCAGCGGCTTCACCGCCCACAACTTCGAGGGCATGGCCCTGGGGGAGACGCTCGACACGCTCGGGGAGTACAGCCTGCTGCTCATCTCCGACGACGACACCTTCCCCGCGCTCGAGCGAGAGGCGCTGGGGGTCCGGGTGCGGGTCCCCGCGACCCCCGTCGGCCAGTCCCTCTACGCCCTCCGCCTCACCGGCGTCCCCATCCCCGAGCCCGCCTCCGCGGCTATGCTCCTGCTGATCGCCCTGGGGGTGGCGCAGCGGCGCCGCCGGGCGGGTATGGCCACCGCATAGGCCCACTCGATGGACATCCTCCTCTCCGCCCTCCCCGCGCTGCTCACCCTCGCCGCCCTCGAGATCGTCCTGGGCATCGACAACATCGTCTTCATCGCCATCGTCACCGCCAGGCTCAAGCCCGAGCAGCGCGCCTTCGCCCGCCGCCTCGGCCTCGGCCTCGCCGCCGGCGGACGCGTCCTCCTGCTCTTCGGCATCGCCTGGCTCATCATGCTCCAGGACGTCTACGTCGCCGACACCCACATCCTCGGCTACCACCTGCACATGTCCGTCAAGGACCTGGTCATCCTCCTCGGCGGGCTCTTCCTCATCGCCAAGGCCACCTGGGAAATCCACCACAACCTCGAAGGCGACGTCCACCACCACGGCCACCCCACCGACAGCGACCAGGTCGTTCACCCCGCCCACGCCGCCACCGCCACCTTCGGCACCGTCCTCGTCCAGATCCTCCTCCTCGACCTGGTCTTCTCCATCGACTCCGTCCTCACCGCCATCGGCATGGTCAACCCCGCCGACTACCCCGCCGACATGGCCCCCTTCCCCGGCACGCAGATCCCCTGGCTCCCCCTCGCGATCATGATCACCGCGATCCTCATCGCCATCGCCGTCATGCTCATCTTCGTGAACCCCGTTTCCCGCTTCGTCGAACAGCACCCCACCGTCAAGATGCTCGCCCTGTCGTTCCTCGTGCTCATCGGCGTCGTGCTCTGCGCCGAGGCGTTCCACCACGCCATCCCCCGCGGCTACATCTACTCGGCCATGGGCTTCTCCCTCGCGGTCGAACTGCTCAACCAGCGCGTCGCCGCCGCCAGGAAACGCAAACGCGCCGCCGCCGCCAGTTAGCCGCGGGGCTCGCCCCGCGCGGGCGTCGCCCCGCGCGACGAGCGCCCGATGACCCCGCGACCCCCGCGCGGAGCAAGCTCCGCGGCTAACCGGAGCGCCGCCTTCCGCCATCGTTGGACGGCGTCCCGCGACCCGTCCGATAGAATCGCCATGATCGTGGCCCTCCCCTTCTCCTCCGTCGTCCTCAACCCCGACCGACCCCTCGACCTCGCGGGGCGGCGCATCCACTTCGTCGGCGTCGGCGGCTGCGGCATGTCCGGCCTCGCCCGCATCGCCCAGCAGCAGGGCGCCCTCTGCACCGGCAGCGACCAGAGCGAGTCCCCCATGCTCGACCTGCTGCGCCGCAACGGCATCGACGCCGTCGCCGAGCAGACCGCCGACACCCTCCCCGCCGACGCCGAACTCGTCGTCGCCTCCGCCGCCATCAAGCCCGACCACCCCGAGCTCGCCGAGGCCCGCAAGCGCGGCATCCCCACCCTCAAGTACGCCCAGATGCTCGGCCGGCTCATGATCGGCCGCACCGGCGTCGCCATCTCCGGCACCCACGGCAAGAGCACCACCACCTCGATGCTCGCCCACATCCTCATCCAGACCGGCCTCGACCCCTCCTTCATCGTCGGCGCCAACTGCCGGCAGATCGGCGGCGGATCGCGTGTCGGGGGAAAGGGCCGCGACGGAAAGGGCCGCGACGGAAGGGGCCAAGGGGACAGGGGCCAAGGGGCCAAGGGCGCCCCTCACTCGGCCCCCCGGCCCCTCGACCCCTCGACCCCTTCCCATTCCACCCCTCACTCGGCCTCCCGGCCCCTCGACCCCTCGGCCCCTTCCCCCGACATCCTCGTCGCCGAGGCCTGCGAGTACGACCGCTCCTTCCACAACTTCCACCCCACCCACGGCGTCATCCTCAACGTCGAGATCGACCACCTCGACCTCTACGGCTCGATCGAGGAGATCGCCGAGAGCTTCGCCGTCTTCGCCCGCAAGCTCCCCCCCGAATCCGCCGGCGGCTCGCTGCTCATCCACCACGAGCTGCCCCAGCGGCTCGCCATCACCGCCGACCTCGACTGCGCCGTCGAGACCATCGGCTTCGCCCCCAACGCCGACTGGCGCGTCGGCGTCAAGGACGGCCACGCCCGC
Source organism: uncultured Phycisphaeraceae bacterium (assembly GCA_964555075.1). Taxonomy (GTDB): domain Bacteria; phylum Planctomycetota; class Phycisphaerae; order Phycisphaerales; family Phycisphaeraceae; genus CAZKRE01. The sequence continues at coordinate 9,814 of CAZKRE010000126.1, forward strand.
CTCCACCGCGGCCGCGACACCGTCATGGACTTCAAGCCCCCCCTCCCCGGGGAGCACATGGCCTACAACGCCGCCGTCGCCGCCGTCACCGCCCACCGCCTCGGCGCCGACTGGGGCGGCATCCAGCAGGCCCTCGAATCCTTCGAGGGCCTCGACCGCCGCATGCAGAAGCTCGGCGAGCGGGATGGCGTCACCGTCATCGACGACTACGGCCACCACCCGACGGAGGTCGACACGACCTTGCGGGCGCTCCGGGGGCACTACAACCCCAGCCGGCTGATCTGCGTCTTCCAGCCCCACCAGCACAGCCGCACGCGATTCCTCATGGGCGAGTTCGCCGCCAGCTTCTCCGCCGCCGACATCGCGATCGTGCCGGAGATCTACTTCTCCCGCGACAGCGAGGCCGAGCGCCGCGCCGTCACCGCCGCCGACCTCGTCGACCGCCTCCGCCAGAAGGACGTGCGGGCGATGCACCTCTACCCCTTCATCGCGATCGTCGAGCAGCTCCGGGCCATCACCCGCCCCGGCGACCTCGTCGTCACGATGGGCGCCGGCGACGTCTGGAAAATCGCCCGCGACTACCTCGCGGCGGAGTAACAACCCCCGTTAGCCGCGGAGCTTGCTCCGCGCGACACCC
>CAZKRE010000127.1:0-10416 GCA_964555075.1 uncultured Phycisphaeraceae bacterium
CGCCGCGGCCACCCTCACCCCAACCCTCTCCCGGAGGGAGAGGGAGCCGGAAAAGGGTCGGAAGGTGAGCGGCGACTCCGGGAGGCTCCGGGCGGCACGGGGGCCGGGGACGGCCGCGGGGCGGGTGGCGATGCTCCTCGTGTAGACTCTCCGCCCCATGACCACTGCCGCCACGAACCCGAACGTCTACGACCTCCTCGCCGAGCGGGGGATGATCGCCCAGTCGACCGACACCGCGGAGGGGATGCGGGGGAAGCTCGCGTCGCCGGTGACGGTCTACAACGGCTTCGACCCCACCGCGGACTCGCTGCACGTCGGCCACCTCGTGCCGATGATGGGGCTGGCGTGGATGCAGCGGTGCGGGCACAAGCCGGTCGCCCTCGTCGGCGGGGCGACGGCGCTGGTGGGCGACCCGTCGGGTAAGAGCGAGGCCCGCAGGATGCTCACGCCCGAGCAGGTCGCGCGGAACGTCGAGGGCCTGAAGCGGCAACTGGCGCGGGTGATCCGCTTCGACGCAAGTGAGTCGGGCGGCGTCATGCTCAACAACGCCGACTGGCTGGTGGGCAAGCCGTGGATCGAGATGCTGCGCGAGGTCGGCTCGGTCCTCTCCGTCAACCGGATGCTGGGCATGGAGAGCGTCAAGGGGCGGATGAACACCGAGGGGGAGGGCATCTCCTTCCTCGAGTTCAACTACATGGTCATGCAGGGCTACGACTTCGTGCACCTGCACCGCACGCACGGCTGCACGCTCCAGACCGGCGGGCAGGACCAGTGGGGCAACATCGTCATCGGCATCGAGCTGGGGCGGAAGCTCGATCGGGCCGAGCTGCTCGGGCTGACGTTCCCGCTGGTGACCAAGAGCGACGGCGCCAAGTTCGGCAAGACCGAGGGCGGGGCCGTCTGGCTCGACCCGGCACGGACGAGCCCTTACGACTTCTACCAGTTCTTCCGCAACACCGCGGACGCGGACGTCGGGCGGTACCTGGGCTACTTCACGTTCCTCCCGATGGAGCGGGTCCGCGAGCTGTCATCGAGGGAGGGGCGCGAGCTCAACGAGGCGAAGGAGGTGCTCGCCTACGAGGTCACGAAGATCGTGCACGGCGAGGCCGAGGCGGAGACCGCCCGCGACAGCGCCCGCCGGGCCTTCGCCCCCGGGAGCGGCGACGTGACCGGTGACGCGGTCCCTCACCTGAAACTCGGCGCGGAGGAGTTCCGCGAAGGCTTCCCGATCACCTCCGCGCTGATCCGGGGAGGGCTCGCCGCATCGAACAGCGAAGCGCGGCGGCTGATCGAAGGAGGAGGCGTGCGGGTGCACGACGAAAGAGTGTCCGACGCGAAAAGGCGGATCACCGACGCGGACCTGCGTGAGGGCCACGTCGTGATCCGGGTCGGGAAGAAGAAGATCTTCCGCTACGATGTGGCGTGAGCAAGCCGCCCGACACGAACGCCATGGATGGACCCCTCGCAAGCCCGGAAACGACGCGCCGCTCGTCGCGCGGGACGTTCAAGCACTTCTTCCTGCGGGGCTTGGCGATCCTGCTGCCGACGGTGCTGACGATCTGGATCCTGCTGGCGGCGTACCAGTTCGTGCAGGGCCGGATCGCGGCGCCGATCAACGCGGGGCTGCGCGAGCTGGTGGTGCAGGCGACGCCCTGGCCGGACGCGTCGGAGCCGGAACTGGCGGCGGCGCGGCTGTACATGCCGTTGGAGGAGCAGCGCGCCTTCCGCCACGCCGGGGAGACCCGGGCGTGGCTGGAGCGGTACACGCGGCGGGAGAAGCTCGAGCGGTGGTGGAGGGCCTACGCGTTCCCGATGGACCTGATCGGGCTGGCGGTGGCGATCACGCTGATCTACATCGCCGGGGTGCTGCTCGGCAGCTTCATCGGCCGCCGGCTGTACGCGCGGGGCGAGGCGCTGATCAATCGGCTGCCCCTGGTGCGGCGGATCTACCCCTCGGTCAAACAGGTCACCGATTTCTTCGTGGGCGGCCCGACGGAACGCCTACAGTTCAACCACGTGGTGGCGCTGGAGTACCCGCGACGGGGCATCTGGTCCCTGGGGCTCGTCACCGGAGAGTCGATGGCGACCGTCCAGGACCGCCTCGGCGAGGAAAGCCTGACGGTGTACGTGCCCACCGCGCCGACGCCGTTCACGGGATATGTCGTGATGATCCGCAAATCCGACTGCATCGAACTGCCGATCACCGTCGAGGATGCGGTGAAGTACTGTGTCAGTGGCGGGGTGTTGATCCCGCTGAACCAGCGGATCGAGCCGCCCGCCGTCCCGGAGCCGCCCGTGGGCGGCCCCGACCAACCCGGACGTTGATTCGTCAAACGGAGTGTTCGCATGGAGATTGTCGTCATCGGCCGCCACATGGATATGACCCCCGCGATCAAGGAGTACGCGTCTGAGAAGGCGAGCAAGCTGCCCCGGTACTTCGACCGGGTGACCCAGATCGAAGTGGTGATCGATCGCGGCGCGGCCAATGACGGGAAGATCGACGTCGAGCTGCGGGTGTTCGTGGAGCGGCACGACCCGTTCATCGTGAAGCTGGACAATCCCGACCTCTACGCCGGCATCGACCTGGCCGTGGGGAAGATGGAGCGGCAACTCACGGACCACAAGGAGAAGCTGCGGAACCGCAAACACCCCGCGGCCTGAAGCGGTCGGGCGGGGGCCAAGTTGACCCGGCTCGTGAGAAACGCTTTGCTATGACGCTCTCCCGCGGCCGCCCGGAGACGGGCCGGGACGCGGATGGCCGCATGCGTTGTACGCGGCGGAGGAGGAAGATCAGACGCGTGGAAAGGTGCCCCCGATGAAGTTAGCGGATTTCGTGGTGAAGGAAGCGATCGTTGCCGACCTGCGGGCGACGGAGCGCGATGAGGCGATTACCGAGCTGGTCGACGCGCTCGTGGAGGCGGGCGCCGCGACCGCGGAGCAGCGGGAGACGCTCATCAAGGAAATCATCGAGCGCGAGACCCACGGGTCGACCGGGTTCGGCAAGGGCGTGGCCGTCCCCCACGTCAAGCACGCGGACGTCGCGAAGATGGCCGCCGCGATCGGGGTGAGCCAGAAGGGGGTGGACTTCAACGCACTCGACAAGGCGCCCGTCTACTCCATCGTCCTCCTGCTGTCTCCCAAGGACCGGCCGGACGAGCACCTGCAGGCGATGGAGAACATCTTCTCCAACCTCCAGAAGGACACCTTCCGCCGCTTCCTCCGCCAGGCCTCGTCCCGCCAGGACGTGGAGGACCTGCTCCAGGAGGCGGATTCTCAGCAGCTCGCCTGAAGCGGGTGGCGACCGTGGCAGGCGCTCGCCGCCTCGCCCGTGTCTTGCGCGCCCGACCCGCCAAGTCCCTCGCGGACCCGACCCGATGACCGCAACCTCAGCCAACGTCGTGATCCAGAACCGGCTGGGGCTCCACGCCCGACCCGCGATGTCGCTCGTCGATGCCGCCAACGGGTTCGCCAGCGACATCCGCATCGAGAAGAGCGGCCAGTGCGTGGACGCCAAGAGCATCATGCAGGTGATGATGCTCGCCGCGACCCAGGGCACCGAGCTGAAGATCTCCGCCAGCGGCCCCGACGCCGATCAGGCCGTCGCGGCGCTGCGGGACCTGGTCGACCGCAAGTTCGACGAGGAGTGATCGGCGGGTTCACCCGGCGCGACGGTCGCCGGCTCCCGTCTCGGGTGTCGCCTCGGGTGTCACGTGCAGCGCCGCCCCGCGCGTCCCGCCGGCTGCGCCTCCCTTCCCCGACGCCCTCCTGTCCCGCCTGGCCCACCGCCAGGCCGACGCCAGCGGCGCCGACAGCGCGTAGAGCACGAACGCCGCCGCAAGCGCCCCTTGCAGGTGGATCAGGACAAGCAGCCCCACGATGACGGCCTTCGCGACCGTCTCCACCTTCGCCCGGTTGCGGACGTAGCGGTTCATCACGTGGACGTAGGGGAACCGGCTGACCATGGCGATGGCGGTCAGCGCGGTGACCGCGACGATCGCCACCGCCGCGCTGACCCGCAGCCAGTTGTGCTCGGGGTAGTTCGCGAGGAAGTGCTCGTGGAGGAGGATGAGGCTCGCGATCGTGCCCGCCGCGCCGGGCGAGGGCAGCCCCATGAAGCTCATGTGATCGGCCTCGTCGGCGCTGTCGTTCTCGAGGTTGAACCGCGCCAGCCGGAGCGCGGCGCAACAGGCGTAGATGCCGCCCGCGATCAGGATCAGGCGGGCGAAGAGGTGGTCGCCCTGCGGGCTGACGAACGGGGCCTCGACCCCGGTGGCCTCCGAGGCGAGCTGAACGGCGAGGAACGCGGGCGCGACGCCGAACGTCACCATGTCCGACATCGAGTCGAGCTGCCCCCCGAGCTCGCTGGTGCTTCGCATGAGCCGGGCGATGCGGCCGTCGAGCCCGTCGAAGAGCATCCCGGCAAAGATGAGCGCCGCGGCGAGGGTCAGGGGCGTCCAGCCGAAGGGCAGCTCCGCGGCGGCGGCGTCGCGGGAGGCGATGAAGATCGCGGCGCACCCGCAGAGCAGGTTGCCCAGGGTGAAGAGCGTGGGGATCACCGCGACGCCGCGGCGGGCCACGGACTGCCGGAGCCGGTGGACGCGGCGGGGGTTGCGGTCGGGGTCCTGCTCGACGGGGAGGTCACTGCCCATGGCACCATCCTACCGCCGGTTGGAGGCGTGCCGCGGCCGCCGGTATGCTTTGCCGGTGATGCGCCGCAGCACCACCGCCGCCCCCCGAATGCCCCTGCCGCTCGATCGGCTCGTGCCCCTGCTGATCGCCCTTGCCTGTGCCGCGCCGCTGATCATCGGCGCCACCCTGACGCCCAGCGGCTCCGGCACGGGGACGCACACGCAACTGGGCCTCAGCCCGTGCGGGTTCAAGGCCGCCACGGGCCTGCCCTGCCTCACCTGCGGCATGACCACCGCCTTCACCCACGCCGCCCACGGCGACTTGGCGTCCGCTTTTGTCGTCCAGCCGGCCGGGACCCTGCTGGCCCTGACCTGCGCCATGGCCGTCATCGTCTGCGGGTATGCTGCGATTGCCGGCGCCAGTCTCGCGCCCCTCGGCCGGGCCCTCTGGCGACCGAAGGTCCTCCTCGCGGTGGGAGCGGTCGCCCTGCTCGGCTGGCTCTACACGCTGATCGTTACCCTGGGAACCTCAAGCTGATGCCCCCTCGCCACCCGCGCCTCGCACCGCTCCGTCGCTCGATGGCCCTGCTGCTGCTCGTGCTGCTCGCCGGGTCCCTGCCGGCCTGCAACGTCGCCGCGTGGTTCGCCCACGGGGCCGCAGGCGGCCGGGGCAAGAAAAAGGTGAAGGTCGAGGCCCAGTACCGCGACCTGGCGGGCAAGAAGGTCGCCGTCCTCGTCGCCGCGGACGAGTACATCCAGGGCCGCTACCCCAGCTCCGTCCTCGCCGTCTCGCGGGCGGTCAGCGCTCGGATCGTCGGCAACCTCCCCGACACCACGATCGTCCCGCCGCAGGACCTGATCGAGTTCCAGAAGAAGAACCCGTACTGGATCACCGTCATGCCGGGCGAGCTGATCCGCAAGCTCGACGTCGAACGCCTGATCATTATCGACCTCATCGAGTATCGCACCCACGAGCCCGGCAACGCCTGGGTCTGGCAGGGCATGATCGCCGGCGAGATCAACGTGATGGAGGCCGAGTCGGAGGACCCCGACAACCCCAGCTTCTCGACCACCGTCCGCGCCCAGTATCCGGAGGAGGGTGAGCTCGGGCTCGTCAACAGCGACAACGAGACCGTCGAGCTGGGCATGCTCGTGCTCTTCGCCCGCGACGCCGCCGGGCTCTTCTACGATCACGAGGTCATGCGTTGAGATACGTGATGCGCCCCCTCAGCCTGTTGGTCGCGTTCTGCCTGCTCGCCGGCTGCGAAGGGCCCGCGTTCATCGCCAGCACGCTCGCCGGCAAGGACAAGATCAAGGCGATCGCGACGCTCCCGGATCGTCCCACGCTCGTCATGGTGGATGACCCGCACCAGGCGCTGGGCAACCCGACCCTGGCGGGCGTGGTGGCGGGGCACATCGCCTATCACCTGCGGGAAAACGGAGCGATCACGACCCCATTCGTCTCCCAGATCAAGCTCGCCGAGGTCCGGGACCGGCTCGGCGACGAGTACCGCAACACCCCCATCGACCAGATCGGGCGGCTCGCGGGGGCCGATCAGGTGATCTACGTCAACATCGAGAGCGCAGCGCTCCAGCCCGCCCCGAGCTACTACCGGCCGACGGCGCTGCTGGAGCTCAAGGTCGTCGACGCCGTCGAGAGCAAGCGGCTGTTCCCCGAGCCCCCGCCCATCATCGAAGCGGGCGCCCCCTCCCGCGGGCGGACGATGGAGGTCTCGTTCCGTTACAAGGGGCTCGAGGCGGAGAGCGCGGGACAGGACGCGATGCTCGCCCGGAAGCTGGCCGAGCGGGTGGGCCGGGAGGTCGCCCGCCTCTTCTTCGACTACAAGCCCGACGATCGGTTCAAAGAGAATCGCTGATGCGGGTGCTTCACTTGATCGACCAGGCCTCTCCGGAGGCGTGTCCCACGACGCTGGCGCTGCTGCGCCTGACCGTCGAGCGGCTGCCCGCGCCGGGGCACGAGCACCGCGTCCTCGCGATCGGCGGCGCTCCCCTCGACTGGGCCCTCCACGCCGCGGGGCTGCGGGCCGAGCGGGTCGCCAGTCCGTTCGGCTCGGCGTACACGGCCGTCCCCGCGCTGCGGTCCCGTCTCCGCGGGGAGCGGTTCGATCTGATCCACTGCTGGTCCCCCACCGCGTCCGCCGCCGCCCGCTGGGTCCGCCGGCAGACGCCGCAGGTCCTGACGCTCACGCAGGCGTGGGGGGCCGACGCGCGGTGCGGCGGCGGCGGCTTCGGGCCGCGTAGCTTGGCTCGGGCGATCATGGTGCCGGGCGAGGCACGACGGGAAAGCCTCGTCGCGGCGGGGGTGGACGCGAGGCGGGTTCACGCCGTGCCGCCCGCCGTCGATCCGGGCCTGCTCGAGCGGGCACGCCGGGCGGGGTTGCGGGAGGCGTGGGGCGTGGACGACGCGACCACGGTCGTGGCCCTGTTGAGCGACCCCCCCACCGCGGGCGATGCGCTGCGGGCGGACCTGGGCGCGGGGCTCGCCTACGAGACGGTCAAGGGGGGCAGCGCGGCCCCCGCGAGGATCCTGCTCCTCCGCCACCCCGGGCAGCACCGTCGCGCCCAGTCCCGCCGGATGATGGACAACTACGGCGCCGGGGGCCTCGTCGCACAGGAGCCCCAGCTTGCAGCCCCTTGGCAGGTCCTTCCCGCGTGCGACGCGGCGATGTCGCTCGGCGACCGCGGCGGCGGCCTCGCGCTCCGCTGGGCCATGGCCGCCGGCCTGCCCATCGTCGCCGAATGCCACCCGCTCCAGGAGGAGTGGCTCGTCGCCGACACGACCGCCCTGCTCTGCGATCGCGATCAGATCAAGCGGCTGGCCCACCGGCTGCACCAGGTGCTGCGCGACCGCGACCTCGCCTCCCGCCTCGGCGGGGCCGCCCGCCATGCGGCGGAAGCGGACGCCTCCCCGGCCGCCTACGCCGCCGCCGTCCGCCGGGTCTACGAGGCCGCCGCCTGATCCCTCGCCGTCCGTCGCCGCGCCCTCTACGATCCCCCATGCCCCAGGCTCCCCCGGTCGCCGCGCCCTCGTTGGAGCCGCCGCCCTCCCCGTTCCCCGATGAGCACGCCCTCTGCGAGCGGTGCGGCTACCCGCTCCGCGAGCTGTTCGATGACGCCTCGTGCCCCGAGTGCGGCCTGCCCGTCGCCGAGTCGGACCCGGTTCACCGCGACGGCCCGCCCTGGCAGCGGCGCCCCTCCTTGGCGAACTGGTTGCGGACCGTTGCGGCCCCCTTCCGCCGCCCCCACGCCACGTTCCGCCGGATGACCCTCGCCGGCTCCAACGCCCGGCCGCGCGCCTTCCTCCTCACCATCGCCCTCCTCGTCGGGACGGGCTGGGGGCTGCTCGACCTCCTCGCGCTGCCCGTCCCGCCGACCCGCGCCGCCTCCGAGGGCGTGGCCGCCGCGGCGCTCTGCCTCGTGCTCACCGCTCTGGAGGCGGCGGGGGTCTGGTTCTTCGCCGGCCGGCGCGGCTGGCGGGTGCCGCTCTGGCTCGCCGAGCGGCTCGCCTGTTACGCCGCCGCCGGCTGGCTGCTCAGCCTCCCGCTCGCCTGGGGGCTCCGCGCCGTCGCGGGCTGGACGCTCCAGACCGGCGCCTGGCTCACCATCACCCACCCCTTCGCCGGCTGGAGCCTCTTCATCGCCTGGGCGATCGTCTTCGCCGCGGTGATCCTGCCGTTCGAACTGCTCGTCTACTTCGGCGTCCGCCAGCTCCGCTTCGCCAACGCTCCCCCCGGAGACCCCGGATCCCCCAGCCCCCCCGTCTCCCCCGGCCAAGCGGAGGTCGCGCCGGAGCGCCTCACTTGACGCTTGCGCTACCCCGCGGGTACGTTAAGGCACATTCATCCCCCCGTCGCTCGCCATCCACCATCTGTTCCCACGCGAGCGAGGGACTGAGTACGACCCGATCGGCACGGTTGCCGGCGGGATTCCCGGCTCGACCGAGCGAACGCCGCCGGACGCAGCCGATCAGCCGAGCCAGACGCCCGGTGCTGGCCCCGGCCCGCCTCCCCAAGGGGCGGGATAGATTGACGATGACGCTTGTGGAACTCCTGATCAGTTGGTGGTTTGCACGCTTGGAGCCCCGGCTCCGCGTGCCGCGGGTGGGGCCTCCGTGCCAGGCGCCTCGTGTGCTGGCCGCTGCGGTCCTCGCCCTCCCAACCTCGACCCACCGGCCGCCGGGCGCGGGGCTACGCCCCCGCTGCGCCCCGCCATCGTCCCTCCGTCGCTGATCGGTCCCGCTCCGCCCGCCTGTCTCGCCCGCGTCGTGCCTTCATCGTGACACCCCCGCCGTCCCCTTCCGGGCGCCGCCCCGGGGACGCGGTTGACGTTGAAAGGTACCCCCCATGATGTTCGCCATCGGACTCGCCGTCGGCCTCCTCGCCGGCGTCATCGCCGCGTTCGTGCTCTCCAGGGTCATCGGCGCCCAGTCGCTCGGCCAGGCCCGCAAGCAGGCGGATGAGCTCATCGCCCGCGCCCGCATCGACGCCGAGACCACCCGCAAGCAGGCCGACGTCGACGCCCGCACCGAGCTGCAGGACAAGCGGGAGCAGTTCGAGAAGACCATCGAGGCCGAGCGGAACCAGCTCAAGGAGGCCGAGCGCCGCATCGAGAAGCGGGAGGACAACCTCGACCGCAAGCTCGACACGCTCACCACCAAGGAGAAGTACCTCACCGAGTACGACGCCAAGATCAAGGCCCGCGAGACCCAGGTCGCCGCCCGCGACGCCGAGCTCGACGGCCTGATCGAGAAGCACAAGGGCATCGTCGAGACCGCCCTGGCGGAGCAGAAGCAGGCCCTCCTGCGCATCGCCAACCTCTCCGTCGACGACGCCCGGGCCGAGGCCCTCAAGGCCGTCGAGCGGGAGAGCCAGCACGAGGCGGGGCTCATCATCCAGCGGAACCTCGCCAAGGCCGAGGAGGAGTCGCGCGAGAACGCCCTGAAGATCACCCTCCAGGCCATCCAGCGATACGCCTCCGAGCACACCCAGGACGCCACCGTCTCGGCCATCCCCATCCCCTCCGACGACATGAAGGGCCGCGTCATCGGCCGCGAGGGCCGCAACATCCGCGCGTTCGAGAAGGCCACCGGCGTCGACGTCATCGTCGACGACACCCCCGGCGTCGTCGTCGTCTCCTGCTTCGACCCCGTCCGCCGCGCCGTCGCCAGCGAGGCCCTGCAGAAGCTCCTCGAAGACGGCCGGATCCACCCCACCCGCATCGAGGAGATCGTCGAGCAGATCAACAAGGACATGGCCCAGCGGCTGATCAAGTTCGGCAAGGATGCCCTCCTCGAGGTCAACCTCCAGGGTGTCCACCCCCGCATCAGCGAGACCATGGGCCGGCTGCACTACCGCATGTCCTACGGCCAGAACATCCTCCGCCACTCCGTCGAGACCGCCTACCTCTGCCAGGTCATCGCCGACGAGCTGGGCCTCGACGGCGACCTCGCCCGCCGCTGCGGCTTCCTCCACGACATCGGCAAGGCCATGGACCACGACGTCGAGGGGGGCCACCCCGCCATCGGCGCCGAGTTCTGCAAGAAGTTCGGCGAAAAGGACATCGTCCTCAACGCCATCGCCGGCCACCACAACGACATCCCCTCCATCTCCCCCTACACCCCGATCGTCATGGCCGCCGACGCGATTAGCGGCGCCCGCCCCGGCGCCCGCCGGGAGACCCTGGAGAAGTACGTCCGCCGGCTCGAGCAGCTCGAAGACATCGCCCGCAGCCAGAAGGGAGTCGCCCAGGCCTACGCGATCCAGGCCGG